>NZ_CP016786.1:2162857-2490000 GCF_002285495.1 Clostridium isatidis | reverse complement strand
AAATTATAGCTAACCGAATACAACTGGAAAGTTGAGCCACAGGGTGTAATAGCCACGTAGGTGAAAGTTATAATAATCAAGTTCTAATCCAGAGTACCACGAGACACGTGAAACCTTGTGGGAAGCAGGGAGGACCACCTCCCAAGGCTAAATACTACCTGATGACCGATAGTGAAGCAGTACCGTGAGGGAAAGGTGAAAAGAACCCCGGGAGGGGAGTGAAATAGAACCTGAAACCGTGTGCCTACAACCGGTCAAAGCCCCTTATGAGGGTGATGACGTGCTTTTTGTAGAACGAGCCAACGAGTTACGGTATGTAGCAAGGTTAAGTACTTAAGGTACGGAGCCGAAGGGAAACCAAGTCTTAATAGGGCGACTAGTTGCATGCCGTAGACCCGAAACCGGGTGACCTATCCATGGCCAGGTTGAAGCGGGGGTAAAACCCCGTGGAGGACCGAACCACGTTGCTGTTGAAAAAGCATGGGATGAGCTGTGGATAGCGGAGAAATTCCAATCGAACTCGGAGATAGCTGGTTCTCCTCGAAATAGCTTTAGGGCTAGCGTCGGATATGAGTAATGGAGGTAGAGCACTGAATGGGCTAGGGGGCATATTGCTTACCGAACCTTATCAAACTCCGAATGCCATATACTATTAGTCCGGCAGTCAGACTGCGAATGATAAGGTCCGTAGTCAAAAGGGAAAAAGCCCAGATCGTCAGCTAAGGTCCCAAAGTGTAAGTTAAGTGGTAAAGGATGTGGGATTTCTAAGACAACTAGGATGTTGGCTTAGAAGCAGCCACTCATTTAAAGAGTGCGTAATAGCTCACTAGTCGAGAGATCCTGCGCCGAAAATGTCCGGGGCTCAAACTTACCACCGAAGCTACGGGTTCACACTTCGTGTGAGCGGTAGAGGAGCGTCGTAATCGGGCTGAAGTCGTACCGTAAGGAGCGGTGGACTGATTACGAGTGAGAATGTTGGCATCAGTAGCGAGATGTAAGTGAGAATCTTACAGGCCGAAAATCTAAGGTTTCCTGGGGAAGGCTCGTCCGCCCAGGGTTAGTCGGGACCTAAGCCCAGGCCGAAAGGCGTAGGTGATGGACAATTGGTTGATATTCCAATACCACTATTATCGTTATTATCGATGGTGTGACGGAGAAGGATAGGATGTGCTAGCCGTTGGTCGTGCTAGTCTAAGCATTTAGGGAGTCAGGATAGGCAAATCCGTTCTGACAATCCTGAGGTGTGATGGGGAAGGTCATTATGACCGAAGTATCTGATTCCATGCTTCCAAGAAAAGCATCTAGAGAGAGAAGTAGTGCCCGTACCGCAAACCGACACAGGTAGATGAGGAGAGAATCCTAAGGCCATCGGAAGAATTGCAGTTAAGGAACTAGGCAAATTGACCCCGTAAGTTCGCGAGAAGGGGTGCCTGCGAGAGCAGGCCGCAGAGAATAGGCCCAAGCAACTGTTTAGCAAAAACACAGGTCTCTGCTAAAGCGTAAGCTGATGTATAGGGGCTGACGCCTGCCCGGTGCTGGAAGGTTAAGGGGAACACTTAGCGTAAGCGAAGGTGTGAACTTAAGCCCCAGTAAACGGCGGCCGTAACTATAACGGTCCTAAGGTAGCGAAATTCCTTGTCAGGTAAGTTCTGACCCGCACGAATGGCGTAATGACTTGGGCACTGTCTCAACTGCAAATCCGGCGAAGTTGTAGTGCGAGTGAAGATGCTCGCTACCCGCGATTGGACGGAAAGACCCCGTAGAGCTTTACTGTAGCTTAGCATTGAGTTTCGATATTGTCTGTACAGGATAGGTGGGAGACTAGGAAACTGGGGCGTCAGCCTCAGTGGAGTCGTCCTTGGGATACCACCCTGATAGTATTGGGATTCTAACTGGACGCCATGAAGCTGGTGACAGGACATTGTTAGGTGGGCAGTTTGACTGGGGCGGTCGCCTCCTAAAAAGTAACGGAGGCGCCCAAAGGTTCCCTCAGAACGGTCGGAAATCGTTCGTAGAGTGTAAAGGCAGAAGGGAGCCTGACTGCGACACCCACAAGTGGAGCAGGGACGAAAGTCGGGCTTAGTGATCCGGTGGTACCTCGTGGGAGGGCCATCGCTCAACGGATAAAAGCTACCTCGGGGATAACAGGCTGATCTCCCCCAAGAGTCCACATCGACGGGGAGGTTTGGCACCTCGATGTCGGCTCGTCGCATCCTGGGGCTGAAGTAGGTCCCAAGGGTTGGGCTGTTCGCCCATTAAAGCGGCACGCGAGCTGGGTTCAGAACGTCGTGAGACAGTTCGGTCCCTATCCGTCGCGGGCGTAGGAAATTTGAGAGGAGCTGTCCTTAGTACGAGAGGACCGGGATGGACTGACCTCTGGTGTACCAGTTGTTCTGCCAAGAGCATAGCTGGGTAGCTAAGTCGGGAAGGGATAAACGCTGAAAGCATCTAAGCGTGAAGCCCCCCTCAAGATGAGATTTCCCATAGCATAAGCTAGTAAGACCCCTTGAAGAACACAAGGTTGATAGGTTAGAGGTGTAAGTATGGTAACATATTTAGCTGACTAATACTAATAGGTCGAGGGCTTGACCAAAATAATAATGGCTATATTCATGTGCAATTTTCAGAGAACAAATTTTTCTGAAAAATAATATTCCGCGGTAGCTCAATGGTGGAGCACTCGGCTGTTAACCGATAGGTTGGAGGTTCGAGCCCTCTCCGCGGAGCCATTTTTTATTTAAGAGCTTTATAAGAATAGATTAATTTATCTATTGTTATAAGGCTCTTTTTATTTGTATAATATTAAACTATTCTTCTTTATATTAAGTTTATAATGAATTGTAAATACTTTGTAATGTTTTGTTGGAATTAAAAATATATAATAAAAATATGAAGAATATGTAAGAAAGAATGATGACTATGAAAGATAAAACATTAAAGATTATTTTATTTATATTAATTGTATTCTTAATAATAGATATGGTGTTAATAATAAAACTAGGTGGTTTCAAATATATAACTAAAAAAGTTTCTGAAATGAAATATACTATTTCGAATAAGGACAAGCATTATAATGATTTTGAGGATAATAAAGCTTTAAATAATAAAACAGAGGATAAATTAATAGATAATGAAGAAAAGTTAAAAGAAGAAAATAAAAGTTCTAATATTAAAGAGATAAATACAGCATCAAATAACTATATAGATGATGTCTCAAAGGTATTACCTGAAACACTTTACCAATGGAAATTCTATCGTGAAGATCATAAAAAAATAGCTTATTTAACTTTTGATGATGGTCCATCAAGAGAAGCTACAAGCAAAATATTAGATATTTTAGCAGCAAATAATATTAAGGCAACTTTTTTTGTATTAGGAACTTCAATAGAAAGAAATGAAAAAGCTGATGAATTATTAAAAAGGATGTATAATGAAGGACATACAATTGCTAACCATGGTTATTCTCATAATTATAGTCTTTTATATCCTAATGGGATAATAGATGTACAAGCTGTTATAGAAGATATGAATAAGAATACTAGTATATTAAAAGGAATTTTAGGAAATGATTTCTACAGCAGAATAATTAGATTACCTGGAGGATATTATAGCTGGAAGGGCAGAGAAGAATTGTATATAAAATTAAAAGAGTTAGGCCTATATCAAATGGATTGGAATGCTTTAAATGGAGATGCAGATGGCAAGAGTCATGGAAAAGAACAGTTTATGAATAATTTAATTAATACAGTTGGGGATAAGGATATTATTTTTGTTCTTATGCATGATACTGATGATAAAAAAGATACCGTTAATGGCCTCCAAGAATATATAAACTTTTTAAAATCGAAAGGTTTTGAATTTAGAACTTTAAAATAGGGAATATTAATATAAATTAAGATATAATTAGCTAAAGGGCTTTTTTATATCTTAATTTATTTTGATATAATAATAATTTTTATAATTGCTTTAAGGAGAGAATATGAACAAGATATTATTAATTGAAGATGAAGAAAGTATTAGAGGGTTTTTAAAGATAAATTTAAAAAGAAATAATTTTGAAGTTATAGAAGCAGTTAATGGAGAAGAAGGGTTGAATCTTGTAAGAAAAGAAAAACCAGATATAGTTATATTAGATATAATGCTTCCAGGAATTGATGGCTTTAGAGTATGCAGAATTATTAGGGAAGAAAATAGAGATATTGGAATAATTATGCTTACTGCAAAAGGACAAGATATGGATAAAATAATGGGCTTAGAATATGGAGCAGATGATTATATAGTAAAACCTTTTAATCCCTTGGAAGTTGTTCTTAGAATAAAGGCTATATTAAGAAGATTAAAGGAGGATAATTCTGCTGTTATAAAGATCGATAAATATAAGTTAGATCCCTATTCTAAGAAATTTTATAAAGATGGAAAGGAAATATATTTAACACCAAAGGAATATTTAATAGTAAAAACTTTTATGGAAAATCCTAATCGTGCTTTTAGCAGGGATGAACTATTAGATTCAGCTTGGGGGAAGGACTATTTTGGAGATAGTAAAATTATTGATGTTAATATAAGAAGAATAAGAGCAAAGATTGAAGATAATCCTTCTGAGCCAAAATATATAGAAACAATATGGGGAATGGGATATAGATGGAAGCAATAACTAGGAAAAGTATTAAAGTACAAGTAGTTAGAATAATTTTAATTACTATTTCTTTAATAATATTAATATTAAATATTTTATTAATGATATTTTTAACAAAATACTATTATGATAATACTGAAGATTTGTTGAGAAGCAGAATTAATGTTTCTTTAAGTATATATGAGAAGTATTTTTATAATAGTAATTTAAATGAAATAATTAATGATGATGTAGATATATTTTGGAAGGATAATAATGTTCAGGTTGAAATTTTTGATAAGAATAGAGAACTTATAATGGATTCAATTGGTGCAAAAGATGAAGATTTTATAAAAAAAGAAGATGTAATAAAAGCTTCTAAGGGTGAAATATCAAGATGGATTGGAAAAGTTAATTATACAAAAAGTAAGGTTATGGCTGTATCAGCTCCAATTATTATAGATGGAGAAATAATTGGTATAATTAGATTAATAACATCGCTTGATGATGTAAATAAAATAATTACTAATGTTATTTTAAGATTTTCATTAATATCTATTATTGCTTTTGTAATTGGAATACTACTTAGTATATTATTAGCTGATAAAATAATTAAACCTATAAAATATTTAACAGAAGTAGCAAAGGAAATGGCTGGTGGTAATCTTAAAATAAGGAGTAGTATTAAAAGTCAAAATGAAATTGGACAGCTGTCTAATGCTCTTAACTTCATGGCAGGAGAGGTAGAGAGCAGGGAACAACTTAAGAATGAGTTTATTTCATCTGTATCCCACGAACTTAGAACTCCTTTAACAGCAATAAAAGGATGGAGCATAACCTTAAGGGATGATGAAACTGATAAAGAAACATTAGAACTTGGACTAAATATTATTGAAAAAGAAGCAGATAGGCTGACAGTAATGGTTGAAGAGCTTCTTAATTTTTCAAATCTATTAAATGAAAATATGAGGTTAAATATAGAAACTATATCGATATCAAAATTGCTTAATGAAGTAAAGGCAATAATGGAAAGAAGGGCATTAAGTGAAAAAATAAATTTTACAGTTAATTGTAACATTGAGACTACTATAGATATTGATGTTAACAGAATAAAACAGGTATTTATTAATTTATTAGACAATGCTTTTAATTTCACTGGTGAAAATGGAGAAGTTAAAGTGGATGTTTCTGAGGAAGATAAAAATATAATCTTCTTAATAAAAGATAATGGATGCGGTATAAGAAAAGAAGATCTACCTAGGGTTAAAGAAAAATTCTTTAAGGGAAAAAATTCAAAATCTAAGAATGGTATAGGACTTTCAATTTGTGATGAAATTATTAGACTTCATAATGGAGAATTAAAAATCTTAAGTGAAGAAGGAGTAGGCACAGAAGTTTATGTTATATTAAATAAAACCAAGGAGGATAAAAAATGAGAAAAATTATAATATTCCTTCTTATAGGATTATTTACATTGAACAGTGGATGTAGTAAAGTAAATTCAAGGGAAATTCAATCTATAAATGCTCCTTCAAATGATAGTTTAATTATAGAAGGTAATTGGAAAATAATTGATATTAATCTTATCGATGATAATATAGAAAATAAATCTGAAATATTAGCATTAAAAAATGAAACTATAAATATCACTAATAATAGTATTGATATAGCAAATAAAATTTATAAAGATACATCCTATAAACTCAAGCTAGTAAATGCGTCATATAATGTTTCCTATGAATTTAAATTAAAAATAAGTGATATAATCAAAGATAAAGAAAAAATTGAAGTAATTACTATAATATATCAAAATAATATAATAGGTGAATTCATAATTGATAATGATAATAAGGGTTATTTATATTATCAAGGAATATTGTTTTATTTAAATAAAACAGAAAGTGAGGCTGTTGAAATTCAGGTAAATAAGGAAAGTTTTGAGAAGACAAATGAAGATGAAGTTATAGAGCCTGAATTTATTTTAGAAGATTATAATAGTCCTGTTGGAGTTATGCTTGTTTTAAAGAAAAATAGGGAATTAAATGATAAGGGAAATTATAGTAATGAAAGTTATAGAACATTATGGATATCTATGTATAATGGGAATATTCAGCCTGTTTTAGAAAAGAACTATATAGTTTTTCCTAGAATGAATGGAATTTGGGAAATAAATAATAAAGTTTTAGATGAAAATGGAATTCATTATGAATATTTTAATGCAAGAAAAATAGATGGTGATCTTTATAAAATAGATGAAATATATAACTTTGAAAGCAGTATTTATAAAAATATAACTTTTATATCAAATGATTATATATCAATGGAAGTTTATGAAGGAGATAATTTTCAAAATAAATTTCAACGATATCAAACAATACCTATAGATAATATTAATTCTAATGAAGGATTAAAGATTGGAGATATATATTCAGAAGGGGAAGTAAATCAATACGAAATTGATTATAAAGTAGCTTTGACGGAATACCTTAAAGATAAAACTATAAGTGCTTATAAAATTGATTATAGTAATTTTAAATTAGATAGAGTAAAAGGCAAGTGGGTATTGATAGGGAATATAAAATTACAAAATTCAGATAGTTTAGATTATCGAATTAATATTAATCCATTAAAAAAACTATTGAATTATGATACTTTGTTAATATCTTGGAAGGAGCTTAAGGCACAAACCCCATTTCTTAAAGATGCTTTTACTTCTCCTAATGGAAGAATTGCGATAGTTCAATTAGAGGATAAATTATTGGCTTATGAAATTAAAGATAGAACTATAAATTCAACTCCTATCTTAACTATAGAAATAGAAGAAAATGAAGAAATAATAATGGCAGAATGGGCAAATGGAGATTACGTAAAATATTGGGAAAGTGCATTTAAAAATTTAAAATAGGGAGGATAAATTATGTTATCAAAGGATATATTATCTAGCGTTCTAGCTAGATGTTTAATAACAGGCGGTGATTTTGCAGAAATATTTGAAGAAGATACTTTAAATACTTCAATTAATCTATTAAATGGAGTTGTAGAAAATACAATATCAGGAAGAATCCATGGTATTGGAATTAGAATATTTAAGGGATTAAAGAGTGTATATGCTTATACAAATAATACTAATTTACAATCATTATTAGATACTGCTGAAAAGGCAGCATTAGCCCTTGGAGATTTAAAAGAAGACATAAGCATTGTTTTAAATGATAAAATTTCTTATAATAATCATCCTATTTTATATCTTCCTTCATCAGTTTCAACAAATAAGAAAATTGAGATAATGAAAAGAGGCTATAAATCAGCAAAAGAATATAGTGATGATATCAAACAAGTTTCAGTAACTTATTTAGATAAAGTACAAAATGTTTTAATTGCAAATACAGAAGGTCTTTTAACTGAGGATAGAAGAGTTAGGACAAGATTAGCTATTAGTTCAGTAGCTTCAGCTAATGGTGAAAATCAAACAGGTTTTGAGGGACCAGGAGCTCATAAAGGCTTTGAATTATTTGAAACTGTTGATCCTGAGTATTATGGAAGAGAAGCTTCAAGGGTTGCGCATACTATGCTTCATGCAAGACCTTGTCCGGCAGGGAAGATGACAGTTGCCATTGATAATGGTTTTGGAGGGGTAATCTTTCATGAAGCTTGCGGACATTCTCTAGAAGCAACTGCTGTAGCAAAGGGAAATTCAGTATTTACAAATATGATAGGAAAGCAGATAGCATCTACTAAAGTTACAGCTATTGATGATGGAACTATACCAAATGCCTGGGGATCATTAAATATTGATGATGAGGGAAATAAAACAAGAAAAAATGTTTTGATAAAAGATGGAATATTACAAGGATATTTAATAGATAAATTAAATGGAAGAAGAATGGGGATGGAGCCTACAGGAAGTGGGAGAAGAGAAAGCTATAAATTTGCTCCTACTTCAAGAATGACTAATACCTATATTGCAGCAGGAACTGATAAAGAAGAAGATATAATAAAATCAATTGATAATGGACTATATGCGAAAAAGATGGGTGGAGGATCAGTTAATCCAGTAACAGGAGAATTTAATTTCGCAGTTTCTGAGGGATATATTGTTAAGAATGGAGCTATTCAGGAACCAGTTAGAGGGGCCAGCTTAATAGGAAAAGGAAGCGAAATATTAATGAATATAGATATGGTAGGTACAAATTTGGCACAAGGACAAGGAATGTGTGGTTCTATATCAGGAAGTATTCCAACTAATGTAGGTCAACCTATGATAAGAGTAAAAGAAATAACAGTAGGTGGAAGATAGGAGGGATATATATGGAAGTGAAGGTTTTTATAGATAAGCTATTTGAAAAAGCAAAAAGAGCTGGTTTTGAGGAATATGAAGTTTACTATGTAGATAAAGAAAGTTTAAGTATTAATGTTTATAAGGAAGAAGTAGAAAAATATAATTTAACAAGCTCCTACGGATTATCCTTTAGAGGAAAAGTTAATGGTAAAATAGGATATTCTTATACAGAAATATTAGATGAAGATGCAATTGATATGTTAGTTAAGAATTCTATGGAAAGTGCCTTAGCAATAGAAAATAATGATCTTCAGTTTATTTATGAAGGAGATAGGGAATATGCCAATGTTAATACTTATCATAAGGAATTAGAAAATGTAAATCCGAATAAATTAATAGATTTAGCATTAGCTATGGAAAAAGAAGCCAAAAATTTAGATGATAGAGTAGTTAGCTTCCAAGGATGTGGTATAGGTTATTCAAATGCTAAGTATGGAATAGTAAATTCTAAAGGACTTAATCTTGAAAATAAATCTAATCTTTTGAGTGCTTATGTTATACCTATTATAAAAGCTGAAGAAAATATGCTAGATGGTATGGGTTATACTGTGGCAAAATCAGTTAATGAAATAAATCCTAAGAGACTTGCTGAAGACGGAGTAAAGGAAGCTATATCAAAAATTGGAGCAAGGTCAATAGCTTCAGGTAAATATAAAATTGTTATAAATAATGAAGCTATGGTTTCTCTTTTAGGAACTTTTTGTGGAGTATTTAGTGGAGATGCAGCCCAAAAGGGATTAAGTTTATTGAAAGATAAAGAAGGAGAAATAATCGCAAGTGGAAAAGTTACTATTATAGATGATCCACATCTTGAAGATGGATTGGCATCAGTTCCTTTTGATGATGAGGGAGTTGCCACAAGAAAGAAAGATATAATAAAAGAAGGTAAATTAATAACCTTATTACACAATTTAAAAACAGCCCATAAAGGAAATACAAGGACAACAGGAAATGGATTTAAATCTTCCTATGCCTCTTCTGTGGGAGTATCTCCAACTAATTTTTATTTAAAACCAGGAGATAAAGCCTTTAAGGAATTATTAGAAGAAGTAGGTGAAGGTGTTATAATAACTGAATTTGCAGGACTACATTCAGGAGCGAATTCTATAACAGGAGATTTTTCTTTAGCAGCCAAGGGTTTCTGTATAAAAGATGGTAAGCAAGATTTTCCTGTAGAACAAATAACGGTAGCTGGTAACTTCTTTGATTTATTAAAAAATATTGAAGAGGTGGGTAATGACTTAAAATTTCCAATGAGCAGTGTAGGAAGTCCATCGGTAATAGTTAAGGAATTATCTATTGCAGGAAAGTAGAGTTTTTAGTTAGTAGTTAGGAGTTTGGAGTTAGTAGTTAGTAGTTAGTAGTTAGGAGTTTGGAGTTAAGGAGTGGAAAAGAGCCTATTTGTGATTTCACAAATAGGCTTCTAATTTTATAGATTAAAGTTAAAGTATAAATTATCAAATTTTACTTATCAAGATAGTTGCTTCTAATCATTTTATCCGACATTTCAACCATATTTTTATATAATTCTTTTTCTTCTTCTGTAAGGTTTTCTCCTATGACAGTAAGATCTGTTAAAACAGCAAAGGATTTATTTGTATTAAGAAGATTTCTTCCTAAAGCAGTATTTATATATTTTTCATTATCTATACCCATCAAATATAAGATTGTAGGCATAATATCTATTTGTCCACCAATTGTTTCAAAGCTTTTTGCTTTGTTCATTCCCTTAGACCAAATAATAAAAGGTACTGTATGATGACCATTATCTAAATACCAGTCTTCTGGATTAGCCAAGGTTTCTATAGCGCTATTATAATATTTATGAACACCGGTATGATCACCTTCAATTACAACTACTGTATTATCAAGTAAACCTTCTTTATCTAATTGGGAAAGGAAGTTCCTTATCTGTCTATCTGTATAGTTTACGCTTTGGAAGTATCCGCCTAGTATATTTTCATCTAAAGTTTTATCTATTTCTAATGTTCTTTTCTCTGCTGGTAAATCAAAAGGACCATGGTTGGTTAAGGTTACTGTAAAAGCATAAAATGGATTATTTAAATCTTTAAGTATTGGAGTAACTTGTTTAAAATAGCTTTCATCCGATAAGCCAAGTCCAATTTCTTCATCTATATTAAAAGAATAATAGTCAATAAAATTATTAAAGCCTATACCTCTTAAACCAGCAGCATAGTTCCAAAAGGAACCCTTATCTGGATGTATTGCCACTGTATTGTATCCTTCTTCTTCTAGTAAATTTGGAAGAGAGTTATAGTTCGTAGCTGGATATCTAAAGAAGGTACTTCCTCTTCTTAAGGGATACATAGAAGTATTTATCATAAGATCTGCATCAGAGCTTGTCCCTTCATTTACTTGTTCATATATATTAGGAAAATATAATCCTTCTTTAATTAAACTATTCATAGTAGGAGTAATTTCTTGTCCATTAACTTCCTTATTTATAACAAAGCTTTCTAAGGATTCAACTTGAATAATAATAAGATTTTTACCTTTAAATATTCCTGCATATTCATTGTTTTCTAGTTTTTCTTTTTCATTAAAAAACTGATTTATTTGATTTTTATCATCATCTGTTAACTTATAAGGTTTTGAATCTTTATAGGTATTAATAAGATCAAATATATGATATCCTACTGATGAAAAATATCTAGCAGTATCAGTTGGATCGTAATTTGAAAATAAATATCCATTCTTTACATCTTCATTATTAAATACATAAATATTAATTGGAACATATTGTATGTAAAAAACACTTAATATAAAAATTACTGCAAAGGAGATAGGAGCTCTTCTTTTTAGTTTTCTATAAGAATTTCTTGTAAAGAATACAAATAATCCTAGCAAAATGAAATCAATGAATAGTAAAAAATCTTTATTACTAAACATTGAGGATATTGTCCCACCCATATTATCTAAGTTTGCCATTTGTGTTATCAATAATATTGAAGGAAGGGTCTGAAAACCTCTAAAGTAAGCTAAATCTAATAGTATTAAGGCTGTAATAAAGGCATCAATAATAAATAAATATATTATTCTACCTTTAGCTTTAAACAATAAGGAAAAGCTAAGAAATACCAGAATGAAGGAAAAATAATACCCTATAAAAGGTTTTACCTTATTGAAGCCTAATAATAAATTTAATGAATAGGGATCCTCATTTGATATAAAGCCTTGAAAGATTATTGTTTTAAGAAATATACCTAATAAAGGAATTAAAAATAATATTATTTTTATTAAACTATTATATGTAAGAATATTTTCGTAATGGCTTTTAAACTTACTATAAATTCTTTTCATTGTTTCACCTCAGTCAATGCATGAAATAATTATATTAATTGTAGGTCTTAATTATAATATAGCATATTATATAAATCAAATTATAAAATATAAATTAATTCTTAAGATTAGAAGCTTTTTCTATATGATATAATATTTATAGATTTTCAAAAATTATGGAGGATAAATTATGCTTCAATATGATTTAGTAATAGTTGGAGGTGGAGCTTCCGGCCTCTCAGCAGGAGTTTCAGCCTTAAGAAATGGAATAAAAAATGTATTGATTTTAGATAGAAATAATGAATTAGGTGGTAATTTAAACATATTTATTCATAATGGTTTTGGAAGGTATTTTCTAGGAACAGAAGTTACTGGCCCGGAATTATCTAGTGAATTAATAAGAGAATATAGAGCTTTAAAAGGGAGTTTTAAATTAAATACAGAGCTTTTAGAAATAAGTAAAAATAAAGTGTTAACTTATGTAAATCCAGAAGAGGGAATACAAGAAATAAAAGCTAGTTCAATAATTCTTGCTTCAGGATGTAGAGAAAAATTCACAGGCAATATTAATATTCCTATCCATAGATATACAGGAATATTTACTTTACTTTCAGCCCATAAGCTTGTTAATCTTCAAGGGTATCTTCCAGGAAAGAAGGTTGTGGTAGTTGGAAATAATAAATGGTCTTTAATTTTTGCAAGAAGATTAGAAATTGAAGGAGCAGAAATTCAAGCTTTTTTAGATACTTCTAAAAATGGCTTAGAGGAATATTTAGATATAATAGAAGGCTTTAACATAAACATAATAAAAAAACATAGGGTTATTGAACTCTATGGAAATGAAAGAATAAAAAGCGTTGATATTAGAAATTTAGAAGATAATACAGTAAAAAATATAGAGTGTGATTCATTAGTTCTGAAAATAGGTTATTATCCAGAAACTTTCTTAATAAGAAAAGTAAATATGATTTTAGATGATAAAGGTCATCCTGTTGTAAATAAAGATTTCCAAACATCAGAAAAAGGAATTTTTGCTACAGGAACTTTAGTATTAGGAGAAGAAAGTGTATTTAGCAGCGGAGAAAATGGATATATAGTAGGTAAAAATGCTTCAGAATATATTAAGAAATATATCTACTAAAAAGCGATTAGCAATTTTTAATGTCCAATTTAGAATGTAGAATGAAGGAGGATTTTCAGCAGCTGAAAATCCTCCTTCATTCTACATTATTGTAGTTAGTATTTTTTCGTATATTAAATTATTTCCTAAAGCATTTAAGTGAACTCCATCAATGAAAATATCATTATAATATTCACTTAAACTAGTTTCTGTAAAGAAATCTATATAGCTTACTTTAAGTTCTTCGCATAAATTTATTAAATCTAAGCGTAATTTTTTTAGGTTTTCAAAGACATAGTCATAAGTTTCAAAGCTTATAAAATATGAGTTATTTGTTTTATAAACAGTTGGTGGAATTCCAATAATAATATTCTTTGTTATTGTTAATCCTTCCTTAATCATAAGCCTTATATTATTTATTGCAAAGGATAAATTCTTATTAGATAAAACATCATTTGTTCCACCCATAATAAATATTATATCAGGATTTAAATTAATAACATCTTTTGTAAATCTATTTAACATATCTGTAGTAGTGCTTCCATTAACACCTTTATTTATTACATTAAGATTTTCAATGTAATTCAACTTATAAGCCCAGCTTTCTTTTTTATGGACACCATATCCATAAGTTAAACTATCACCTAGTAGTACTATAGTTTTCTTACTCAAAACATCCTCCTAAAACAATTTCTGCAAAAAATAGTTTTTCCATTATCAGCGCTAAGTAAATCTTCCTTAGAGAATTCTTTTTGGCAGAAATGGCAAGTGTTATTTTTGCTGCCTATATTTAAATCCTCAGAGTCAGCCTTTTTCTTAGGGATTTTTTTAGCAGAAGAATTTATTTTATTTTTAATATTCTTTTTTAAAGAAGTGTATATTTTTTTATCACTAGGGATATCTTTTTTAATAATAGAATAGGAAAGAGTAAATTCGCTCTCTGCAAAAAATTCTAATTCAAATCGAGGGTTTACCTTATCGTAATATTCCTCAGTAATAATTTTAGTAATTTGAGCATCATTTACTATTAAACCGCTTTTTTCAACCCCATCAAAAATACTTTTAGTTATATTAGCAGTATCAGGATGCCTTTTTTCACTTTTATAGTAAACTTTTAAAACAGCTATTAAGGCTTCCTCTAAAACAACATTTGGGTTTTGCAACCTTGCATGATAAGCTATTTCTTCCTCATAAAGAGCATATTTGTCATAGGACTTACCCGTATTATATGGAAGAATAGCTCTGCCATCCTTATTATGTAATTTAAAATTAGATTTAGAAATTGGTGATCCAGGTACTATAACTTTTGCGTAAATATTCATTAAAAACTCCTTTAGAAACCTTAGTAAATCCTTAATAATCCATTAATTCTAATAAAATATAATGAATATTTTTTTCATTCATTATATAATAACAAATAGACTAATAATAAATAATTTTTTATATTGTATTATAGATATTTTATCAAAAAAATATAAAATAAAAAATAGTTATATGGAAGAGGAGAATTATGGAAGATAAATTAATATTATCAATAGAATCTAGTTGTGATGAAACTGCTGCAGCTGTAGTAAAGAACGGAAGAGAAGTATTATCTAATATAATTGCAACTCAAATAGAAACACATAAAGTATATGGGGGAGTTGTACCAGAAGTAGCTTCAAGAATTCATATTGAAGTAATTGATAAGGTAGTTAAGGAAGCATTAGAAAAAGCAGGAGTTAGTTTAAAAGATATAGATGCAATTGGAGTTACATATGGCCCAGGATTAGTTGGTGCCCTTTTGGTTGGTCTGCAATATGGGAAAGGACTTGCATATTCATCAAAGAAGCCTTTAGTTGGAGTAAATCATATTGAAGGACACATATCAGCTAATTATATAGAACATAAAGATTTAAAACCACCTTTTGTATCACTTGTAGTATCAGGGGGGCATACTTTTATTGTCTATGTTAAGGATTATGGAGAATATGAAGTTATAGGTCAAACTAGAGATGATGCAGCAGGTGAAGCTTATGATAAGGTAGCTAGAGCTATTGGTCTTGGATATCCAGGAGGACCCAAAATAGATAAGTTGGCTAAAGAAGGAAATGAAGATGCAATTAAATTTCCAAGGGCAAATTTTCATGATGATTCTTTAGATTTTTCTTTTAGTGGACTTAAGTCTTCAGTTCTAAATTATTTGAATCAATGTAAGATGAAGGATATAGAAATAAATAAAGCTGATGTAGCAGCTTCTTTCCAAAAGGCTGTGATTGATGTTTTAACACAAAATGTATTAAAAACTTGTAAAGAAAAAGGCGTTAATAAAATAGCAATAGCAGGTGGTGTAGCTTCTAATTCGTCATTAAGAAAAACATTAATAGATGTAGCAGGAAAAGAAGGAATAAAGGTACTTTTTCCTTCACCAGTATTATGTACAGACAATGCTGCAATGATAGGAAGTGCTGCATATTTTAATTTAATGAAGGGTAAAGTGAGTCCTTTTAATCTTAACGCAAAGCCTAATTTAAAACTTTAGGTTAGTGGGGGGGATAGATTAAATGAAACTTTTACCATATTCAAACGGAGTACATAAGGTTAATATGAGAAGTAAAAAAAGCTCAAAAGAAGTTTTTAAACAGGTATTGACTATATTTATTATCTTACTTCTCATAGGTTTTGTTTATCAAAGAATAACTAATTTTATTTCAAAGGAAACTCTTAAAGAAAGAGTAGATTATATTAGAGTTGATGATAAAAGATTAGATTATTTGATAGATGGAGATGGAGGGGATTATACAGTAATTTTTGATGGGAATATAGGAGCCAATTTAAATCAATGGGATTTAGTAATTGAAGATTTAACTACAAATTATGATGATGTTTCAACCTTTGTGTATAACCGAAGAGGTTATGGATTTAGTGATGGAGGATCAAATAGAACTATTAAGGAGCAAGCAGAAGATTTAAGAGTATTACTAAGAAAAGCAGCAGCACCTTATCCATATATATTAGTAGGAGAAGAGTATGGCAGTCTTGTTTTAACTGAATTTGCAAAAGCTTATCCAGATTTAGTTGCTGGAGTAGTATTAATAAATCCCTTGGTTGAAAATGAAATAAATTCTGAAGACTTTTTAAAGGAAATGACTTTAGAAAAGATTAGAAGAGGTATAGAAAAGGCTGGATCTTATATTGGATTAACTTCTATAATTGATAAACTAGATATTGATTGTAAGGTAGAGGAATTTGAAAATTCTTTAGAAGAAGAGGATTTAAAAGAGTTTAAAGCTCATAGGACAAAGACAAGTTATACAAAGGCAGTATATAATGAAATAAGCAATATTACAAGTGGTAACAACAGCAGTCAGGAAGCTGGAGTTTTTAGCGGAAAACCTTATTATTTAATAGCAAAAAATAATCAGGTAGAATTAAAATCCTTAGGGGATGAGGAATTAACGAAGCTTTATGAAGTTAATACAGAAAGCAATTTTCTATCAATTACTGAAAAAGATTCAGTAATAAATGGAATAAGACAAGTTATTAAAAAAGCAAATGAAATAGAAAGAATGAAAAAATAAAATATATATTTTAAATGTGTCATATAATTGTCATAATGAGGTGCTATATTAAATTATAGAAATAATATGCAAATTATTTGGAGGTATTTAATATGGATGATGACAAGGTATATGATGTTAATTTTGTAATGAAAGATAGCAATAATAATGAGTATATTTATCAAAATGGCAATAAAAATAGGAAAAGAAGAAGAGGAATATTTGGAGCAGTAGCAATTATGCTGATTGGAGCAATTATTGGTGGTGCTATTGGTGGCTATGGTACTTATTATTTATTGAAGGAGAAAGGTATTAATCAAACTACAACTATTACTTTAAATCCTCAAAGTTTCAGAGAAACAGAAGGAGCCCTTACAGCAAGTGAGGCATTTCAAAAAGTAGCTCCTGCAGTTGTTGTTGTATCTGTAAATGGAGTTATTGATTATAGTGGAATTCTTCCTAAAGAAGTTTCTGGAATTGGCTCAGGATTTATCATCAATGAAGAAGGGTATATATTAACTAATTATCATGTTGTTGAAGGAGCCCAAGAAGTTGTGGTTACTTTATCAGATGGTAGAGATGTAGCCGCAAAAGTTGTAAATTATGACCAAAATCAAGATGTTGCAATGCTTAAAATAAAGGACGATACAGTAGAGGTTCCTGGAGTTGTAGAGCTAGGAGATTCATCAGTATTGCAGCCAGGAGAAGAAGTATTAGCAATAGGAACACCTTTATCAAAAGAATTTAATCAAACTGTAACAGGTGGTATGGTAAGTGCAGTGAACAGAAAAGTAGAAACAAGTACAGGAGTAAAGGTTAATTTAATTCAAACAGATGCAGCAATTAACCCTGGTAATAGCGGAGGACCTCTTATTAATACAAAGGGAGAAGTTGTAGGAATTAACACCTTAAAAATTGCTGATAGTGAAGTGGAAGGAATTGGATTTGCGATTCCGATCAATGAAGTTAAAGATAGAATTGAATCTTTATCAAAGCCTATTTTAAAGCTAGGAATCACAATAAGAGAAATTAATGAAGATTTAGCTAAACAATTTGACATGGAAGAAGGACTTTATATAGTTTCAGTGTCAGAATTTTCACCTGCAGAAAAAGCAGGAATACAAAATGGTGATTTAATAATAAAATTTGATAATAAAAGAGTGAAAACTTTTGATGAATTAAGAGAGATTAGGGATTCAAAATCGGCAGGTGATACTGTATCTATAGAATTAATAAGGAATGGTGAAAAGAAGACAGTAAATCTTCAATTAGAGGAGTAAAATAATCAATATGACAAAACTAAAAGAAGCTAGAAAATTTCTAGCTTCTTTTAGTTTTGTCATAAACTTCATATTCCAAACTACTAACTGAGTTATTAGTTTGCTATTGTAAAGTCTTCATTACTTAATTCAAAATTATCTTTAATTCCATCACTTAAATAAATCTTATTATCTGTAGTTACAAAGATTGCATCTATGTCATCTCTTGAATTTACAAATTTTAAGCCTTCTTCTATTCCCATTGCAAAAACAGAAGTTGATAAAGCATCACCATCGATAGATTTATCACTTACTATAGTTATACCGGCAATGTTATTTTCATAAGGATAGCCGGTTTTTGGATCTAATAAATGATGATATCTTACTCCATTTTCTTCAAAATATCTTTCGTAAATTCCAGAAGTAACAACAGATTTATTTTCAATTTTTATAATTCCAACTGTATCGCCACGTTCAGAAGTTGGATTTTGTATTCCTATTTTCCAAAGATTTCCGTTTGTATTCTTTCCTTTTGCAAGAATGTTTCCACCAAGATTTATTATAGCACTATTAACTCCTCTTTCAGATAACATTTCTGAAATTACGTCAGCTGTATAACCCTTTGCAATACCGCCAAGATCAATTATCATTTCTTTTCTCTTAAGAAAGGCTGTTTTTTCTTTATCGTTTAAAATCAAGTCATTATAATTGATAAGTGGAAGTTTTGCATCAATTTCTTCTTGTGTAGGTAATTTTTGACCTTCTAATCCTATACTCCAAAGCTTTACTAATGGTCCTATTGTAATATCAAAACGACCATCAGATATATTACCATATTCTAATCCTTTTTCTAAAAGATAATATGTATCTTCATCAATTTCAACAGGATTTATACCAGAAGCTTCATTTATTTTATCTATTAATGTTCCTTCATCATTGATTGATAATTTGCTTTCTAATTCTCTTACTTTATTAAAAACATCATCTAATATTGCTTCATCATTACTATCATAAATTTTTACACTAATTACTGTACCCATTAAGATTTCACTTTTTTCAATAGGTTCGTTATTTGCTTCACTGGATTGTGAATTATTTGTACAACCACTAAGTAATGCAAAAGAAAAGATTAATGAAATAGTTAAGCAAAAGTAATTTAAGTATTTTTTCATTTTAGCATCCTCCTATAAGATTTACTATTTATATTATAAAGAATAATATGATAAAAATAAAAGACTTTAGGGCAAAAACCTAAAGTCCTAAACTAAATAATGCTATTTAGCAGTTTCTAGCTGGATAAGCTTCCTTTGGGCTGCATCCGCTCTTCTCTTTCATTTTAGTATTATATTTGCATCTTTTCGTAAATGGAATTATTTACAGACTAATTATACACATATAAATTTGCTTTTGATATTCAAAAAACTTATACCTTATAAGAAAAACTTATTGCTGTAAATAATAGAATGTAGGAATAAGTGGCTTTAATAAGCCATTTTCAAACATTTGAAAGAAAAATTGATAAAAAATTATCGTTAAAAAATCGACAAAATAAATAACTATTTTATATGGACATATGATAATATTATATATAGAATAAAATATGCGATTTATGAATTATTTTTTATGAAGGGACGAGGTGTACAACATGTCAAAGAATAAGATAGTTGTTCTTGGAGCTGGATACGGTGGTGTTCAAACTGCTAAAAAATTAGCAAAGAAATATAAGAAGAATAATGATGTGGAAATAACACTTATTGATAAGCATCCATATCATACTTTAATGACAGAATTACATGAAGTTGCGGGAGGAAGAGTTCACCCTGAATCAGTACAAGTAGAATTAGTTAAAATTTTTGGTAAAACAAAAGTTAATGTAGTTATAGATTATATAGAAAAAGTTGATACTGATAAGAAATTAATTACTACAACTAATGGAAAATATGATTATGATTACCTAGTTATAGGTACAGGTAGTGAACCAGCATTCTTCGGCGTTCCAGGGGTAAAAGAAAATGGATTTACTCTATGGTCTTTTGAAGACGCAATAAGAATAAGAGAACATATTCAAGAAATGTTTGCTAAAGCAAGCATAGAAAAAGATGCTAATAAGAGAAAAGAAATGCTAACATTTATAGTAGCAGGTTCAGGTTTTACTGGTATAGAAATGGCTGGAGAACTTTTAGAGTGGAAAACTGTATTAGCAAGAAAGTACAATGTTGATGAAAGCGAAGTAACTTTAAAAGTTGTTGAAGCTATGGGAACAATACTAAACATGTTAGACAGAGATCAAGCTGATAAGGCTGAAAGATACATGGCTAAACATGGAATGGAAATTTTAAAGAATTCTCCTATAGTTGAAGTTACTAAGAATGAAGTAATTTTAAAAGATGGAACTAGAATAAAAACTAATACATTAATATGGACTTGTGGTATCCAAGCTAACCAAGAATCAAAAGAATATGGTTTAGAAACAGCAAGAGCAGGAAGATTACAAACAAACGAATATATGCAAGCTGTTGGTAAGGAAAATGTATTTGTAGTTGGAGATATGGCTTATTTTGAAGAAGAAAAAGGTAAGGGAACTCCTCAAATAGTTGAAGCTGCTATTCAAACTGCAGATACAGTTGTTGAGAATATAATTGCTTCAATAGAAAATAAAGAAATGGTTAAATTCCAAGGAAAATATCATGGATTTATGGTTTCTATTGGAGGAAGATACTGCGTTGCTAACTTAATGGGAGTGAAGTTATCAGGTTTCTTTGCAATGTTAATGAAACATTTAGTTAATTTACACTACCTATGGGGAGTAAACAATATAAATGCATGCTATAACTATTTACAACATGAATTCTTTAATATGGAACATAAGAGATCCTTTGTAAGAGGTCATTTATCATCTAAGGCTAACAGATTATGGTTAGTACCACTTAGAATTTATATAGGTGTTCTATGGTTAATTGAAGGATTAGAAAAATTAGTAGGCACTACTGTTTGGGAATCAATGTGGAATTTTGACGGTACAGGTTTCTTTAGTAAAATTAAGATTGGTGCTGATAGCTGGATTAAGGCTGGTAATGTAAAAATGCCATTTGAATGGTTACAAAACGGAACTTCAGGTGCAAGTGCAGCAGCAGATGCAGCATCAAGTGCTTCACAAGCAGCAGAAACAGCAACTGAATGGGCAACTCCAATTATTAGCAAAATGCCAGGTTGGTATTCTGCAATAATGGAATTTATGATGCCAAATCCAGAAGTAGCAGTATGGTTCCAAAGAATAGTTGTATGTATTGAAATAGGAATGGGTCTTGCTTTAATAGCTGGATTATTTACATTCATAGCAAGTGCTGTATCGGCTGGAATGGTTGTTAACTTTATATTATGTGCAATGGCTGGTTGGGACATACTATGGTACTTCTTCGGAGCAATTGCTTTAATGGGTGGAGCAGGAAGAACTTTAGGATTAGATTATTGGGTAATTCCATGGATTACTAAGCTTGCAGATAATTTCTGGCATGGTAAAAGAAAACCAGTATATAAATAAATTACAATTGAGAAGAATATAGTGATAATGTTAAAATATAAGGTAGAGTAGTTTACTCTACCTTATAAAATATTAAAATAACATCATGGAGATAAAAATGTTTAAAAAATTAGATTTTGTTATTATAGGTGTGTTAATGTTACTTTCCTTTTTACCGGAAATAATACTTGGTGCTTCAGTAGGAAAGGGATTAAAAAATACATATGCAGAAATAACAATAGCAGGAGAGCTCTATAAAACTATACCTTTATCAGAACATAAAGGTGAAGAAATAATAAATATAGAAACGGAACATGGATATAATACTGTACTTATTAAAGATAATACAATTGGAATAATAGATGCAGATTGTCCGGATAAGGTATGTATGAACCCTCCATATATTGAAAAAGCGGGTGAAAGTCTAGTATGTCTTCCACATAAAGTTATGATAGAAATAAAAGGAATTAGTGATGATGATATTATATTATCATATTAAGGGGGATTCATGAGGAAAACTAGCAGAATTGTATACATTGGATTATTAGTGGCACAAGCATTAGTACTCCATATAATTGAAAGAATGATACCCGTTCCATTTTTCACTCCTGGAGCAAAGCTTGGATTAGCAAATTTAATTACTGTAATTGCATTGTACACATTGGATAAAAAGAGAGATGCATTTTTAGTTATATTATTAAGGATTACTTTGGCAACTATGTTTGGAGGAAGTATATCTGCATTTATGTATAGTGCAGCTGGGGGAATATTAAGTTTTATTTCTATGATATTAGTAAAAGATATATTTAAGGAAAAGGTAAGCATTGTAGGAGTCAGCTCAGCAGGTGCTATATTTCATAATGTTGGACAGTTAGCGGTTGCATCATTAATTGTTAAGAATATAGGAGTGATGTTGTATTTACCTATATTATCATTTATAGGAATAGGAACAGGAATTTTTGTAGGTATAGCTGCAAATTTTGCAGTAAATCATTTAACAAAATTACCTATGTTTAAAGAGTATTAAAAGTGTTAAAGCACAATTTAGAGTATCACTAAGAAGGTGGAATATAATGAATAAGATTTGGAACAACTATCCTGAAATAAAAAATGAGCTTAAAGAAGTAGTTGCTCTTATGAAAAAATATACTAAATGTAAGGATAAAAAAATTGAAAATTCTATCTTAGATTTAATAGAATCAGGAGGAAAACTATTAAGACCTGCCTTTGTTTTAATAGGATCAAAGTTTGGAGATGGAGATAGAGAAAAATCAGTACCAACTGCTGCTGTTATAGAAATGCTACATATGGCAACTTTAGTTCATGATGATGTAATTGATGAATCTAAGCTTAGAAGAGGAAAGTTAACAATTCAATCCAAGTATGGAAAGGACTATGCAGTTTATATTGGAGATTATTTGTTTTGCTGCTGTTTTAAAATTTTAGCTACTCACTCATCTTTAAGAGCTTTAGAAATTGATTCTAACGCTATGACAAGAATTTGTATAGGAGAAGTTGATCAGTTAAATTCAAGATTTTCAACTAAGCTGTCAGTTAAAGATTATTTAACTAGAATATCTGGAAAGACTGCAGAATTATTTTCAATTTCATTATTTTTAGGTGCAGCAGAATGTAATGCTGATAAGAAAGTAAGTAGGGAACTAAAAAATATTGGACATAATTTAGGGATGGCTTTTCAAATAATTGATGATATATTAGATTATGAAGGTAATGATGAAAGTATAAAAAAATCAGCTGCTAATGATTTAAAGCAAGGAATTTATACAATACCTTTTATATATGCTTATAGAAATAATAAAAATGCTTTTTCAGAGATAATGGAAAAGGAATTTTATACTGATGAAGATGTAGAAAAAATAATAAAAATAGTTGAAGAAAATAAAGGAATTGAAATGGCTAAAGAATTAGCTAATAAATATATAGAAAAATGTTTTAAAGGAATAAATAGATTACCAGAGAATAAATACAAGAAGGTTTTAAAAGAATTAGCAGAGTGGATCTTGATAAGAACATATTAAATAGTTTTCAAGTGTCATTTAAGTAAGATTTTCATTATAAATTAAAATCATAAAGGTAGTTGATAAAATTAACTACCTTTATTTTTATTTGGAATCTGAAAATTGATATCTGATCTTCGCTCCAAACTCCAAATTTCACACTAATTATTAAGGTGTTTTTTTATTGTATTTTTAAAGGATTTCACAAAATCTGAATTTATTTGATAATAAGACTCTAAATAACTAATATATACTGGCAATGAAGCAGAAAAGTTTTCTATTTTTATTTTCTTTATCAAGGGCTCGTTAAAGTCCTTATAAATAGTTTTTGGTATAAAAGTTAAAGCATCACTATTTATTACGCCGTTAACTGCAGCCAAAAAGGAATTAGTTGAAAATATTATATTGAATTTTTTGAAATCATTTGCCGTAGAATTTAATCTATCTAAAATAGTATTATCTAGAGTGTTTTTATCATCAATTAATATTAGAGGTAATTCAAATAATTCTTCAATGCTGATAGAATCTTTATTAAAGTTTATATTAGCAATTAATATAATTTCATCATAGCCAATTAATTTTGTAATTATTCCTTCTTCTTTTAAAGGTTTTTTATAGCCTAATGAAATATCTCCCTTATTAATATGAGAATCTGATATTATATTTAAGTTCATTTTATATGTGGGAAATTTATTTTTTAATTTAGGTAATGTACTAGATAATATTTTATAACTTAATGGTTCAATACAATCTATATTTACTGATTTTTTTTCGTTAATAGAATTATATAGTTCTTGACGCATCCTGTTTAAAATGCTAATAATTGTTTCTGAATATTTAAATAAGATTTCACCTTCACTAGTTAAGGTAACACCTTTATTATTTCTGTTAAACAATTTGATACCTAAGTAATTTTCAAGTTTTGCAATCTGTTGGCTTAAAGCAGACTGAGATATATGAAAATTCTTAGCAACATTTGAAATGCTTTTAGCTTTAGCAACTTCATAAAAATAATTTAAGCTATCTAAATTCATTTAATCACCTTTTTTGAAATAATATTTTAGTACTCCATTAAAAAAATTATATTCTAATTTCAATAAAAAATCAAAAACAATTAATTAATAATCAATATTGTAAAATAATAACTTATAAAATAAAAAGGATTTTCAGAAAATCTGAAAATCCATTACATCTGTGATATTTTTATATAGGCATCTAAAGTCTTTCTTGCTGTTTCTTTCCATGAAAATTCTAAACTTCTTTTATAGCCCTTGTCAGCAAGTTCTAATTTTAAATCCTCATTATTTAATAAATTTACAAGTTGATTTTTTAATTCTTCTCTATTATATGGATTAATTAAAATACAAGCATCTCCTGTTACTTCTGGAATGGAAGTAGCATTAGAAGTGATGACAGGTGTTTTGCAGCTCATAGCTTCTAATGGTGGAAGTCCAAATCCTTCATAAAGAGAGGGATAAACAAAGGCTTCTGAGCCGTTATATAAAATAGGAAGCAAAGAATCTTCTATAAAGCCAGTAAAGATGATACTATCCTTTGAAGGTAGAGTTTCTTTCAATTCAACAAGTTTTGCTCCTTCATCTTTAATTGAACCTGCTAACACTAGAGTATAAGGTTCTTTTAAATCTTTATAAATATCATTAAAAGCTAAAATTAATTCCCTAGCATTTTTACGAGGACTAAAACCACCTATGTATAATATATAGGGATTATTGAAATTAAATCTATCATGTATTAGCTTTTGACAATGATTTTTATTCATAGGTTTAAAGGTAGAATTTGCAGCTAAAGGAGTAACAAAAATTTTGTCTTCAGGAATATGATTGAAGAATTTAAGAATATCTTTTTTTGAGTATTCAGATACTGTTAGAATCCCTTTAGCATTAGAAACTATAGAAGGCATTTTTCTTAAGAATTTTTCCAAATAACCTCTTCCAGTAGTTTCAGGTAAAACATAAGGAATTAAATCATGTATAGTAACAACACAATTATTACTATAATTTTCGCAGTAGCCAATTCCGTTTTGAGGTATATGATGTAAATCAATATTATATTTATTTATAAAGTTTGGAAAATAATAATTTTCATAAAATCCGCCATGTTTTCTTGCAGTTAATATTATTTTGCTATTTGGTCTTTTAAATTTTTCATAATTATCACCAACCCAAAATAATAAATAACTATTATTTTTGTCTATTTCTAATAATTCTCGAATTAGATTTTCAGTATAAGTTCCTATACCAGTTCCATTATATAAATTTGCTCCTCTAGCATCAATTGATATCTTCATTTTAATCCTCCTAAAAATATCCTATATATTATAAATATTATATTTTGAAATATATATAACAAATTATTATTAATATTTATTTTCTAACATAAACAAAATATAAGTTTTTTTCATATAATGGCATAGAACAAGTCATTAGGAGAAATACATGAATACAGAATATATAAAAGAAGAAATTGAAAAAAACTATTCTTTAGGTATATATAACATAGAAAAAATTAAAAATAGCTATAAAATTGAAACAAAAGAGGGGAATTATGGTATTAAAATTATTAAATATCAATTTCCTCATTTTTATTTTATTTTTTCTGCTATAAGCCATTTAAATAAAAAATCCTTTAGAAATATACCAGAAATAATAAAAACAAAAAATGGTGAAGGATATATAAAACTTGGAGATAAATATGCCTATATAAATAGATGGATAGATTCAAGAACATGTAATTATAAAAATTTAGATGATCTTGCAATGGCAGCAAGAAAATTAGCTGAATTACATGAGTGTAGTAAAGGTTTTATTTTAAATAAACATATGAAAGCAAGAATATATTGGTACACTTGGATAAGAACCTTTGAAACAAGATGTGAGGAGATACTAGATTTTAAAAAAAGAATATTTCAAAAGGCTTATAGATCAGAATTTGATGAAATATATTTAAGTGCAATAAATGAAGAGTTAGAAAGGGGAAAAAAATCTATAAGTGAATTAAAAGAGAATAATTATTTCAAAGTTATGGATAAGGAAGTTTTCAAAAGAGGATTTTGCCATCATGATTTTGCTCATCATAACTTATTAATAGATAAAAATGGAGAAATTAATGTAATTGATTTTGATTATTGTATATTAGATAGTCATATACATGATCTTGCTTCTTTATTAATTAGAAGTATGAAGGATGGAAATTGGAATAGAGAAATATCAGATTTAGTAATTGATAATTATCAAAAAATTTACCCAGTAAGGGACGAGGAATTAAGATTAATAATTGCATTTATGAGATTTCCTCAAGGATTTTGGCAAATAGGACTTCAATATTATTGGGAGCAACAGCCTTGGGGAGAAGATTTTTTTGTTAAGAAAATTAAAAAGTATTTGAATGATAGAAACAATAGAGAAATATTTTTAGATAACTTTTTTTAATAGAGGTGATTAAAATTAATGTTTTTGAGTTAAAAGAATATCTTGAAAGAAAAAATATAATTGTTAAAGAGTGTAAGTTAACTTCTTATAAAATAGAAAATAAAGAAGATGTTTTTAGGCAAATAGATAATATAATTTATTTTCAAAGAAGTGTTGGAGCTTATAAAGAAAATTTATTGCCTAGAATTAGAGCCTCTATTGGAAAAGAATTAGAGGAGTATAAATCTCAAGTAATATTAGTTGAGAGATATATAAAAAATCTTCAAAATAAGAAAAACTCAAATAAGATAGATGATTATATAAAAAGCAAAGAAAAAGAAATTTTATATAAGGCTCAAATTTCGTTAAAGCATATTGCATTAAAAGATTATAGAGAAATAATTGAAAGAAGTATGAGTAATTATGAAATTTGCTTAGGCAGGGTTGATGAAAGTAACTTAGTGCTAGAAGATAATAAAATTATAGTTGGAACAATAAAATATATGACATATAACATAAAGGAGCATGATATATATTCTCTTATAAAAAGAATAAAAAGAAAGGATATAGATATTTCTTTTCAAGAAATAATAGATTATTACATTGTAAAGGAAGGATTAAAAGAAACTAGTAGAAAATACTTAGAGGGACTTAGTAATTATCCAAATGAACAGTTGAAGGTTTTTAAAAGGTATATAGAGGGGAAATATGATTTGAGAGAAGAGGATATATTAGAGCTTATTTATAAGGCTGAAATTTTAGATAATAAATATTCAATTACTAATGGGAGGGGATATAATGAATAAATTTAGATATATAGACAGGGAAACATTATGTAAATATGATTTAAGCGAAGAATTTTTAAAAACATTATCAATTGAGATTAAAGAGATAATACCATTAAGAAAAGTTTTTGTTTTAATAACAAGTAATGGAAAGAAAATTCTTAAGATGACAGATTCTAAAGAAAAGAGAATTAATTTTATTGATGATGCTTTAAAATATATACAAAAAAATTACGAAGATGTATTGAACTATCATAGAGGCAAAGATGGAAAAATTGCTCATTATTTTCATGAAAATACTTATGTTATATTAGATATGATAGAAGGTAGAGAAGCAACCTTTACAAATCCTTTAGAAATTGAAATATGCTCTAAAGCTATTGCAAATATGCATAAGGCATCAAAAGGAATAGGTGAAAATTTAAGTATAGATTTAGTTAAAGAAAATATAGGAGATAATTTAGCAGAGGCCTATAAAAAAGCAGAGGAGGAATTAAAAAATATAAAAATCTTTGTTAAAAGATTTAGGTATAGAAATAGATTTGATGAGCTTTTTATTGAAAATGCGGACAAGTATATAGATCAAATAAAAAAGACACAAGAACTATTAGCTTTAACTAATTATAGTTCATTATTAAAGGATATTGATAAAATAGTGTTATGTCATAATGATTTAGCTAATCATAATTTTATAATTGATGGAGACAAAGTAAAAATAATAGATTTTGATTATTGTAAAATTGATACTAGAGCTATTGATATTGCTAATTTTTCATTAAAGGCAATAAAAAATAACTGCTATGAAATGAAAAAATTTAAGTCTATTATAGATGCTTATAACTCAGTAAATGAATTAGATAAAGAAGAAATAAAGTTAATTTATACCATTTTTAATTTTCCAAGGGACTTTTATAATATATCTATTGGTTATTATTATAAAGAAAAGCTTTGGGATTATGAAGTTTTTGAAAGCAGATTAGAAGATAAACTTAATAAAGATGTTTATAGAGCAGAGTTTTTAAAAGATTTTATTAAAGAAATGAAGGACTATTTTTATTAATAATAAATAAAAATATAGGGAAGAATTAAAAACTTCCCTATATTTTTTTATTTAGTATTTTATAATATTTTTGTAAGCTTCTAAAGTTCCTTTTGCAGTAATATTCCAGGAATAGCTTGAGCTTTTCTCCAAGCCTTTTAATATTAATTTATCTCTTAGATTTTGATCAACTAAAACCTTCTCTATTGAATTAGATAATTCATTAATATTATGGGGATCAATCAATAAAGCAGAGTCACCACAAATTTCAGGTAAAGAGGTAACATTAGAAGCTATTACTGGAGTTCCACAGGCCATTGCTTCTAGAGGTGGAAGCCCAAACCCCTCATAAAAGGAAGGATAAGCTAACAAACTTGAAGCATTATAGAAAATTGGTAATTTTTCAAGAGGGATAAAATCTGTAAAGATTACATCATTTTCAACATTAAGTCTTATTGCACGATTTTTGTATATTTCATAAGAAATACCCTTTCTTCCTGTTATAATAAGCTTTAAATTTTTACGTCTATTTTTAGAAAGTAATGAATAGGCTTCAATAAGACCTGTTATATTCTTTCTTGGACTAAAACCGCCAACATACAGAATAAACTCTTCTTTAATACCATATTCTTTTTTTATGATTTCTTTACATTTTTTCTTATTTAAAGGCCTATATATATCTTCAGCAGCAAGATGGGTTACAAAAATTTTATTTAAAGGAAAATTAAAACCCTTTGCAATATCTTGTTTAGAAAATTCAGAAACAGTTATAATTCCATCACAATTATCTAATATTTTAGGTATTTCATTATTAAATATATTCAGATAACTATTGCTAACAGTTTCAGGCATCCTCAAGGGAATTATATCATGTAATGTAATAGTTTTATAGCAGTCTAAGTTTTTTGAAAGTCCAACTCCATTTTGAGGAACATGATATATATCTAAATTTTTATTATAAAAACTATTTTCAACTTTAACTTCATCCCAAAAATTTGAATCTGAATTGGCCTTTACTGATTGAATATGGAAGTTATCTCCTAAATCTAGAGCTGTATTTTCAGGCAAAAAAACAAGGTAATCATTTATTCTATCAATTTTATTTAGACTATTGATAAGCTGATAAGTATAAGTTCCAATACCTGTGCCTCTATACCATTTTGCAGCTCTACCATCTATTCCTATTTTCATGACGCATCCTTTCACATCATTTTTAATTTATTATATTAAATTGAGGAATAAAATGTTAATAAAAGAATAGATATAATCATATAAATATAAAGGGAGGTGGGCATTATGATGAGAGAATTTGAAATAGAAAGACAATTTAATATTAAAATTGAAACTATAAAACCAAGTAAAGGCATATACTATGTAAAAAGTAATAAGGGAGAGAGGTGTTTAAAAAAGATAAATTATGGGCCACAGAAATTATTATTTGTTTATGGAGCTAAAGAACATTTAATAAAAAATGGTTTCAAGAATGTGGACAGGTATTTTTTAAACATAGATGGAGAACCATATGCTATGGTAAATGAAGATTTATATACACTTTCTGAATGGATAGAAGGAAGAGAGTGTGATTTTCATAATCTTGATGAGGTTAAAGTGGCAGCAAGGACTCTTGCAGAATTACATGAGGCTTCAAAGGGATACGATCCACCAGAAAATTCAAAGCTGAAGAGTGATTTAGGAAGATGGACTCACCTTATGAATAAAAGAATAAAGTCTCTCGACAAAATGAGAGATATGGTTAGAAAGAAAAATAATAAGAGTAATTTTGATTTGCTTTATATAAAATCTATGGAATTTTATAAGGAGTTAGGTAGAAAGGCATTAGAAACTTTAGAAGGGTCCAAATATGAAGAATTATGTGTATTAGCAGAAAAAGAAAAAAGCTTTTGCCATCACGATTATACTTACCATAATATTGTGATAGATAAAGATAATAACTATCATATTATAGATTTTGATTATTGTAAGCGAGAAATAAGAACTTTTGATATATCTAACTTTATGATAAAGGTTTTAAAAAGAGTTGAGTGGAATCCTGAATTTGCAGATACTATATTAGAATCTTATAATGAAGTCTCTCCTTTATTAGATTGTGAATATAAGGTATTATATGCTTTTTTACAATTTCCACAAAGATATTGGAGACTTGCAAATAGATATTACTATAATGAGGTTAATTGGGGACAAAATGCCTTTGGTAATAAAATAGAGACAATAATTGCAGAACAAGATAATATGCTAAAATTTTTAGATTACTTCAAAAATAAATATAATATAGATTAAAAAAAGTGCTATAGGCACTTTTTTTATGTACAAATATTAAAAATAAAACATAATATGAAATAAACAATAAACTAGAGGGAAAAAATGGAGATAGGCGATTTAGTAGTTAGAAAATCTTATGATAAAGATATTACATTTAAAATAATAGATATTAAAAAAGACGAGGATGGTAATGATATTTATGTATTAAAAGGAATTAGTATAAGAATTATAGCTGATTCTAGAAGTGATGATTTAGAAAAAGTAAGTGATAGATATGTTGGTAAAAAAGAAAAAATATTAAATAGCAGAGTTAATGCTGCCATAAAAAGAGCAATTTCTTTAAGAGGAGATAGCTTAGCTAGTGAAGTTGTAGATAATGCATCTCGTGGGAGTAAAAGCCAAAAATTAAAGGAAAATAAGGATTTAATTTTTGGCAGACCAGGAAAAATACTTCATGTAGATGGAGATAGCGAATATTTAGAAATGTGTCTTAAAGTTTATAAGCAATTATCTCTAGATGCAGTTGGTTTTGCTATAGAAGAGAAGAAGCAGCCAGAGATTATAGTGGATCTAGTCAGGGAGATAAAGCCTGATATTGTAGTTTTAACGGGACATGATAGTATACAAAGGAATACAAATGATTATTTAGATTTAAATAATTATAGAAATTCAAGGTATTATATAGAAGCTGTTAGAGCTTTAAGAGACTACAATTCCAGTTATGATGAATTAGTAATTTTTGCTGGAGCATGTCAAAGTTGTTATGAATGCATGTTAGATGCAGGAGCAAATTTTGCTAGTTCTCCAAGTAGAGTACTAATACATTGCTTAGATCCAGTTTTGGTATGCGAAAAAATAGCTTATACAAGAATAGATAAGATTATATCTATTACTGATGTAATAAACAATACAATTACTGGTATAAAGGGAATAGGAGGTCTTCAAACCAGAGGAAAATATAGAGAAGGATATCCAAGATCACCATATATATAAGTAATTTTAATAGATTTCAAAGAAATCATACAATGGACAATTAAGGAAAAAGTTCAGCTAAAGTTGAATTAGTTTCTTAATTGTCTATTTTAGATTGTTGATTAAAATTGTTTCATGCTTTTTATTATTACTAAAGATTTATATTTATTAGAAAATTATATATAAGTAAAAAATGCATAAAAAAAATTAAAATAGATATAATAACAAATGTGTGTAATTGAGAAAAATTAAAAAATATATTGACAACCCATTCCTGTAGTGATAAAATATTTGTTTCATTTGACGGAAGGCGGAAAATAGTGTATAATAAAATCAAGAAAGAAGGTGCTTATGTGGAAAATATGAAAACTATCGCAAGCATAAAGAGAAACATACAAGACCATGTAGGAGACAAAGTTACTTTAAAGGCAAATGGCGGAAGAAAGAAAGTACTAATAAATAATGGAATTATTGAAAGTGCACATCCAAGCATTTTTGTAGTAAGATTAGACAGTGAAGATCAAAGAACAGTATCATACAGTTATTCAGACGTTTTAACTAAGACAGTGCAGTTAGATTTTTCTTTATAAAAAGAGCTTCAGGTAAGAAGCTCTTTTTTAATTTAAAAAATAATAAAAAAAGAAAGATGGTGGGTTTCCATCTTTCAACTATGGTATAAAAGGGTATTGAGAATTTATGAGAGGTTATATGGTCAATAACCATAATTATAATACGACATATTTTTATTGTTGTCAACATTAATTTTAAAAAAATATATAAAAATTTTAGAAAAATATTTATAATTCGACAAAACTTTATTATTTAGAAGAAGTTTGACGATTATATTGAAGAAACTTTCTCACAATAGATGAATAAATGTATACAGTTAGAATATATTTAATAGTAGGTTAATATGTGGGAGGGATTATATGTCACAAATAGATACAATTAAAGAGATAGTTCACTATGAACAATTACTTAGGGAAAATTCAACAAATCATGTACTAAAGGGAGAGTATTTAATAAGAGATTCACAATATCCTGATATGAAAGAAGTATTGGGGGTAGATGCTACAGCAAATATCACTAATAAAGAAATACTTGGTGATAAAGTAATGGTGGAAGGGAATTTAAATTATATTGTTTTTTACCTTCCAAAAGATGATGCAGTTTTAGAACACCCTACAAATAAAATACAGTCTGTTATATTTACAGATAAGTTTGCAAATTATTTAGATCTTAATAATGATGAAAATAATACATGGGTCGATGTTGAGTGCGAAATAGAACATATTGAAGCTAATTGGATGAATGAGAGAAAAGTTGGAATTAATGGTGTGATTACATTAAAGTGGCAAGTATTTAAAAATGGAGAATTCGAATGTGTTAAGGATATTGAAGGAAAAGAAGATATTCAAACATTAAAAAAAGAAGAAGAATTAACAGGTATAAAAGGTGAAAAGGACGTAGATTTATTAGGTAAAACTATGTTGAAAGTAACTATGGACAAGCCAGAAATAGATGAGATATTAAAATGTGATATGAATATTCATAAGAAAGAAATAAAATTAGTAGAAGATAAGTTTTATGTAGGATGTTATTGCAAAATTATAGTACTGTATAAATCTAGAGAAAATAATGAGTTAGTACATTTAGAGGATGATATTTATCTTTCAAAGGAAGAAGAAATGCCTGGAACAACTCAAGATATGATACCTTCTATAGATTTAAAAGTAAGAGATTATAATTATAATGTAGAACTAGATGATTTAGGAGAAAGCAGGGTAATAAATATTGAATTTATGATTAGAGGAAAAGTTAAGGTATATACAAATGAAAAAGTTGAAATGATAAAAGATGCATATTCTCCAACTTCTAACATTGAGATAAAGAGAGAAGAAAAGAATTTTGGAGACATCCTTTCAATTATGAATACAGATATAATGGTTAAAGATAATATTAAGCTAAATAATGAGGAAGGAAGAATAGAAGAAATTGTATGTACTTCAGCTCATCCTTATATTTTAGATAAAAATATAGAAGATGATAGATTAAAAATTGAAGGATTAATAAAAATCTGTATTATTTATAAGGTTTTAGATGAAGAATTAAATTATGGAATATTAAATACAGAAGTACCATTTTCTACATATGTAGATATAAAAGATTCAAATAATAAATTAAAATCTGTTGTAAAAAGTTCTTTAGAAAATTTAGATACAGTTATAGAAGGAAACTCTATATCAGTTAGAGCAACAGTTGGATTAACAATTAAGATATATTGCAATAAAACAATAGAAACAGTAGCAGATGTAGTAGGGGGAGAAATCGAGGAAAAAGAAAAGAAAGCATCAATCACAATATATGTAGTAGGAGAAAATGATACTCTTTGGGAATTAGCAAAGGAATATAATACTACAGTTGCAGACCTTATAAAGCTTAATGATTTAGATGAGGATGTAGAAATTAAAGAAGGTATGAAATTAATAATTCCTGGAAGAGCAATTTTTTAACAGTTCACAGTTTAGGAGGATTTTCAGGGGGCTGAAAATCTTGGAATATGTTTTTATAAGAAAAGTGCTGGGCACTTTTCTTTTTTTATTGAAGTTGTTCAAATAAAGGCGGACAGCTTTTTTTGTTTTTTAATTAAAAAGTATCTTACTTGAAGCAGGTAAGTTATCTATTAATATTTTTAGGAGTTACAGTTTTTGAATAATATAAGAAAAGTATGGTTAAAATAAAAAATGCATGATTAAGAGGTGATTTTATGTCGGAAAAGATTAAAGGCGATTTAATAATCATTGGAGGGGCAGAAGATAAAAAAGGAGATAAAGAAATATTAAAAATAGTATGTAATTCTATAAATAAGAAAGAGGATATTATTTTAATTGCAACAATAGCAACAGAATATCCTAAAGAAGCTTTTGCAAGATATTCTAAAATTTTCAGGGAATTAGGAGTTAATAATATAAAAGGCCTTAATATTGAGAAACGAGAGGATTCTTTTAATGATTATAATATAAATCTTATTAAAGAAGCTTCATTAATTTTCTTTACTGGAGGAGATCAGCTTAGAATAACCAGTTTAGTAGGAGGGACTTTGATTAATAAGGCCTTAAAAGATGCTGTTGAGAATGGATGTATAATGGTTGGAACTTCAGCAGGAGCCTCTGTTATGAGTGATACAATGATAGTTATGGGGCCAGATGAAGAATCACCAAGAAAATGTACACTAAAAATGGCTCCAGGCCTTGGTTTTGTTAAGGGTATAATGATAGATCAGCATTTTGCTCAAAGGGGAAGAATAGGGAGATTACTTACAGGTATAGCCCAGAATCCTGAAGTATTAGGAATGGGCATAGATGAAGATACAGCTATAGTTGTTAAGGATACGGGAGAAGCAGAGGTTATAGGAAGTGGGGCTGTGTACTTTTTAGATGCTAGAGATATTACTTATAATAATGTATCTGAACAAAATTTTGATGAAGTATTAAGTATGTTTAATGTTAAATTGCATGTCTTAAAAGAAGGGAATAAATTTAATTTATTGACTAAGTTACCTTTTGAGGAGGAAAATTATCAAAATGAAAATAACAGAGACTAAGGTCTTTAAAGGAAAGAATATTTATTCACTAAAGAAATGTATTAGCCTGGAGGTAGATTTAGAAGGATATAGTGAAACTCCAAGTTCAGTTATAGAAGATTTTAGTAATAATCTTGTTAATATGCTTCCAGAATTAAAAACTCACAGATGCGGAATAGATGAAGAGGGAGGTTTTGTAAAAAGATTATACGAAGGAACTTACCTAGCTCATATTTGTGAACATATTATTATAGCATTGCAAAACAAACTTGGCGTAGATGTTAGTTATGGAAAGGCTAGGGAAATAGAAGGAGATAGATATTATGTTATTTTTCAATATATTTATGAGAAGTTTGCTTTAGAAGCTGCAAATTTAGCTATAGATATAATAAATGCATTAATAAATAAAGTCCCAATAAATTATGATGAAAGAATAAAATTATTAGATAAAATTTTAAAAGATGAAATGATGGGACCTAGTACCAAATCAATATGTAAATATGCAGAAAAGATTGGTTTACCAGTAATTAAACTTGGTAAGGGAGATTTTTATCAAATAGGATACGGAAAGCAGGGAAGAATAATTGAAGCTTCGATAGGAAGTAATACTAATTGTGTTGGCGTTGATATATCCTGTGATAAGCTTTTAACAAAAGAACTTCTTAAAATTCAAAATATACCAGTAGCAAAAGGAAGTAAAGTTAATAATATAATAGATTTATTACAAGCAGCTGAAAAAATAGGTTATCCAGTTGTTTTAAAGCCTCAATTTGGAAATAAAGGTAAGGGTGTAATTTTAAATATAAAAAATGAAAAAGAATTATTAAATGCATATAGTAATTTAATAAAAAAATATAAGGATATAATTATTGAAAAATATCATAAAGGCAAAGATTATAGAGTCTGTATGATAAATTATGAAGTAGTAGCAGTATCTTTAAGAATACCTCCATATGTTGTTGGCAATGGAAAAAATACTATTAAAGAGCTAATAGATATATTAAACAGCAATCCAGAAAGAGGAAATGATCATGAAAATAACTTAACAAAAATAAAGATAGATAGTGAAGTTATTAATTATATACAAGAACAAGGTAAGTCTTTAAATGAAGTTTTAGAAAAAAATAAAAAAATCTTTTTAAGAAAAAATGCTAATCTTTCAACTGGAGGAGAAGCTATAGACTGTACAGATATTATATGTGAGGAAAATAAAAAAATATGTATTAGAGCAGCAAAAGCATTAAAATTAGATATTTGTGGGATAGACATATGTACAGAGGATATTTCAAAACCAATAATAGATAAGGGATATATAAATGGAATAATAATGGAGATAAATGCAGCACCTGGACTTAGAATGCATTTAAACCCAAGTAAAGGTAAAGCAAGAGATATAGGTAAACATATAGTAAATATGTTATATAATAATAATCCTGTTAATATACCAGTAGTTTCAATAACAGGAACTAATGGAAAAACTACTACTACAAGATTAATAAGTCATACTCTTCAAAAAATGGGTTATTGTACAGGTATGACTAGTACAGATGGTATTTTTATAAATAACGAAGCAATTGATATTGGGGATGATACAGGCTTTGAAAGTGCTAGGGCAGTGCTTTTAAATCCTGATGTTGATGTAGCTGTTTTAGAAACTGCTAGAGGAGGAATCATTAGAAATGGCTTAGCATATGATACAGCTGATGTTGCTGTAATTACCAATATAAGAGAAGATCATTTGGGTGTAGATGGTATAAATACAATGGAAGACTTATGTTTTGTTAAGTCTTTAGTAGGAGAAGCTGTAAAAGAAGATGGATATGTTGTCATAAATGCAGAAGATTATTGGAGTAATACAATTTTAAATAGAATAAAAGCCCAAAAAATATTTTTTAGCATAGATGCTAATAATGAAATTTTATTAAAAAATAAGTCTGATTCTATTTGCGTTTATGTAGATAATGATGAAATAATAGCAATAAATAAAAATAAAAGATATAAAATATGTCATTTAAATGATGTTCCGATTACATTGAAAGGAAAATTAAAATTTAATATAGAAAACATTTTAGCAGCTTGTAGTGCTTTAATTGGGTTGAATGTAGATTATTCTATGATAAGAAATGGAATAACAAGTTACCAATTAAATTCAAAAGAGAATTTAGGAAGATTTAATTGCCACAATGTAAATGGCATAAATATAATATTAGATTATGGCCATAATATCGATGGATATAAGGCAGTATTATCTTCTATTAAAAATTTATGTACTGCTAAATTATATGGAGTAATAGGAATACCAGGGGATAGAAAAGATGATGTTGCAATAAAAATAGGAGAAATATCAAGCGAATTTTTAGATTATATTATTATAAAAGAAGATAGATGTTTGAGAGGAAGAAAAAGGGGCGAAATAGCAGAACTTATAGAAAAGGGGGTTAAACAATATAGTAGAAATAAAAAATATGAAATTATTCTAGGGGAAGATGAGGCCTTAACTAAGGCTATTAGTCTTGCTTCGAAAGGTGACTATATAATAGTTTTTTATGAAAAAATAGATCCTTTAATAAAAATAATTGAAGGTTATAAAAATGAAAATATAGAATTAAAAGCTTAAAGATTTCCTGGTTTACTATAAGATCAAAAAAATATATAATTAAAATAAACTTCAGAAGTTATATTCTGAAGTTTATTTTAAAATGATGTTTATAGTTGAAAGGAAAAATAATATGAGAGCAAAAGCCTATGCAAAGATTAACTTATCTTTAGATATTATAGGAAAAAGAGAAGATGGATATCATTTATTAGAAATGGTAATGCAAACCATAGATTTATATGATGAAATAACTATAGAAAAACAAGAACAAGGCATTACTATAGGGTGTAATAAAGGTTATGTGCCACGTGATGAAAGAAATTTAGCTTATAAAGCAGCGAAATTATTTATGGAAAAATATAATATATCACAAGGGGTTAATATATATATTAAAAAGAATATTCCTGTTTCTGCAGGTTTAGCAGGTGGAAGTACAGATGGAGCTGCTGTTTTAAAAATAATGAACAAAATGTTTAATATAAATGTAGATGATGATGAATTAATGAAACTTGGTTTACAATTAGGTGCAGATGTTCCTTATTGTATAAAAGGTGGAACTGCTTTATGCGAAGGTATAGGAGAAAAGATTACAGAGCTAAAGAGATTTAAGGATAAAATAATAGTGATTGTTAAGCCGCCTTTTGGTATTTCTACTAGAAGTGTATATGAAGCTTTTGATTTAGAAAAAGTTAGAAATCATCCTAATACTGATGAATTAATTAAGGCTATTGAGCAAGATGATTTAAAGCTTGTGGTTAAGAATATGAAGAATTTACTTGAGAATGTTACTTTAAGAAAATATAAAATATTGATAAATATAAAAGAAGAAATGAGACGTTTAGGTGCAATTGGAACTATGATGAGTGGAAGCGGGCCTACAATTTTTGCATTTTTTGAAGATATGCAGAAAGCTCAAAAATGCTTCGAGAAAATGAAAGAAAGGTATGAAGAAGTACATATAACAAGAACATTTTAATATATAATGAATAAACCTCCTAATATATGTAAATAATTAGAATGAAATGGAGGTTTTATTATGAAAAAAATTTTTGTTGTTTTTATATTTATAATTAGTTTATTAAGTTTTTTTGGTTGTACAAGCAGCTATAAAAATAATGATATAGAGAATAAGGAATTAGTTTATGAAGATATTGCAGATAAAATTATTAGATTTCATGTAATAGCAAATAGTGACACAGAAGAAGATCAGCAACTTAAATTAGAAGTAAGAGATGCAGTTATCGATTATGTATATGATAAACTAAAGGATAGTAAAAATCTTGAAGAATCAAGAAAATTCATTATCGAAAATAGAGGGAAAATAGAAAATGTAGCTAAAGAAGTTATTAAAGGAAAAGGATATAATTATGTAGTAACTAGTACTCTTTCTAAGGAAAATTTTCCTGATAAAGTTTATGGGGATGTAATATTTCCACAGGGGGAATATGAAGCTTATAGAATATTAATAGGCGAAGCAAAGGGACAAAATTGGTGGTGTGTCATGTTCCCGCCTTTGTGCTTCTTAGATGAGACTAAAGAAACTATAGATACTGATAATGTTAAAGAAACTATAGAAAAATATGAAGGTGAAAATTCATTAGAAGATGAAGATAAAAAAGGAGAAAATGAAAAAAAGGAAACAATAAATGATGAAAAAAATGATAAAGATCAGGAAAATAAAGTAGAATTCAAATTTAAAATTTTTGATTTTATAAAAAATATTTTTAATAATAAGGATAAATAAACTATAAAATACAATAACTTATTATTGATTTATATAGATAATATAATTAAAATATATATAATTTGATAAATAATTTGAATTTTATTATAATATAATAACTAAAAGCAAGATATTTCTTTGTAGATAAGGAACTAATATAGATAAAGGTTATATTAAAATATAATGGAGGATTAGTATGGGGAAAAATGCATTTATATCATTAAAAAGTTTTAATGAATTAGATACTAATGAAGTAATAGAAGTTATTACACCTGGTGAATTTGAAAAAATAGAAAATGGATATAAAGCTATATATAATGAAACTGAATTATCTGGTATGGAAGGTACAACAACTACATTAAAAATATTAGAAAATGAATTAGTTCTTGAAAGAGAAGGAAGTACAAGTGCTAGAATGAATTTTAAAGAAGGTGAGACTTCTATATCAATGTACAATACACCTTATGGGGTTTTAGATTTACAAATTCATACTGATGAATTAAAACTAGATATTGATGAAAATGGCGGAGATATTTTTGCAAAATATTCAATGGCACTTGGTGGACAACCACCTATTAAAACAAATTTAACAGTAAGTGTAAAAATAAATTAGTATTAATGCACAATATAGAGTAGATAATATTGTTCTATATTGTGCATTTTTTATAAGATTTAGCTCATTAATCATTAATAAAAGCTGATTACTTTTAAGAAATAAGGTAATAATTATAGTTAAGAGGTGATTATATGAAGCAAGAATATAAATTAAATAAAATTATTATTGTTACAAATGTGTTATGTTCTTATTTAAATATAGATTCTAAAAATTTAAAAGAAATATTAAAAAAGAAGGAAAATAAATATTTATATTTATTGCTTTTAAAGAAATATAATTGTTTAGATAAAGAAATGATTAATAAAATAATAGATCTTGGAAGTAAAAGAAGTATAAAATATAACGTTAATAAAGCAGAAGAAAAACTTTTAATTAATAAGGAATTTAGGGATACATATTTTACAATTGAAGAGGGGATAGAAAGAATATATAAAAGAATGTAAAGTTAATAAAAATATCTTTGCATTCTTTAGTTTTTATTATATTATATAAGTATAGAAAAATATTTCTATATATAAATATTTGCGTAATCTTTTTGGACAAGTAATCTTAATAAGAATAAATATATAGAAATTTTAATAAAATTATAATAAAAGAAATACTAGGAAATTTTATACTATTAACTTTTGTAATCGATTTCCACTAGAAAGCTTTAGTTATAATTTTATAGATAACTTTTATTATATTTAAAGAAACCGGTTACAGCATTTTTTTATAAATAACTTACCAAATAATTAATAAAAAGTTTTTAAAAATAAAAAATATGTAATTTAATTTTAGATACTAGAATTCTCTATATTATTAGTTATATAATATAGAGAGAGTAAAATATGGAATTTTTAACTATTTGTACAAGGAGTATAGACATGGCAGTAACTATAGATGATATAGCGAAAAGAGTAGGAGTATCTCCAACGACAGTTTCCAGAGTAATAAATAATTCTTCTTACGTTAAAACTGAAACCAGAGAAAAGGTTTTAGAGGTAATCAAGGAGATGAACTATGTACCAAGTGCAATTGCGAGAAACCTTTCTAAAAGGGAAAATAATACAATTGGAATAATAGTTCCAGATATAACCAACTCGTATTTTGGAGAAATAATAAAAGGTATAAGTAAAACTGCTGAAGAAAAGGGGTTAAATATAATATTATTTAATACTAACAATGATGTAAATAGTGAACTTAAAGCCTTAAAGGAAATAAAAAAGCATAGATTAAAAGGGGTAATAATGACTCCAAGTTTTAGTAACAATAATCTTGAAAAAGATTTTATTGAAACAATAGAAAGTTTAGACATGCCTATTGTTTTAGTATCAGCAGATTTAAATTATATTAAATTAAATGGAGTATTTGTTGATGATTTTAAGGGAGGTTATGATGCAGCATCTCTCCTAATAAAAGAAGGCCATAGAAAAATTGGAATAATAAAAGGAATTACTGAATCAAGTACATCTGAAAATAGATTAAAGGGATATAAAAAGGCACTATCAGAAAACAATATTGAAATTTGTGAAGACTACATAAAAAATGGTGAATTTTCTTTGGAAAAGGCTTATGAGATTACAAAGAACTTTTTAGACACGGAAAATCCACCAACTGCTTTAATAGTTTGTAGTAATAAAATGACTTTAGGTGTTATAAAAGGAGTATTTGAGAAAAATAAGAGCATCCCTGATGATATATCTTTGATAGCTTTTAATAAAATAGATTTGATTGATATAGTAGGTATAAAGCTGACTTATATTGAAGATTCGCCTATTGATTTAGGAAAGGAAGCAATTAAATTATTAATAGAAAAATTTGAATCTAAGGAAGATAAAATTAAAAGAATAAGCATACCACCTAAGTTAGTATTAAATGGATCAGAAAAGAAGTATTAAAAAAATTATCAATAAGAATGCACTTCTTTGTTATACAAAGATTGCTATATATATTATTTAATGGAGGGATTATTATGAAGAAAAAATTAATAGCATTAACACTTTCAGCTCTTATGGTTACAGGCCTTGTAGGCTGTGGAGGTGGAAACTCTAATTCATCAGATAATGGTGGAGATAAAAAAGCTGATTTAAAAGTAGGGATGGTTACTGATGCAGGAACTATCGATGATAAATCCTTCAACCAAGGAACTTGGGAAGGTATTTTAAGAGCTGGAGAAGAATTTGGAGTTGAAACAAGTTACTTAAAACCAGCAGGTACTACTGAAGCAGATTATATGAAGGAAATTACAAATCTTTATGACACAGGATACAAGTTTATAGTTACTCCTGGATTTAAGTTTGAAACTGCTATCTATAATGCTCAAAAGAAATATGAAGATGCTAAATTTGTAATTCTAGATGGTGCACCACATAGCGGAGATAATAATTATGATTTATCAGACAACACAATTGCTATCTTCTTTGCTGAAGAACAAGCTGGATTCTTAGCAGGAGTTGCAGCTGCAGCAGAATTAAAAGAGGGAGACTTAGGATTTATAGGTGGTATGGAAATACCAGCAGTTCAAAAGTTCAACTGGGGCTTCCAACAAGGGGTAGCTTATGCTAATGAAAATTTAGGAACAAAGATGACTATTAAAGCTGAAAATGTAGTGTATCAAGGATCATTTGATAACTCAGCAGCAGGACAACAACTAGCAGCAACTATGTATGACAATGGAGTAAAAGCTATATTTGCAGCAGCAGGTGGAGTTGGTGTTGGAGCTATAAATGAAGCTAAACAAAGAGTTCAAAAGGGTCAAGAAGTTTGGATGATTGGTGTTGACGTTGACCAATATGCAGATGGTATTTATGATGAAGCTGCAAAAAAATCAGTAATATTAACTTCTGCCATGAAGAAGATTGATACTGCTACTTTTGATATGATTAAAGATGAATTAAATGGAGAATTTAAAGGTGGTCAAATATTAAAATTTGATGCATCAAATGATGGTGTTGGCCTTCCAAAGGAAAATCCAAACTTATCAGAAGATACAATTTCAAAAGTTAATGAAGTATTTGAAAAGATTAAGAGTGGAGATATTAAAGTAAGTGCTGAACAAGGTAATTTAATTAAATAATTATATGGATTAGGGAATTTAAGGGGGGACCCTTAAATTTCCTAATAAGTATTACACAGAAAGTGGTGAATTAGATGGATTATGTAGTAGAAATGCTAAATATTCGAAAAGAGTTTCCAGGAATTGTAGCAAATGATAATATTACTTTACAACTTAAAAAGGGAGAAATTCACGCTCTTTTAGGAGAAAATGGTGCAGGTAAATCTACATTAATGGGAATGCTGTTTGGAATGTATTTGCCAGACAAGGGAACTATAAAGGTAAAAGGAAAAGAAGTTAAAATTTCTAATCCTAATATTGCCAATGATTTAGGAATAGGTATGGTTCATCAACATTTTAAATTAGTTGAAAATTTTACAGTAACAGAAAATATTATCTTAGGTAGTGAACCTAAGAAGTTTTTAACTGTTGATATAAAGAAAGCTGCTAACAGAATAGCTGAATTATCAAAAACTTATGGATTAAACGTTGATCCATATGCAAAAATTGAAGACATTTCAGTTGGTATGCAGCAACGTGTTGAAATTTTAAAAATGCTATATAGAAATGCTGAGGTATTAATATTTGACGAGCCTACAGCCGTTTTAACTCCACAAGAAATACAAGATCTAATTCAAATTATGAAAAGCCTTATAAAAGAAGGCAAATCTATTATTTTAATTACTCATAAATTAAAGGAAATAAAAGCTGCTGCTGATAGATGTACAGTAATAAGAAGAGGTAAATATATTGGAACAGTAGATGTTAAGTCAACTACTGAAGCAGAAATGGCAAAAATGATGGTTGGAAGGCAAGTATCTTTCAAAGTAGAAAAGCAAGAAGCAAAGCCAAAGGAAGAAGTACTTAAGGTTGAAAACTTATCAGTTAAAAATAATAAAAAAGTTCTTGGCTTAAAAAACTTTTCGTTATCAGTTAGAAAAGGTGAGATAGTTGGTATAGCTGGAGTTGAAGGAAATGGTCAAACTGAACTAGTAGAAGCTATAACAGGTATGAGGCCAGTTGAAGAAGGAAAAATAGTCTTTAATGGAAAGGATATAACAAATTCTTCGATTAGAGAAAGAATAGATTTAGGAATTGCTCATATACCAGAAGATAGACATAAGAGAGGATTAATTTTAGATTATACAGTTGAAAATAATATGGTTCTTAAAGCATATAAAAATGAACCATTTTCTAAAAATGGACTTATAAATATGGAAAAAATAACCGAATATTCTGATGAAATAATAGAAAACTTTGATGTTAGATCAGGTGAAGGCGGAAAATCTATAGCAAGATCCTTATCAGGAGGTAACCAACAAAAGGCTATTATTGGACGTGAAGTTGCATCAGATCCTGATCTTTTAATAGCAGTACAGCCAACAAGAGGATTAGATGTAGGATCAATAGAGTATATACATAAAAGACTTGTTGAACAAAGAGATAATGGAAAAGCAGTTCTTTTAGTATCATTAGAATTAGACGAAATTTTAAATGTTTCTGATAGAATTGCAGTAGTTAATAATGGTGAACTTGTTGGAATTGTAAAAGCCGACGAAACTAACGAAAATGAAGTTGGACTATTAATGGCAGGGATAAAGAGAGGTGAAAGCTAAAATGGGAAAGCATCAAGTTTTAAAATCGTTATTGGCAACATTACTTGGAATGATAGCAGGAGCAATATTAATGGCTATTATGTCCTTTAATCCATTTGAAGGATATTTATACCTGTTTAAAGGTGGACTTATGAATATGGAGAGAATAGGTAACACAATTGCCACAGCTACTCCATTAGTGTTAACAGGACTTTCAGTAGCCTTTGCATTTAAAACTGGTTTGTTTAACATTGGTACACCTGGACAAATGCTGGCAGGAGGTTTTACAGCAATAGCTGTCGGATTAACTTTTGATTTACCAAAAATTATTCTTGTACCTATGATAGTTATACTTGGTACTTTAGCTGGAGCATTATGGGGAGCGGTTCCAGGCCTGTTAAAAGCAAGGTTTAACGTAAACGAAGTTGTTTCTGCCATTATGATGAACTGGATTGCTTACTGGTCAGTATATTATTTAATTCCGTCTTACTTTAAGGGAGATTTCTTAGAAACAGAATCTAAGATGCTTCCAGAAACTGCAACTTTAAGGGTTTCGTGGCTTACAAACCTATTTGATAATTCCTTCATTAATTTAGGAATTTTCTTAGCTTTAATTGCAGTTGCAGCTGTATGGTTTATCTTAAATAAAACAGTGCTTGGATATGAGCTTAAAGCTGTTGGATTTAACAGATTTGGAGCAGAATATGCAGGTATGCCGGTTAACAGAAATATAATGATATCTATGGCAATAGCTGGTGCATTATCTGGTTTAGCTGGAGTTATTCAATATTCAGGAAATTCAAATATAATGCAGATTGGTGTTATGCCAAGTCAAGGCTTTGATGGTATTGCAGTTGCATTATTAGGAGCAAGCAGCCCTATTGGGGTATTCTTCTCAGGATTATTCTTTGGTCTTCTTTATGTAGGCAGGGGATTTATGAATGCAGCAGTAAAGGTACCGCCAGAACTTGCTGATACAATAATGGCAACTATAATATATTTTGCAGCAACAAGCTTGATAATGGACAAGTTAATCAATAAATTTGTGAAGAAAAAGAATGAAAAAAAGGCTGCTGAAAGGACGGTGGAAAAATAATGTGGACAATAATAGAACAAATTTTTCCATATGCGATAGCCTATACAGTTCCAATGTTATTAACAGCTCTTGGAGCTCTTTATAGTGAAAGAAGTGGAATTATTAATATAGGACTAGATGGATTAATGATAATTGGATCATTTACAGGGGCTCTTACAGTTTCTAAATTACAGGCTAATGGTGTACCTGGAGCCCTTTGGATAGGATTATTGGCAGCATTCTTAGCTGGCGTTCTCTTCTCAATATTACATGCTTTTGCAAGTATAAACTTAAATGCAGATCAAACAATAAGTGGTACTGCTATTAATATGATGGCTGGTGCATTAACAGTATTCTTAGCCAGAAACATTACTGGAAGTGGTAATATTAGAGTTACAAATGGATTTCTTCCTACAGATGTTCCTGTATTATCTAAGCTTCCAATTATCGGACCACTATTTTTTGAAAGAGCATATCCAACAACATGGCTTGCAATAATAATTTTAGCTCTTAGCGTATTTTTATTATATAAAACTGCTTTTGGATTAAGATTAAGAGCTTGTGGTGAACACCCTGAAGCTGTAGCGGCAGCAGGTGTAAATGTATATAAAATGAGATATTTTGGAGTTCTTGCTTCTGGAGGCTTAGCAGCTTTAGGAGGAGCAACTATGCTATTAACATATTCAGGAGAGTTTAATGGTAATGTAGCAGGTCTTGGTTTCTTATCATTGGCTGCCTTAATATTTGGTCAATGGAGACCGTTAGGTATTTTAGGAGCAACTTTCTTCTTTGGATTTGCTTCAACAATAGCCAATGTATCACAAGCTATACCAGCTTTATCAGAAATACCAGGTATATTATTAAAAACTTTCCCATACATTGTAACTTTAATAGCTTTAATATTTTTCTCTAAATCTTCTCGTGCACCAAAAGCTGAAGGACAACCTTTTGATACAGGAAAGAGATAAAAATATAGTTATTTTATTGTAAAATAAAACATCTTAAGTAATTATAGATATGTAATTATATCTTTACTTAAGATGTTATTTTTATGAGATAAATAAAGTTGTATTAAAAAATCAAAAAGGGAGAATAATAAAGATGATAATTAAAGAATAATGAAATAGACTTGAAAAATTCATTTTATTATTCCATAATAAATACATACATAATCTTTTGCCTTTCATATCTTTAAAGCTATATCTTAAATAAATATCCCATGTAAATTTAAAAAATATATAGTTTGAAATATGTAATTTATAATACCTGGAGGTGCAACCTTGACGAAAGAGTTTTATGAAAAGAAAACTTTAGCTGAATTAAGAGAAATAGCTAAGGAATTAAATATAAAAAATATAAGTAAATATAAAAAAAATGAATTGATAGAGGAAATAATTAATAATAAACCAAATAGTATAGAAAAAAATGGGATAATTTTGAGAGAAAAGATAGTTCCTAAAAATAAATTTGAAGACAGCTCTAATAAAAATACAATAAATAATGATGAGCTTAATAATAGCACTATAGAAGATAAAGAGGAAAAAAAAGAAAGACTTAAGAATATGATAAATGGGTCGGATACTGCAATTGGAGTATTAGAAATATTAGAGAATAACAATTTTGGTTTTTTAAGATGCAATAATTACCAAACAAGTGAAGATGATATATATGTTTCCCCATCCCAAATAAGAAGATTTAATTTAAGAACAGGTGATGAAGTCTCAGGAAAGGTTAGAGAAGCGAAGGATGGAGAAAAGTTTAAAGCTTTACTATATGTTGAAAAAGTTAATGGAGAAGATCCGGAAAGAGCTGTAGGAAGGCCATCTTTTGAAAGCTTAACACCTATATATCCTAAGGAAAGATTGAAGTTAGAAACTGATAATGAAGGTGATTTATCTTCACGACTTATGGATATAATTTGTCCAATAGGTAAAGGACAAAGGGGGATAATAGTTGCTCCTCCTAAGGCAGGTAAAACAACATTGTTAAAAAAAGTTGCTCAAAACATATCTAAAAATTACCCTGAAGTAAAGCTTATAGTTTTGCTTATAGATGAAAGACCAGAAGAAGTTACAGATATGAAGAGGTCAATAAATGGAGATGTAATATATTCTACCTTTGATGAAGAACCTCAACATCATGCAAAAGTTTCTAGAATGGTTTTAGAAAGAGCTAAAAGAATGGTTGAACAAGGTAAAGATGTAGTGATATTATTAGATAGCTTAACAAGATTATCTAGAGCATATAATTTAACTATAACTCCTACAGGAAGAACTTTATCAGGAGGATTAGATCCAGGTGCATTAATAATGCCAAAAAAATTCTTTGGAGCAGCAAGAAATATTGAAGAAGGAGGAAGCTTAACAATTCTTGCTACAGCATTAGTTGAAACAGGTTCTAGAATGGATGATATGATATTTGAAGAGTTTAAGGGAACTGGTAATATGGAAATTCACCTAGATAGAAAGCTGCAAGAAAGAAGAATATTCCCAGCTATTGATATATATAAATCAGGAACAAGAAAAGAAGATTTATTACTATCATCAGAGGAACTTGAAGTAGCATATTCTATAAGAAGAATTATGTATAGAGATGGAAATATAGATAATGTAACAGAAAAATTAATAAATTTATTGTCTAAAACGAAAAATAATAAAGAATTTATAGATATGTTTAATAAAAGTGATATATAAATAAGATAAAAAAGAAGATTGTGAACAATCTTCTTTTTTAGTCTCTTTATAATATTAATAAATTTATAATTTCGAATTTATATTATCATTAAATTCAGTTTTAATTATGAATTGGGAATTGGAAGCGCTGGCTTGAATAAGTTTATCTGCTAATTTTACTATATTATCTTTAGAATATGATGAGGATAAATTAGCCATGTTTTCCTCTATCTTTTTTAATTTATCAGGATTATTAATTAAATCAGATACCAATAAATTAAGCTCTAATAAATTATTTAGGTAAATTGCACATCCGTTAGCTTGTAATACTTCAACATTTTCAGTTTCTTGTCCTGGGATAACAAAAGGAATAATTAATGGAAGCCTTTTGTTAATTGCTTCTGTTGATGTTAAACCACCAGGTTTACTAATAATTAAATCTGAATAATCCATTAAAACATCTATATCATTAGAGAAACCTAAAATATGTAGTTTTTTGTTTTTTATATTATTATTATATTTCTTTAATAAATTATTTCGTAATTCTTCATTTTTACCACATACAACAGTTATTCTTAATTTGCAGGAATTATTTAATAACTCCTTTAAAACCTGAGAAATATTTTTTAATCCCATGCTTCCACCCATTAGTAAAACATTAAAATAATCGCCTTTATCGATACCAGATAGATAAATTTTTTCTTTAAAAAATTTATCTTTTACAGGTATTCCATAAACAAATATTCTATCTTTTAATATTCCTTTTTCAATTAAATTATTTTTAGTTTCATTGCTTCCAACTATATAGGCATCAACTTTATCGCTAATATAAGCCCCATGAGCTTTAAAATCTGTAACAATTGTTATAATAGGAATATTAATTTTATTTTTTATATTTGTAGCTATAGAAACAGCAAATGGGTGAGTTACTACTATTACATCTGGATTTGAATTTCTAATAAATTTATAAACTTTCTTGTTTAGAAAGTAAAAAATAAAAGATATTATTTTAGTAATAAATAATGTGTTAGAAATATTATATAAAAAACCATAAGTTTTAGGGAAAAATGATGCAGCTATTTCGTACCCTTTAACTAGTAGATTAGTCAATATTTTACTATTGCTTTTTAAAAAATCATAGGTTATTACTTCATAAGAATATTTCATAAAAGTATTTGCAATTGAGTTAGCAGCCTGATTATGTCCTTCTCCCGTAGAAGTTGTTAAAATTAAAACTTTCTTCATATTTTTATAACACTCACTTTTCAATATTACATAATAAATTTTATCATAATAAAAGTAGGTAGTATTATTATAATATAAAATTTAAATAGTATCAGTAATGCTAAGAAAAAATTAAGAAAAATTAAGAAAAATAATAGAAAAAATGGGAAAGATAATATCTTTCCCAAAATTCCTATTTAAGATTAAATCTCTTATTAAATTTGTCAACTCTTCCGCCAACGTCAACGATTTTTTGTTTACCAGTGAAGAATGGGTGGCATTTAGAGCATATTTCTACTTTTAGTTCGTCTTTAACAGAACCAGTTGTAAAAGTATTTCCACATGCACACTTAACTACAGCTTCGTGATTGTATTTTGGATGTATGCCTTCTCTCATTTTTTTCACCTCTTTCGATTACTTCAGTAACTATATCAATATAACATATGAGAATGGTTCAGTCAAGAATTTACATAGTGAAAATATTTTTGATTAACTATAATATTCAATGATATAATCTAAATATATTTAACAAAAAGGAGAAAGATTATGAGTAAATTATATTTTAGGTATGGTGCAATGAACTCAGGTAAATCAACACACCTTATGCAAGTAGCACATAATTATGAAGAAAGAGGAATGACAGTAGCTCTTTTAAAACCATTAACAGATACTAAGGGTGGGGACAAGTTAGTATCCAGATTAGGAGTAGAAAGAAAAGTAGATTTAGTTATTTCAAATAAAGATAATGTTCTTGAAAGAATAAAAGAATATATAGATGCAGAAGGAAGAATAGACTGTATATTAGTAGATGAATCACAATTTTTAAAATCAGAACAAATAGATCAATTATTTGAAGTTGCTGTTTGTTTAGACATACCTGTTATTTGTTATGGACTTAGGACAGATTTTAAAATGCAAGGCTTTGAAGGCAGCACAAGGTTGTTATTATTAGCCCATAGTATAGAAGAAATGAAGACTATATGCAAATGTGGAAAAAAAGCAGTATTGAATGGAAGAAAAGTTAATGATAAATTTGTTTTTGAAGGTGAACAAATTGCAATAGATAATTCTGATAGTATTGAATATGAATCTTTATGTGGAAATTGCTATTATAAATATAAAAATAACTTATAAAGAGGGGATTTAATGAGAAAAACTAATGTTGGAGGTCAAGCTGTTATTGAAGGCGTTATGATGAGAGGGATCAAGGGACAGGCGACAGCAGTAAGAACTCCAAGCAAAAAGATTGAAGTAACTTTTGAAAAGATAGTTCCTATAACAAAAAAATACAAATTTTTGAATATTCCCTTTATAAGAGGAATATTTGTATTAATAGATTCTTTAAAAACTGGAATTAGTACCCTAAATTACTCTGCATCTTTTTTTGAAGATGAAGAAGAGGAATCAAAATTTGAAAAATGGATAAGCAAAAAGTTAGGTGATAAAAGTAATGATGTTTTAGTTAGCTTAACATTGCTATTATCTTTTGGATTATCAATAGCTTTATTTGTAGCTATACCTACTTTTATAGCATCTTTATTTAGATTTTTAAATTTAACTCCAATTATTTTGAATTTAATAGAATCTATTATAAGAATATTTATATTAATAATGTATATGTATTTAATTAGTAAAATGGATGATATATATAGATTATATCAATATCATGGAGCTGAACATAAAACAATATATTGCTATGAAGCAGAAGAAGAGTTAACAGTAGAAAATGTAAAGAAATTTAGCAGGTTTCATCCTAGATGCGGAACAAACTTTATGTTTTTAACTATGTTCATAAGTATTATCATTTTTAGCTTAACAGGCTGGGGAAGTATTATTGAAAGAATTATATTAAGAATTGTTTTAATTCCCCTTGTTTCAGGGATAACTTATGAATTATTAAGATGGTTAGGGAAGAGCAGTAGTATTATGTCTAGAATAATAGCTTATCCAGGTATAATGTTACAGAATTTAACCACTAAAGAACCTGATGATGATCAAATTGAGGTGGCAATAATGGCACTTATGAAAGCTGAAGGAATAGAAGCAAAAGGAAAGAAAATAGGAGAATTAATAGAAAAAGGAATTTCTATATTAAAAGAAAAAGATATCGAAAATTACAGGTTAGATACACAATTAATTTTAGCTCATGTTTTAAAAAAGGATAAATTGTATATAATGACTAACAGGGATGTTTCTGTATCCGTAGAAAATGAAGAAAAATTCCTACAACTTATTGAAAAAAGGGCAAATAAAATGCCTTTAAAATATATCCTTGGTGAAACCGAATTTATGGGATTAGATTTTATTATAAAAGAAGGAGTTTTAATTCCGAGAAATGATACAGAAATATTAGTAGAGGAAGTTTTAAAATTAATTAATGATGAAGAAGAGTTAGAAGTATGTGATCTTTGTTCGGGAAGTGGAGCTATAGGAATAGCCTTAGCTTATTATAAAAAGAATATAAGGGTTGATGAAATTGATTTTTATGACATTCCTGAAGAAATAACAAAGAAAAACATTATTAAACATAATTTAGAAGATAGAGTTAAATTTATTAAAAGCGATTTGTTAAAAGAAGTTATTAAGGATAATAAAAAATATGATATATTAGTTTCAAATCCACCTTATATTAAAAAAGAGGAAATAAATAATTTAATGGAAGATGTTAAAGATTATGAACCTCATACAGCCTTAGATGGAGGAAAAGATGGATTATTCTTCTATAAAAGAATAATAGAAGAAAGTAAAGAAGTTTTAAAGAAAAATGCCATTATAGCCTTTGAGATAGGCTATGATCAAGGGGAAGAAGTTAGTAAATTATTAGATGACAATGGTTTTAAAAATATAAAAATAGTAAAAGATTTAGCTGGGCTAGACAGGGTAGTATTGGCAGACTTTAAATATTGATAGACTATGAGTATTTTGATATAATAAATAGATGTTAAAAAATTTAGTACGGAGTGATAAGATGTTATTAGATAAATTGGCTTTTACGGAAAATAAATATGAAGAATTATCAGCTAAAATATCAGATCCTACAATTATGGCTAATCAAAGTGAATGGAGAAAGCTTTGTAAGGAACATGCTGATTTAGAGATTTTAGTTAATGCTTATAGAGAATATAAAAATGTAGTAGAAGAGTTAGATGCTAATAAAGAAATGTTAGCTGAAGAAAGTGATAAAGATATGAAGGAGATGATTTCAGAAGAAATATCATCTCTAACAGAAAGAAAAGAAGAACTAGAAAAGGAAATTCAAATTCTTCTATTACCTAAAGACCCTAATGATGATAAAAACGTATTTGTTGAAATTAGAGGGGGAGCTGGTGGAGAAGAAGCCGCATTATTTGCTGCTAATCTTTTCAGAATGTATACAAGATATGCAGAAAAGCAAAGATGGACTGTTGAAGTTATGAATGTTAATGAAACTGATATTGGAGGCTTCAAGGAAGTAGTATTTATGGTTAAAGGTCAAGGGGCCTATTCTAAACTAAAATATGAAAGTGGAGTTCATAGAGTGCAAAGAGTACCAGATACAGAATCAAGCGGAAGAATTCATACATCAACAGCAACAGTTGCAGTTCTTCCTGAAGTTGATGATGTAGAAATTGAAATTAATGAAAAAGACATAAGAATTGATGTGTTTAGAGCTTCAGGTAATGGTGGACAATGCGTAAATACTACAGATTCTGCTGTAAGAATTACTCACTTCCCATCAGGAATAGTAGTTTCATGCCAAGATGAAAAATCACAATTAAAAAATAAAGAAAAGGCTATGAAGGTATTAAGAGCTAGACTATATGAAGCAGCTGAAGCAGAGAGAAATGCAGGAATTGCAGAAGAAAGAAAGAGTCAAGTTGGATCAGGAGATAGAAGTGAAAGAATTAGAACTTATAATTATCCTCAAGGCAGAGTAACTGATCATAGAATAGGATTAACTCTTTATAAATTAGATGCATTCTTAGATGGAGATATTGATGAAGTAATAAATGCATTAATAACAGCAGATCAAGCAGAAAAAATGAAATTAATGGGGAATACCGATTCTATATAATTTAAAAGCCTTGCATTATTATGTGAGGCTTTTAAAGCAGGTAAATGTATTATGAAGATAGAGAAAGCATTAAAAAAAGAACAAAAAAGTATAAAAAGATTTTACATATTAATGTTTTTGTTATTTGTTACATTGCCTTTAGTGTTCTTAATATCTCAAGTAAAATCTCTTTTTATTATGATTTACCTATATTCATTGGAAATACTAATAATAATCTCCTGTATATCCAAAGCAAACTATCATAATTTAAAATTTACTGCTAAAAATAATAAGCTGAAATTTAAGAGTGGTTTATTTGGAAAAGAAGCGATATTACTATGCGATAAGGTAGTGTTAGTTCATACAAATAAAGTTGGTGAAGATCTTAATATTGTATTAGTATCAACATCAAAATTTAGGAATAATTATTTAAAACCTATAACTAAGATTTTTATGAAAAAGTATCCAGAAGCTTCAAATTCCTATATAAAAATTAAAAAAAATAAGCCAGAGGAAATATATTATTTTCAAGTAATTAAAAGAGGTGCTTTAAAAAAATATATTCTACTTGATGAAATCTTCAAAAATTGTGTGAAAGCACAGTACACTGCATCAGCAATAGAAAATATAAAAATAGCCAGAGGTCAGATAGAATTATAGAAGAAAGAAGGTAAACTTTTGGAAACAAGGGTAGCTATTATTAAAGATTTAAATAAAGATATTGAAAAAATACAGGAAGCTGCAAAAATAATACATAATGGTGGAATTGTTACATTTCCTACAGAAACAGTTTATGGATTAGGGGCAAATGCTTTAGATGAAGAAGCAGTAAAAAAAATATTTGTGGCAAAAGGAAGACCACAAGATAATCCCCTTATAGTTCATGTTGCTAATAAAGATATAACTCCTTTAGTTAAGGAGGTTCCAGAAGTTGCAAGAAAACTTATAAATAAGTTTTGGCCAGGACCATTAACAATAATATTGAAAAAGAAGGATCTTATTCCTAATATAACTAGTGCCAATCTTGATACTATAGGAATAAGGATGCCTAATAACGATGTTGCTTTAAAATTAATTGAATTATCAAAAAAGCCAATAGCAGCTCCTTCAGCAAATATATCTGGAAGGCCAAGTCCAACTGATATAGAAAGATGTATTGAAGATTTAAATGGAAGAGTAGATTATATACTAGGTGGTAGTAAAAGTGAAGTGGGGGTAGAATCAACAATTGTTGATTGTACTGTAAATCCACCAGTTGTTTTAAGACCTGGTGGTATAACATTAGAAATGTTAAAAGAAATAGATCCTGAAATAGAGATAGATAAAGCAATTATTGGGAAACCAAAGGAAGATTTAAAGCCTAAGGCACCTGGAATGAAATATAGACATTATGCTCCTAAAGCAAAAATAAAAATAATTAAAGGAAATAAAGAAAAAACTATTGAAAAAATTCAAGAAATAGTGGAGAATTATATAGATATAAAAAAAGAGGTAGTAATTTTAACTACAGATGAATTAAAAAATAAATTTAATAAAGGTAAAGTAATTTCCTTAGGAAGTGAAAAAAATCTTGAAGAAATAGCTAGAAATCTTTTTGAATCATTAAGAACTTGTGATGATTTAGGTGCAGATTTAATCCTTTGTCAATCCTTTGAAGAAAAGGGTGTAGGAGTGGCTGTAATGAATAGATTAAATAAAGCAGCAGGGTTTGACATAATAGAAGTTTAGAGGGAGAGGGAGGGGGAAACCTTTCTCTTTTTTTGTGAAATTCAGACATGATATTTTAGGAGGTTATTTTATGAAAATAGCATTAGGTTCAGATCATGGTGGATTTGAATTAAAAGAAACTATAAAGAAGTTTTTGCTAACAGAAGGCTATGAAATAAAAGATTTTGGAAGCAATTCAACAGAATCTTGTGATTATCCAGATTATGCTCTTCCAGTAGCAGAAGCAGTTGCAAAAAAAGAATTCGATTTTGGAATTTTAGTATGTGGAACTGGAATAGGAATAAGTATTGCCGCCAATAAGGTTCCGGGTATTAGAGCTGCATTATGTTCAGATACATTTAGTGCTCATGCAACAAGAGAACATAATGATGCAAATATATTAACTTTAGGTCAAAGGGTTGTTGGAGAAGGATTAGCTTTAGATATAGTTAAAACTTTTTTAAATACAGAATTCCAAGGTGATAGACATCAAAAGAGAATTGACAAAATAACTGAAATCGAAAAGAAATATAGTAAATAATAATTTTTAATTCCGAATATTTAATTGCAAACAGATTAATATTAATTAATAATTTGTAATTATTAAATATTAATTATATAAATTTAGGAGGAAAAAATGAGTAAAGTAACAGAAATTAAACATCCATTAATATCACATAAGTTAGCAATAATAAGAAGTAAGGATACAGGTTCAAAGGATTTCAGAGAAATCGTTGAAGAATTATCAATGCTTATGGCATACGAGGTAACTAGAAATCTAAGTACAGAAGAAGTAGAAATTGAAACTCCAATTTGTAAAGCAAAATGTCGTATGTTATCAGGAAAGAAAATGGCTATAGTACCTATATTAAGAGCAGGATTAGGAATGGTAGATGGTATGTTAAGACTTATACCAGCAGCAAAGGTAGGTCATATAGGTTTATATAGAAATGAAGAAACTCTTCAACCAGTAGAATATTTCTGTAAATTACCTCAAGATATAGCAGAAAGAGATGTAATTGTAGTAGATCCAATGCTTGCAACAGGTGGTTCATCAGCAGATGCTTTAACGATGTTAAAGAAGAGAGGAGCTAAGAACCTTAGACTTATGTGCTTAGTTGGAGCTCCAGAAGGAATTAAATATGTTCAAGAACAACATCCAGATGTAGATATTTATCTAGCTGAAATAGATGAAAAATTAAATGAAAATGGATATATTGTACCAGGTTTAGGAGATGCCGGAGATAGATTGTTCGGAACTAAGTAGTTCAATTGATAATTAAGGAATAAACTCCGAATATCTAAAGGCTATGCATAATTTACAATTCATAATTTAGGTAAAAACTCCCGTAAGGGAGTTTTTTTATTTTGTAAAGTTTCAGTTAGCTTTAAACTCCTTCGAAATTGTCAATTCTCAATTGTTAATTGCTGTAGTTGGTAGTATAATTGAATAGAATATATTTACATAAATATAATAATGATGTATTAAATAAATGATTTAAATATTTACATGTAATATTAGGAGGAAAAAAAGTTGGAAAAGAAAAAGATAATAACTATCTTTGGTACTAGACCAGAAGCAATAAAAATGGCTCCTCTAGTTAAGGAATTAGAGAAAAGAGAAGGAATAGTATCAAAAGTATGTGTAACTGCACAGCATAGAGAGATGTTAGATCAAGTACTAGAATATTTTGATATAAATCCTGATTTTGATTTAAATATAATGAAAAATAAGCAAAGTTTAACAGGTATAACAAATAGAGTATTAGAGGGATTAGAAGAAATTTTTTCAAAAGAAAAACCAGATATGGTATTAGTTCATGGAGATACAACGACAACTTTTTCTGGAGCTTTAGCAGCCTTTTATCAACAAATTAAGGTTGGTCATGTTGAGGCTGGACTTAGAACTCATAATAAGTATTTTCCATTTCCAGAAGAAATGAATAGAAAATTAACAGCTTCACTAGCAGATTTACATTTTGCTCCTACTAAAAATTCAAAGAAAAATCTCATAAAAGAAGGAGTAAATGAAAAAGATATATATATAACAGGTAATACTGTTATTGATGCTATGCATCATACAGTTAAAGAAGATTTTAAATTTAGTATTGATTTACTTAATAACATAGATTATATAAATAAAAAAGTTATTTTAATTACTGCCCACAGAAGAGAAAACTGGGGAGAAGGAATTAATAATATATGTGAAGCTTTAAATAGAATTGTAAAAGAAAATGAAGATGTAGAATTAATATATTTAGTTCATTTAAATCCTATTGTAAGAGATGTTGTTTATGAAAAATTAGGTAATAATGAAAGAATTCATTTATTAAACCCACTTGATACTAATGAAACTCATAATTTAATGAATAAATGCTTTATGGTAATGACAGATTCAGGTGGATTACAGGAAGAAGCACCACATTTAGGAAAGCCTGTATTAGTTTTAAGAGACGTTACAGAAAGACCAGAAGCTGTAGAATATGGAACAGTAAAACTTGTAGGAACAGATGTTGAAAAAATAGTTTATGAAGCTAATAAATTAATAAAAAATGAGGATGAATATTTAAAAATGAGCAGGGCAACTAATCCATATGGAGATGGTTATGCATCAAAAAGAATAGCAGATATAATAGAAAATTATTTTAATATAAGAAAATTAGAGATAAAAGAATTTTTAAAATAAAAAAACTTCCTTTAGGGAGTTTTTTATTTTAAAAATGAGAATGGAAAATGAATAATAAAAATATATAATTACTTTAATTTCTTAATTATACTTAGCAAATTGATGATATTTAGAAGTGAAGTAAGAAAATAGAACTAAAACTATTAAAAATGAAAAAATTACATATATTATAGATTAAAATGGGCAAATACAAGATTTTAAATTATTTTTTTATAGGACTATAATAACATAAGTTGAATGGGGTGTAGATAGATGAGTAAGGAAATGAATAACTTATTTAAAATAATGATAAAATATGATTTAATAGGAGGATTTTTTCTTACAATAATTCTATCTATAGTAGTGAATATAAAATTTTCTATTATTTTTTTATTTGGAGATTTAGTATCTTTGATAAATGCAGTATCTAGCGGTATTTTACTAGAATATGCTTTGAAAAAGGGTAAAGGTGTATTTCTTTTTATTACTTACATAATAAGAATATTGATAATAGTAATTCTTGCAATCCCTTTTTTAAATAATCTTATGGAAATTATAGCTTATATATTAGGCTATATGCTTCATTTTATTTTTCAAGTAATATATTGGATTAATGTGAGGAAGGAGGAGAGTTAATTGGAGCAGTTGGAACCTATTTGGTCATTTTCTCTTGGTCCTATAACTATAGACATTGTTCCTGAAATAGTAATACAATGGGCTATTATGTTAATTATAATTTTACTTGCATTATGGACAACTAGAGATTTAAAAATTAGGCCAAGTAAGAAACAAGCTACTGTAGAACTATTATACGAAAAATTAAGAGATGTATTAGTTGCAAACATGGGAGAGAAAAATTTAGAATTAATGCCCTTTATAGGAACATTATTTATATTTTTATTGATAATGAATCTTATGGGATTAACAGGGTTGCCTATACCAACTAAAAATTTTAGTGTTACAGTAGGATTAGGTTTAATAACCTTTTTTATGGTGCAATATTATCCAATAAAAAAACATGGCTTAAAGAAATATTTTGTTGCTTACGCAAAGCCAACATGGATAATTACACCGATAAATATACTAGAAAGAATAATGCTCCCAATATCATTAGCATTAAGATTATTTGGTAATATATTAGCAGCTACTTTCCTAGTAGAGTTATGTTATGAAGCTTTGCATGGATTAAGTTTCTTTGCTCAATTAGTAATACCAGTACCATTACATGCATATTTTGATATATTTGATGGAGCAATACAAACAATCATATTTGTTATGCTTACAATGATAAATATAAAAATAACAGCAGAACATTCAAACCCAGAAGAAGAACATTAAAGAAAAAGTATGATTTATATAAAGGAGGAATTTATTTATGGAAATGAGAGCACTTGGAGCAGCAATAGCAGTACTAGTAGGTATAGGAGCTGCAATTGGAATTGGAAATGCAACAGCAAAAGCAGTAGAGGGAATAGCGAGACAACCAGAAGCTAGTGGAAAGATAACTACAGCTTTAATGCTAGGTTCAGCTTTTGCAGAAGCAACAGCTATTTATGGATTATTAGTTTCAATACTTTTAATATTTGTAGGTATAAAATAAATGGTAAAAATAAATGATAATTATAGAAGGGAGCAGCAAATATGAGTATAAACCCAAGCACCCTTATAGCAACAATAATAAACTTTGTGATTTTATATTTAATACTTAAAAAGTTTTTCTTTGCAAAAATTGCTGCAATTATTGAAGAGAGAGAGGAATTAATAAACGAAAAATTAGATAATGCTGAAGAAGAAATTACAAAGGCTAGAATACTTGCTATAGAGAATGAAAAAATTCTAAAGAAAGCTAGAGAAGAAGGTAAGTTGATAACTCAACAAGAAAAGGCTAAAGCTGATAAAATTTATCATGAAATAATAGAAGAAGCAAATGAAGAAGCTAAAGTAATAATACTTAGAGCCAGAAAGGAAATCGCTAGGGAAAGAGAAAAAGCAGAAGCTCAGTTAAAAACTCAAGTTGTTGATTTAGCTATGGAATTAGCTGAAAAGATTATTGAAAAAAATATAGATGAAGACAAGAATAGAGAACTTATTGAGGACTTCATTACAAAGGTAGGTAATTCATAATGTATGAATATTTAGACCGTAGATATGCTTTAGCCCTTTATGATATAGCAGAAAAAAAAGGCAATGTGGACAAGTATATCCAAGACCTAAAGGATATAAATGAACTTATAGAAAATAATGCGGAACTTAAAGAAGTAATTAAGCATCCACAAATAAGTACAAAACAAAAGAAAAAAACCTTTATTAGTATTTTTAAAGGAAAAATAGATGAAGAATTACTGACATTTTTATTATTGTTAATAGAAAAAGACAGAATTTTATTTTTAAAAGAAAAAATTATTCAATTGGAAAAAATACAGTTAGAAAGAAAAAATACTATCAAAGGAATTGTAAAAACAACTATCCCTCTTACTGACAAAGAAAGAAATGAATTAGTTACAAAGTTAGAAAAAAAGTATAACAAGGCAATAATTTTAGAGGAAATAATTGATCCTAGCATTCTAGGAGGAATTTATTTAAGAATTGATAATGATGTTATTGATGGAACAGTTAGATCTAAATTAAATGGAATAAAGCAATTAGTTACTAGAAGAGAATAGAGGTGAGGATATGCACATTAATCCTGAAGAAATTACTTCCATAATTAGGAAAGAAATAGAAAGATATGAAGAAAAGGTTGAAACAGTAGATTCAGGAACAATAGTTCAAGTTGGTGATGGTATAGCAAGAGTTTATGGATTAGATGATTGTATGCAGGGAGAACTATTAGAATTTCCTAACAATGTTTATGGAATGGCTCTAAATTTAGAACAAGATAATGTTGGTTGTGTTTTACTTGGACCTGAAGATGAAATCAAAGAAGGAGATATAGTAAAAAGAACTAATAAAATTGTAGAAGTTCCTGTAGGAGAGGCACTTCTTGGTAGAGTTGTAAATTCATTAGGTGAACCTATTGATGGTAAGGGACCAATAAATAATTCAGGCTATAGACCAATAGAAGTACCAGCACCAAGTATTATAGATAGAAGTTCAGTAAATGAACCGCTGCAAACAGGTATAAAGGCAATTGATTCCATGATACCTATTGGTAAGGGACAAAGAGAACTTATAATAGGAGATAGACAAACAGGAAAAACTGCAATTGCAATAGATGCTATAATAAATCAAAAAGGAAAAGATGTAATTTGTATTTATGTTGCAATAGGACAAAAACAGTCAACTGTAGCACATATAGTAAATACCTTAGATAAAGCTGGTGCACTAGATTATACAATAGTAGTTAGTGGTACAGCATCAGAATCTGCACCTCTACAATACTTAGCGCCATATGCTGGATGCAGTATGGGTGAATATTTTATGCATGATGGAAAAGATGTTCTAATAATATATGACGATCTATCTAAACATGCAGTAGCTTATAGAACAATGTCATTATTATTAAGAAGACCACCAGGTAGAGAAGCATACCCGGGAGATGTTTTCTATATTCATTCAAGACTTTTAGAAAGAGCAGCAAAGCTTTCAGAAGAAAATGGTGGAGGCTCATTAACAGCCCTTCCAATTATAGAAACACTAGCAGGAGATGTTACAGCATATATACCAACTAATGTAATTTCAATAACAGATGGACAAATATTTTTAGATGCAGATTTATTTAGGGCTGGACAAAGACCTGCAGTAAATGCTGGTATTTCCGTATCAAGAGTTGGAGGAAATGCTCAAACAAAGGCTATGAAACAGGTATCAGGTACATTAAGATTAGAACTTGCTCAGTATAGGGAACTAGAAGCTTTTGCACAATTTGGATCAGATTTAGATAAGGATTCTAAAAAGAGATTAGAAAAAGGTAAAAGACTTGTTGAAGTATTAAAGCAAAATCAATACGAACCAATGCCGGTAGAAAAGCAAATAGTTATATTATACGCAGCAGTTAAGGACTTTTTATCTGATATAAAAGTAAATGCTATAAGAAAATTCGAAAGAGAATTTTTAGAATACCTAGATACATATTATAGAGATTTACTAAAGAAAATAAGAAATGATAAAGTACTAAATGATGAAATAAAATTAGAATTAGAAAAAGCAATAATAGAATTTAAAAAAATATTCTTACAAGATGCATAGCAAATAGCTATGCAATTCTTTAGGAGGTGAAACCTTGGGAGCAGCAGGACTTATAGAAATTAAAAGAAGAATGAAGTCAGTTGAAAGTACAAGGAAAATAACAAAAGCAATGAATATAGTGGCTACCTCTAAACTTAGAAAAGTAAGGAATGAACTAAATAAAAATGAAGATTATTATAATTTATCAAAGGAGATATTAAAGAAAGTAGTAGCTTTACTTCCAGAGGAGTATGAAAGTCCCTTCCTAAATAACCTTTCTAAGGATTTAATAGATAGTAAACTATATATAGTTATTACCTCTGATACAGGATTTTGTGGAGGCTTTAATAGTAATATAATAAATACTTTAAATGATTCTATTGAAGATAAGGACTCTGCAAAATTTATTGTTGCGGGATTAAGAGGAATTCAGTATATGAAGAAGTTTGGTTTAACAACTATTAGGGAATATATCGAAATACCAGATATACCAACAACTAAGGAAGTAAGAGCCATATATGATGATGCATTATTTATGTATAAAAATAAGGAAGTATCAGAGGTTAATATAGTTTATACAGAGTATAGATCCGCAATTTCTCAAGAAATAATAATAGAAAGAATATTTCCTGTTGATATAGAAAAAGAAGATCCAGAAGAGATAATTTTTGAGCCAGATTTAGAAAAAGTATTAAGTTCTAGTTTAGATTCCTATCTAAAAAGTAAAATTAGAAGAGCTATGCTTCATTCAAAAGCAAGTGAACAAAATGCAAGAATGAAAACTATGGATTCTTCAACAGATAATGCTAATGACATATTAAAAGCATTAACTACCAATTATAATAGGATAAGACAGGGAATGATAACTCAGGAAATATCAGAAATTGTAGGAGGAGCAGAAGCACTAAAATAGTAAGGAGGAATTACTATGTCTCAGAGAGTAGGAAAAGTAGTTCAAGTAATTGGACCAGTAGTGGATATAAGGTTTGATTCAGATACTTTACCCAATATTTATAATGAAATAAGAATAGATATGGGTGATAGAGAACTAGTAGCTGAAGTAGAACAGCATATCGGTGATGATATAGTTAGAACTATAGCTATGGAATCAACTGATGGATTAAAAAGAGGTATGAAAGCTGTAGATACTGGTAATTGTATAACTGTACCAGTAGGAGAAGAAGTATTAGGAAGAGTATTTAACGTTTTAGGCAAACCTATTGATAATGAAGGTGAATTTGTAATAAAAGAAAAATATCCGATTCATAGGCCTGCACCAAGCTTTCAAGAACAATCACTAGAACCTGAAATATTAGTGACAGGAATAAAAGTAATAGATTTACTTGCACCTTATCAAAAGGGTGGTAAAATAGGTCTTTTTGGTGGTGCAGGAGTTGGGAAAACTGTATTAATACAAGAGCTTATTAATAATGTAGCTAAAGAACTTGGTGGTCTTTCTGTATTTACAGGAGTAGGAGAAAGATCAAGAGAAGGAAACGACCTATATTATGAAATGAAGGAATCAGGCGTAATTAAAAATACTGCTTTAGTATTTGGTCAAATGAATGAATCACCAGGTGCAAGAATGAGAGTTGCCCTTACTGGTTTGACAATGGCAGAATATTTTAGAGATAAAGGGCAAGATGTATTATTATTTATAGATAATATATTTAGATATACACAAGCAGGATCAGAAGTTTCTGCCCTTCTTGGAAGAATACCTTCAGCAGTTGGATATCAGCCAACCTTAGCAACAGAAATGGGAGCCCTTCAAGAAAGAATAACGTCAACACAAAGTGGTTCAATTACTTCAGTTCAAGCAGTTTATGTTCCAGCCGATGACCTTACAGATCCAGCACCAGCAACAACCTTTACTCACCTTGATGCAACAACTGTATTATCAAGAAGTATAGCTGAATTAGGTATTTATCCAGCAGTTGATCCATTAGAATCAAGTTCAAGGACATTAGATCCACGAATAGTTGGTCAAGAGCATTATGATGTTGCAACAGAGGTAAAGAACATTCTTGAAAGATATAAAGAACTTCAAGATATAATTGCAATATTAGGCGTAGATGAACTTGGAGAAGAGGATAAGAAAATAGTTGCAAGAGCAAGAAGAATCCAAAGATTCTTGTCCCAACCTTTTACAGTAGCAGAACAATTTACATGTATGAAGGGTAAATTTGTTCCATTAGAAGAAACTGTAAGAGGATTTAAAGAAATTATTGAAGGTAAATATGATGATCTACCAGAATCAGCCTTCTTATTTGTTGGTACAATAGACGAAGTTATTGAAAAAGCAAAAAATCTATGATAGGAGATGAAAAATAATGAGTAATACTTTTACTGTTAATATTATATCTCCTGGGAAAGAACCTTTTATAGCAGAGGTAGAAAGTTTAACAACTGTCTTAGAAGATGGAGAAATTGAATTTCAAGCAGATCATGCAGCAATAATAGTTAGTACTATTCCAACAACAACTATTATAAAATCTGGAGAAAAAAGAGAAAATTTCTTTACATCTTCAGGGATAATATATTTTAAAGATAATGTCTTAAAATTTTGCTGTGATGCTTTTGAAAGATCTTCTGAGATAGATGTAATAAGAGCAGAGAATTCTAAAAAAAGAGCGGAAGAAAGAATTAAAAAAGCTGTTAATATAGATATAGAAAGAGCAAAAAGATCTCTTGCAAGAGCAAATGCAAGACTTAATACAAGTAATAAGTAGTTAGGAGCGGAAATCAATTTTCAGTTGAGGAGAGAATTCAGCTTTGCTGAATTATGAGGATTATAGATATTTTATAAATGTGAGTCATGAATGACTCACATTTTTTTATTTTTAGAATATTTTCCATTGACCGAATTGCTTCTGACATTTATTCACAAATTTCAACTTATTAAATATATTATATTATAGCTGCAATTATTGAATAAAAAAATTTAGTAGGACAATAATTAAAAAAGAAAGGCAGGGAAGCAGAATGAAAAAATTATTAATAATAATTTCATTTATTATTGTAGTTTCTTTTTTAATTATTGGAGCAATACCTAATCAAGATAAAAATATAGATGAATTTAATAAATTAACAACAGAGCTAATAAAAGCAGATAATTTTTTAGAAAATGGAGTCAGAGTAGAATATACTACAAAAAATAATATTAATGCAGAATATGATCTTGTAAAAAATGATTTTATAAAAATTTTTGGAGAAAATATTAATTTATTAGATAATAGTATTGAATATAGCGATGAATGTAAAGAAGTAAAAGCAGTTTTTTGGAATAAAAATGATACAAGCTATATTAGAATTGATTATCTAAATAAAAACAAAAATATTGAAGTAATGGAAATAAGAAATATATTGGCAGAAATTATAAATAATAAAAAAGAAAAAGTGAAATATTTTGACTTTGTAAAGTTAAAAATAATAGAAGAAGAGAAAGATGATACAAAGGAAATTATAAGAAATTATATGAAAAATGAAGAGTTTTTAGAAGTAGAAAATGGAATTATAGGAAAGGGAATATTAAAGGATAAAACTAAAATTAATGTTGGTTATATGCAATATGCTAAAGGAGAATATTTAATTATAGGAACACCAGTTATATTCGTAACATACTAATAATTCATAGTGGAGGACAATATGGAAAAAATTATAGTTGAGGGTGGTAATAAATTAAGAGGAGAAGTAAATATAAGTTTAGCCAAAAATTCTGTTTTACCAATAATGGTTGCTAGTATTTTAAGTTCTAACGATATAACTATTAATGATGCACCAGATTTAGAAGATGTAATAGTATTAACTAATTTACTTTCAGAAATGAATTGTGCTGTTAATAAAAATATAAATGGAGATTTAATAATAAATACTAGTAATATTAAATTAGTGGATATGAATAGTGAATTAATAAGAAAGATGAGAGCATCTTTTTTAATTATGGGCCCAATGCTATCAAGGTTTGGAGAATGCAAAATATCAATGCCTGGAGGATGTAATATAGGAACACGTCCTATAGATTTACATTTGAAGGGATTTAGGCTTTTAGGTGCAGAGATAGAAATTGGACATGGTTTTGTTGAAGCAAAAGCAAAAAAGTTAATTGGAAATAGAATATATTTAGATTTTCCATCTGTAGGTGCGACTGAAAATATATTAATGGCTTCTGTTTTTGCAGAAGGAACGACAATAATAGAAAATGCAGCTGAAGAACCTGAAATATGGGACTTAGCAAATTTTTTAAATTCAATGGGAGCTAAAATTTATGGTGCTGGTACTGGGAAAATAACAATAGAAGGTGTAAAAGCAGACTCTTTAAAGGGAACAACTTATAGAGCTATTTATGATAGAGTTGAAGCAGGTACCTTTATGGTTGCTGCAGCAATAACTAATAGTAAAATAATAATTAACGGTGCTAATGAAGAACATTTAAGACCTACAATAGAAAAATTAAAAGAGTGTGGAGTTAAATTTTCCGGTGCTGGAGAAAATAGAATTCTAGTTGATGGAACAGGACAAAAAAATCCTGTAGACATAAAGACCATGCCTTATCCAGGTTTTCCAACTGATATGCAGGCTCAAATGATGACCTTACTATCTGTAATAAAGGGTTCAAGTATAGTTACTGAAACAGTCTTTGAAAATAGATTTATGCATGTGGCAGAATTAGTAAGAATGGGAGCTAATATAAAAATAGATGGTAGAACCGCAATTATTGAAGGTGTTGATTCATTAACTGGATGTGAAGTCAAAGCTACAGATTTGAGAGCAGGTGCGGCAATGATACTTGCTGGACTTGTAGCAAAGGGGATTACTGAGATAAGTGATATATATCATATAGATAGAGGTTATGTGGATATAGAAGAAAAATTTAGAAAATTGGGAGCTAATATTTATAGGAGTAATAATTAAATATCCATATAATAAAAAACTTAGAGTAAATCTAAGTTTTTTATTTTGGAATAACTTTACATAAAAATAGGAAAATAAAGTATAATAAAGAAAAAAATACATATAATTAATTGTAGCTAAAAAGCTAAAAATTAAAATTAGCTTAAGGAGAATTATTATGAAAAGGAAGTTTAATATTAATAAAAATTTAGCATCCCTTATTATTTTTAGTACATTAGTATTAGTACTTATGATTATTATACCAATCCTTATAATTAAGCCAGCTGCAATAGCTGCAAATGCAAAGAATATTCAAGAGGAACAAAATAAAAATTCAGAAGAAAACAATGTTATAACTATAGATGGAAATGAAATAGTAAAGGTGCATATCACCGAGAGCAATGAAATAAAAGAAGTTCCATTAGAGGAATATGTTAAAAGCGTAGTTTCTGGAGAAATGCCAGTTAGCTTTAATTTAGAAGCATTAAAAGCACAGGCTGTTGCAGCAAGAACTTTTGTTGTTGCAAAAATGTTAAATCCATGTCCTAATGCAAATGGGGGAATTGTATGTGATACAACCCATTGCCAGGTATATATAGTTAAAGAAAAAAGAATAGAAAAATGGGGAGAAGCTGGTGAGGAATATTGGAATAAGATTTCTGATGCTGTGGAGGAAACTAAGGGAGAAGTTTTAACTTACAATAATGAATTAGTAAAATATCCTCAATTTTTTTCTACAAGCTCTGGGAGGACAGAAAATTCAATAGATGTATTCTCAGGAGATATTCCATACTTGGTATCAAAGGAAAGTAAGGGGGAAGAAATAGCTCCAAAATATAAAACAGAATTTTCTTTTAATATAAGTGAGTTTGTATCAAAAATAAATGAAAAATACCCAGATGCAGCGATAGAAGCTTCTAATATAAATAATAATATAGAAATATTAAGTAGAAGTGAAGCTGGTGGTGTGAAAGAAATAAGATTAGGAAATAAAGTTATCAGAGGATTAGAATTTAGATTAGCCCTTGGATTAAGTTCAGCAAATTTTGAAATTTCAATAACAGATGATAAAATTGTGTTTAATTGTAAAGGCTATGGTCATGGAGTAGGAATGAGCCAATGGGGGGCAAATGTTATGGCTGCTGAAGGTAAGAGCTATGATGAAATACTTAAACATTATTATACTGGAGTTGATATAAAACGACTTAATTTTAATTAATATTAAAAGAAATTTTCATATGAATATTAAATCAAAATGGAACTGGTATTAAGCAGTTCCATTTTTTATTAGCTATATTATTGATGAATATTGGATTTAGTAATTAAAAAATAAGAAAAATAACAAATTATGAATAATTTTTTATATTTGGACAAGAATTAAAATGTAATCGTTAAAAACTTGGTTATTATCTTTAATGTTAAATCTTGTAGAAAATTGTTGAAAACAATTTTTTTTGCAATTGAATTAATTTGAAATAAAGGGCAAGAATACAAAAAGGAGGTGTTGATATGGACCAAATAAAAAAAGACAAAATAAAAAACTTCTTTAGAAAGGAGGGCTTTTATTTAGTACTATTCCTTTGTTTATGTATTATTGCAACAGTTACTGTTGTTACAGTTAGAAAAAATAATGCTTTAAATGAATCTTCTAAAGTTGAGGATGAATTCAGTTTAAATATTGAAGATAGAACAACTTCTGAGATTCAAAAACAAAATGCAGATAGAGTTGAAAATGAATCTAATGAAGAACTAGCAGAAAATACTACTGAAGAATTAGCTTCAGGAGATGATTTAAATGTTTCAGCTGGAACAAACTATGAGGTTGTATTTAATAATCCATTAGAAGGTGAAATTTCAAGGGAATATACTTATCCAAAACCACAACAGTTAGCTGATGGAACTCTTAGAAATATTAGAGGAATAGATATAAGAGCTAGTGTTGGAACAGAGGTTAAAGCTGCCGCTGAAGGTGAAGTTAAAGAAGTTGGAAATAAAGTAGAAGATGGAACATATATAGTAATTGCTCATGCAAATGGACTATATACTAAATATTCAAATCTATCTCAAGATACAAGGGTTAATGTTGGAGATAAAGTAACTGAAGAAACTGTTATTGGAACAGTTGGAAATACTTCAAAAATATTTACTAATGAGGAATTTGGTGAACATTTAAATTTGCAAGTATTTGATTCAAATGGTAAAGATTTAGATCCAACAGCATATTTCACATTAAATCAATAATAAAAAAATTCATCAGCCATTATTTTTGGCTGATGAATCAATAAAGTTGTGGTCGCATATTAATTATTTATCCAAGGGAGGTAAAAATTTTGAAAGATTATATAGAAGAAAGAGTATTAGAAGTAGCAAGATATATTATAGAATCTAAAGACACAATTAGAAAAACAGCAAAAGTATTTGGAGTAAGCAAAAGCACCATACATAAAGATATGACAGAAAGACTTCCTAAAATAAATCCAGCAATTGCAAAACAAACTCATTCTATCTTAGAACTAAATAAAGCTGAGCGTCATATAAGAGGTGGAAAAGCTACTCAAGCTAAATATAAAGCTGTAAAGTAATAAAAAAATGCAAATATATTGAAGGTTTGCCATAATCCATATATAATAAAAATTAGGACGAAAATTGTAAAAATTATTTAACTTTGAAAGATTAGGAGTGAAATATAAATGTGGTTTTGGAAACAAAGGAGTGATTTAGGCATAGATTTAGGAACAGCAACTGTTTTAGTTTATGCTAAAGGAAAAGGAATAATTTTAAAGGAACCTTCAGTAGTTGCAATTAACAAGAATAATAATAAGGTACTTGCTGTAGGCGAAGAAGCAAGAAGAATGATTGGTAGAACACCGGGTAATATTATTGCAGTTAGGCCATTAAGGGATGGGGTTATATCTGATTATGATATAACTGAAAGAATGTTAAAAGAATTCATAAGAAAGGCCTATGGCAAAAGTAAATTTACAGCTCCTAAAGTAATGATATGTGTACCTTCACAGGCAACAGAAGTTGAAAAAAGAGCGGTAATAGATGCAGCAAGAAATACAGGTGCTAAAAAGGTACATTTAATAGAAGAGCCTCTTGCGGCTGCAATTGGGGCTGGATTAGATATCACTAAACCTAGTGGTTCAATGGTAGTCGATATCGGAGGAGGAACAACTGATATTGCCGTAATTTCCTTAGGTGGAGTAGTTGTAAGATCATCAATTAAAGTTGCTGGAGATACTTTTGATGATGCAATAATAAAATATGTTAGAAATAAATATAAGATAATGATTGGTGAAAAAACAGCAGAAGAATTAAAGATTAATATAGGTTCAGCGTTTAATGGATCAAAAGATGAGACTGCAACAGTTAAGGGAAGAAATTTAATTACTGGATTACCAGATGAGGTTATGATATCATCAGCAGAAATTAATGAAGCATTAAGAGAAGCTGTTTCATTGATAGTTGATAACGTTAAATTAGTTTTGGAAAAAACACCGCCTGAATTAGCTGCTGATATAATTGAAAAAGGAATTGTTATGACTGGTGGAGGAGCTTTATTAAATGGATTAGACAAATTAATAGAACATGAAACCGGCGTTTGTGCTGAAGTAGCTCCTAATTCAATAGAAGCAGTAGCAGAAGGAACAGGTAAGGTTTTATCATATTTGGATAAGATAGATATAGATTTTTCAGATAGACAAATTGACTTAATAGAAGAATAATAAATTAAAATATTCACATATAAAAAACAATTAAATTCAACTTTATAAAAATGAGGCTGTCATAGACAGCCTCATATATTTTGTTTTTTATTTTCTTTATTAAAGTTGTTGTATGCTTCTAATATTGCATTAGATATAACATAAGCCATTTCAAATACAAAATTAAGTCTAACAGTATGAATGTGTATAAAATTAGAATGTTCATTACTATCAATTATACCTACAATAGATACATTACCTACTTCAGGTAGAATTTTCCCTACACCCTTTCCAGGGTGAATTGGATAATCTCTAACATGGATTTCACCTATTGCTTCAGGTTCTCCAAGACAGGCATCTATTCCAATGATAAAAGAATTGGGGTGAATTTTCATAATCTCTCTTAATTTACTTTTCAGATTTGCAGCATGAATTGGATTTTGAATTGTTCCGTAAACAGGAAGTTCTATATTTTTCTCTTTTAAAATAGTTCCAACTAAGGGTCCTAAGCAGTCTATGATGCACTTATCTGTTCCTATACATACTATAATAGTATTTTTTTTTATAAAATTTTTTATCAATTTAGCCATTTCAATATGAGAATTAAATGAATTGTATAAAAATTTGCTTTTCAAAAACTTCACCCCCATAGAAATATATGTATGTTGAACAAACAATATTATCATATGTATAAAATTAATAAAAATGGAAATTAATTAAATGAAGGGAGATGAAAATTAATGAAAAAAGTAATAATTTATTCGCTAACTGTTATAATAAGTGCTGCTATACCAATTTATTTTTTACTAATATGGGAACCACTAAAGAGTATAGATGCAATAAGTGATAATATAATAGTTACTGAATATGAACATTTAAATAATAATTATGAAGAAAATAATATGTATATAATTGATAATTTAAATCCTAGGGAGGGAACATTCTCAAAGATAAGCAATCTTTCTCAAGAAAAAAGAGATAAACTTAATGTTTTAATAAAAAATTTATCTATAGTTGATATTATAAAGATAAATAATTATTTTGCAGATATAAATAATATTGAAAACATTACTAAAGGTTTTGGCTTATTAGAGAAGAGAATGTCAAAAGAAAATTATCAGGAGTTTAAAGATATATTAGGAGACTACATTAAACTAGAAGAAATACAGAATAATATATAAAAAAATGCTCATGGTATTAATTTAAAGAAAAACGAAGAAAAAAAATAATAGGTAAAGTTAATTTCTTTAAAAGCGTAAAAACCAAACTTGAAATATAAAGACAATAAATATATACTAACTATTGTTAGTCGAGGAGACGAAAGTTTATTTGACAAATTAATGAATTTACATGGGGGAGTTCCCGAGTGGCCAAAGGGGGCAGACTGTAAATCTGTTACGTTATCGTTTCGATGGTTCGAATCCGTCCTCCCCCACCATAAAATTCATTAAAATTAAGAATATGCTGGCATGGCTCAATGGTAGAGCAGCTGACTTGTAATCAGCAGGTTGTAGGTTCGAGTCCTATTGCCAGCTCCATATATGGAGGAGTTCCCGAGTGGCCAAAGGGGGCAGACTGTAAATCTGTTACGTTATCGTTTCGATGGTTCGAATCCATCCTCCTCCACCACAAATTATTTTAATATGGAAGCATAGCTCAGCTGGGAGAGCACCTGCCTTACAAGCAGGGGGTCACAGGTTCGATCCCTGTTGTTTCCACCAATAAATCTTTTAAAAATATGCTGGCATGGCTCAATGGTAGAGCAGCTGACTTGTAATCAGCAGGTTGTAGGTTCGAGTCCTATTGCCAGCTCCATATATGGGGGAGTTCCCGAGTGGCCAAAGGGGGCAGACTGTAAATCTGTTACGTTATCGTTTCGATGGTTCGAATCCGTCCTCCCCCACCAAAAAAAGACAAGAGAACCTTGTCTTTTTTTGTTGACTATTATAGCTATAAATGATAAAATCTAAAAAGAAAATTTGATATTAATTCTTATCAAGAGAGGTGGAGGGAAAAGGGCCCTGTGAAACCCGGCAACCTGCTTTAATAAAAGTGTGGTGCCAATTCCTGCAATTAATTTTGCAAGATAAGAAGATATATAGTTATTTAATCTCTTCTTGTCGAAGAGATTTTTTTCTTTTATATGAATCTTTTTAGAATTAATATCAAATAAAAGAAAGGAGAGAATATCATGAAAAGATTATTTACATCTGAATCAGTTACAGAAGGACATCCAGATAAAATTTGTGATCAAATATCCGATGCAGTATTAGACAGTATTTTAGCACAAGATCCTACGGCAAGAGTTGCTTGTGAAACAGCTGTAACCACAGGTATGGTATTAGTTATGGGAGAAATATCAACTAGTTGTTATGTTGATATTCCAAAAATAGTAAGACAAACAGTAAGAGAAATTGGTTATGATAGAGCAAAATTTGGTTTTGACTGTGATACTTGTTCAGTTTTAACTTCTATTGACGAACAATCAGGAGATATAGCAATGGGAGTTGATAAGGCATTAGAAGCAAGAATAGGAGAACAAGGTGATGTAGAAGCAGTTGGGGCTGGAGATCAAGGGATGATGTTTGGTTTTGCAACAAATGAAACAGAAGAATATATGCCAATGCCTATATCATTAGCACATAAACTTTCTAGAAGATTATCAGAAGTAAGAAAGAACGGAACTTTAAGTTACTTAAGACCTGATGGAAAAACTCAAGTTACAGTTGAGTATGATGATAATAAAGTAGTTAGAGTTGATACTATTGTAATATCAACACAACATAGTGAAGATGTAACACAAGAAAAGATTAAAGAAGATTTAATGGAACATGTAATTAAAGTAGTTGTTCCTGCTGAATTATTAGATGATAAAACAAAATATTTCATAAATCCTACAGGAAGATTTGTTGTTGGAGGTCCTCAAGGAGATAGTGGATTAACAGGAAGAAAAATTATTGTTGACACATATGGTGGATATGGAAGACATGGCGGTGGAGCTTTCTCAGGAAAGGATCCAACAAAGGTTGATAGATCAGCCGCTTATGCAGCAAGATGGGTGGCTAAGAACTTAGTAGCAGCAGGAATAGCAGATAAGCTTGAAATCCAATTAGCTTATGCAATAGGTGTTGCGAAACCAGTATCAATAGTAGTAGATACTTTTGGAACAGGAAAGAAATCTGATGAAGAAATAATTTCAATAGTAGAAAAAGTATTTGATTTAAGACCAGGTGCTATAATAAGAGATTTAGATTTAAGAAGACCTATTTATAAACAAACAGCTGCTTATGGACATTTTGGAAGAAATGATTTAGATTTACCTTGGGAAAAGTTAAATAAAGTAGAAGAAATTAAGAAATTACTTTAAGATTTTATAATAGAAAAGAGCCTGATTGGTAGGAAGCCAATTAGGCTCTATATTTTTTAGTTATACTAAAGGCTTACGTTTCCTGTGAGCATAATTAAGAGTTATAAACTTCTTTTCCATCAACGAAAACTTTTTTGATATTAATTTCGTCATCAAATAATAATAAGTCTGCATCATAACCTTCTTTTATAAGACCTTTTCTATCATCAACTTTACAATGTCTTGCAGCATTGTAACTAGCCATTTTAACTGCTTCGTGTAGAGGGTATCCTACGTTTTTATAAACATTATAGACTGCTTTATCTAATGTTAAAACAGAGCCAGCTAAAGAACCGCTTACAAGTCTAGCAGCCCCTTCTTTAACAACAACATCTTGACCTCCTAGTTTGTACATTCCATCCGGCATACAGCAAGCCATCATTGCATCTGTTACTAAAAGAACCTTATCTGTAGTTTTTTGCTTATAAGCTATTCTTAAGGAAGGATATGAAATGTGTATTCCATCTGAAATAGTTTCAGTTGTTATATCACTATCAAATATTGCTCCTACAACCCCAGGTTCTCTGTGGGTAAATGGCGTCATAGCATTAAATAGATGTGTAGCGTGAGAAAAACCGCATTTTATTCCTTCCATAGCTTCATTATAAGTAGCTTTTGTATGTCCGATTGAACAAACTATACCTTTCTTTGAAAGTTCTTTAGCTAGTTCTTTTGCGCCAGGAATTTCTGGTGCAATTGTAATTGAAACAACAGCATCTTCACAATCTCCAACCATAGCTTTAAAATTTTCTAAAGTAGGTTCAGCTAAAAAGTTTGGATTTTGAGCCCCGATTGCTTTTCCGCTGATGAATGGTCCTTCAAGATGAGCCCCTAATACTTTAGCGCCATCAGTACCTTTTAATTTAGCTTCTTTTATAGCTTCCATAGATTTTCTTATGTCACTTATAGCGACAGTCATAGTAGTTGGAGTAAAAGATGTAGTTCCATGTTTTACTATTATTTTAGAAATTTCATTTATAGCTTCATAAGTTCCATCCATGGTGTCATGTCCACCAGCGCCATGAATATGAACATCTATAAAACCTGGAGCAAGATATAATCCTTCTCCATCAATTACTTCTACAGTATTATAAGAAGTAGGATTAATTTCTTTTATTTTACCGTTTTCAATTAAGACAGAACCTTTTTCTATTCTATCTAAGTATATTATGTTACAGTTTTTTATAATCATAAAAAACACCTCCTGTATAGATATCTTTACAAATATAGTTTAGCACAAATTTTTAAATAAAATTAATATTATGCTATAATAAAATAATAAAAAATACTATAATTTTTAAGGTTTGGAGCGTTAATATGGAAATTTTAAATGGGATTGTAGATTCAATTGTATTCAAAAGTGATGATACAGGCTATGTTGTATCTAAAATAAGAACTGAAAAAGACAGTATAAGTGCTGTTGGAATTGCTCCATTCTTAAAAGAAGGTCAAAATGTAAAATTGAAGGGAGAATGGGTAATTCATAAACAATTCGGAAAACAGTTTAATATAGTAGAATACGAAGAGATACTACCCACCTCTATAGAAGGTATAGAAAGATATTTAAGTACAGGAATAATTAAAGGAATTGGTCCTATTACAGCAAAAAGAATAGTAAAGAAATTTAAGGAAAAAACTTTAGAGATATTAGATAATAATATAGAAAAACTATTGGAAGTTGAAGGTATTGGGGAAAAGAAATATAAAATTATATATGAATCTTATTTAGAAAATAAGGATTTAAAGGATATTATAATATTTTTTCAAGGACATGGGATGTCTACTAATCAATGTATAAAAGTTTATAAAAAATTTGGACCTCATGCCAAAGATATCGTTTTGGAAAATCCATATATTCTTTCAGATGAGATTTCAGGAATTGGATTTATTACAGCAGATAGAATTGCTAGAAGTCTTGGTATAGAAAGTAATTCACCCTTTAGAATACAAAGTGGAATTAAATATATATTAAATCAATTTTCAGCTGCTGGTAATACCTTTATGCCAAAAGAAATGTTGGTAAAGGAAGTTTCAAAAATATTAGGAGTAAAGATAGAAGAAGTTGAAGAAAATTTATTAAATCTTGCTTTAGATACTAAAATAAAGATTGAGAATATAAATGATATAGAGGCAGTATTTGCTTTGCCTTATTATTACTGTGAACTTGGGGTTACTAATAAAATAATAACATTAAGTATAGAAAATTTTAGGACTATAAATACAGATGTTGAAGATGAAATAAAGACTTTTGAAAGAAAAAATAATATCCAGTTTGCACCTTCACAAAAGGAAGCAATATTAGGAGCCTTTGACAATGGAATTGAAATAATCACAGGGGGACCTGGAACAGGAAAAACTACAATAATAAAAGCTATAATTGAGATATATGAGAATAATGGAATGAAGGTTTTACTTGGGGCACCAACAGGAAGGGCTGCAAAAAGAATGACCGAATCAACTGGAAGGGAAGCAAAAACAATTCATAGGCTTCTTGAAATGGGAGTGAGCGATGATGAAGATAATTCATACTTTATAAAAGGAGAAGCAGAACCTTTAGAAGCTGATGTCATAATAATTGATGAAGCTTCTATGATAGATATTATGCTAATGCATAATTTACTTAAAGCAATAAAGCTTGGAACAAGATTAATTATAGTAGGTGATGTGGATCAATTACCTTCTGTTGGAGCTGGAAATGTTTTAAAGGATTTAATAGAAAGTAATTTTATTAAAGTTGTAAGGCTTACTGATATTTTTAGGCAGGGAAAGGAAAGTCTAATAGTAGTTAATGCTCACAAAATTAATAATGGAGAGATGCCTTATTTAAATAAAAGAGAAGGAGATTTCTTTTTTGAGAAAAAAGAAGATCAAAAAGATATATTATTTACAATAATAGATTTAATAAATAGAAGACTACCTAATTTTAAAAATTCCTGGGATAAACTTAGGGATATACAAATTTTAACTCCTACAAGAAAGGGAGAACTAGGAGTAATAAATTTAAATAATAAGCTTCAAGAAATTTTAAATCCAAGATCTAGAAATAAAAGAGAAAAGGAACTAAAGGATGTTATTTTTAGAGAAGGCGATAAAGTTATGCAGACTAAAAACAACTATTCATTAAGATGGGAAAGAGTAAATGGTTTTGGCGAACAAGAAGGTGTCGGAGTTTTTAATGGGGATATGGGATTTATTGAAAGTATAAATGAGGAAGAAAAAAATCTAACAGTAATTTTTGATGATGAAAGAAGAGTAGTATATGATTTTATTTATCTAGATGAGTTAGAACTTGCTTATGCAATTACAATACATAAAAGTCAGGGGAGTGAATTCAAGGTTATTATTTCACCAGTATTTATGGGTTCGCCTTTATTAATGAATAGAAATCTTTTATACACTGCAATAACAAGAGCTAAGGAGCTTGTTGTAACGGTAGGAATGGAAAAAGCATTAAAATATATGATTTCTAATACAAAAAGTATGGAAAGATATTCATCTTTAAAATATAGAATTATGGAAATAACAAATAATAGTATGCTTATTGAGGAATGAGAGGTTATTAATCTTGAATAATAGGTTAGTACGTATTGAGGAATTAAATAAATATAATTATTTATTAAATAAGTGGTATAAAGGTAAAAGAAAATTATTAACTATTATTACCAGTCCCTACAATACTTCATTAATATATAAAGAATTAATTATTTTATTATTAAAGGAAAATAAGAGAATTTTATATGTATGGGATAGTGAAGAAATTAATAAGGAATTAGTATCTGGTTTAAAGGTTGATATAAAATTTACATATTCTTTTATATCAACAGAAGAAGTGAATAGTCAAATCAATTTTGTAAGTTATAATAATTTGGAAAAGATAAAACATCAATATGATTTTTGCATTATTGATGATATAAGTTTGTTTTCTAAATTGACTAAAGCTAATATAAGAGATGCAGTAGAGTATTTATATTTATTTTGTAAAAAAATAAGTATATATTCAATTGAAAAAGTAATAAATATCGGGGATGTTATTTATATTTCAGATTTAAGAAGGAATAGTCCTTTTATAGAGCCTAGGATAATGAATACTAAAGTTAATTTAGAAGAAGAAATTCCATATAAATTATATGATTATTTCCTTTGGTTTAAAGAGAATAAAAGTAAAGTAATTATTTTAGTTCCTTATGAAGATAATGTGAATAAAATATATGAAAACTATACAGAATTATTAAAGGCTAAAGATATTAAAATAATTAAATTTTTAAAAAAGGATAATGATAAAAAAATAGAAGCTTTATATAAAGAAAAAAATAAATCTGTTTTTGTTATTACAAACAATATTAAAAACTATTCAAACTTAAACAATACAAATATTAATATTGTAGTTTTAATGTGTGATAATGCTTTTTTTAATTATAAAAAATTAGTGTTTTTATCTTCAGAAGCAGGTAAAAATAGTAATAAATCTTTGGGAGAGATTATTTTAGTATCAAAAGTCCTTTCAGAAGATATGGAATTAGCTAAAAATATCACAAGGAATTACAATAAAGAAATATGGGAAAAAGGTTTATTAAAATATTAAAAATAATAATAAATGAAGTATTATATATTATTTATCCTCCAGAAAATAAATGTATAGTATGTGGAGAAGAATATATTGGACTATGTCCCTTATGTTTAACCCAAATACAGAGAGTTAGGGAAAATTCAAGAATATATTCGTATGCATATTATAGCGGGGTTATAAAAGAAATAATATTAAAATTCAAATATAAAAAAATATTTTTAGCAGGAAATATCCTAGCAGATTTTCTATATGAATTGATTAAGGAAAATAAAATAGAGGCAGAAGGAATATTATATGTTCCTTGTAGTAAAGAGACCTTAAAACAAAGAGGCTTTAATCAATGTGAGATAATTGCAAAAATACTAGGAGAAAAATTAGATATACCAGTTTATAATGATCTAGTAAAAATAAAAAATACTAGGGAGCAGAAAGTTTTATCAAGGGAAGAAAGATTTAAAAATATTAAAGATGCTTTTAAATTAAAGCATAATAACAATATAAAAGATAAAAATATAATTCTTATAGATGATGTAATTACAACAGGAGCTACATTATTTGAATGCGAAAAAATATTAAAAGAAAATGGAGCAAAAGAAATAAAAATATTGACAGTTGCTAAAAGTTATATATAATAATAATGTAAAGTTAGGTTTGTGGATGAAAGTCGAAGCTAGTCGCAGGCAAAACGATCCACGTAAGTTAGGAAAAATTCCTAATGAGCATGGTGCGGTATAGAAGTAAGTCCTACCAAGAAATTGAGAGGGTTAGTAGTGAGGGGGTAATTCCTAGTAGCAAAAGCTCCAGTAGGCGAGTGTGGGGGCAAAATCCAGGTCAAATAACTTTACAAGAAAATCTCCATCAGTATTTTTACTGATGGAGATTTTTTTGCGAAAAACCGTAAAATATAAAGAAAAATTAAGTTATGTTAAGCAAAATAGAGAGAATTTTCTGTTAATTCAGAAAATAAATATTGTTAAAGGTTATCAAGGGAAGTATAATATAAGTATCAAATATTAATTTTAAAAATTAAATTAATGGTTAAATTACAGGAGAGGGGCGACCTTATATGAAAGTTTCAGTAATAGCAAAAAACACTACAGCAACACCTGCTTTAAAGGAAATGATGGAGAAAAAACTTTCAAAAATAAAAAAATATTTTAATTTTGATGTGGAGGCAAAGGTTAAATTTTCGGTTCAAAAAGATAAACAAAGAGTCGAAGTTACAATACCTTTTAATGGAATAATTTTAAGGGCAGAAGAAGAAACTGAGGATATGTATAAATCTATAGATTTAGTTGTTAATAAATTAGAAAGAAGAATTAGAAAACAAAGAACAAAATTATCTAAGAGAAGTCATGAATCATTAAGATTCCCAGCATATGAAGATTCACAAGAAAAAGATGATGTGGTTGAAACTAATGGGAAAATAGTAAAAACAAAGAAGTTTGTAATAAAACCAATGACAATTGAAGAGGCAGTATTACAAATGGAATTGCTTGGACATAACTTCTTTGTATATGAAGATGCTGATGCAAACAAAGTATCAGTAGTATATAAGAGAAATGATGGAGATTATGGTCTATTAGAACCAGATTATATTTAGTAAATTGAAAATTGACAACTATATATAATTTCTAAGATATCAGAAAACTTTAAAATAAAAAATAATTAGGAGTCATTACGAAGTATTTTGTAATGACTCTTTTTAATGAATAATAAAACCTTAATGATAAAAAATAAAAATAGCTAATTTATAGATTTTTATTAATAAAATATTAATTTCATTAATAAAAGTGAACTTAAAAGGGATAATTGATAATAAATATAGGGTAATTTCTTGAATTGAATTATAATATAATGGTATAATTTATAAAATAGGAAATATTTTATACGTAATTAAAAATAAGTAAACATCGGAAGGGAAATTAATATGGGAATATTAGAAAAAATATTTGGAACATATAGTGAAAGAGAAGTTAGAAAACTCGAAAAAATAGCAGATAAAATAGAAGCGTTAGACGAAAGTATGCAAAAGCTATCTGATGCTGAATTAAGAGCAAAAACAGATGAATTTAAACAAAGATTAGCTAATGGGGAAACATTAGATGATCTTCTTCCAGAGGCTTTTGCTGTTTGTAGAGAAGCATCTTCCAGAGTATTAGGAATGAAGCACTATAGAGTTCAGCTTATAGGTGGTATGGTTCTTCACCAAGGAAGAATTGCAGAAATGAAAACTGGTGAAGGTAAGACATTGGTTGCGACATTACCACTATATTTAAATGCTCTCACAGGTAAGGGAGTGCACCTGGTAACTGTTAATGATTACCTTGCGAAAAGAGACGAGGAATGGATGGGGGAATTATATCATTTCCTTGGTTTAACTACTGGCTGTATTGTTCATGGTTTAACATCAAAGCAAAGAAGAGAAGCTTATGCAGCAGATATAACTTACGGAACAAATAATGAATTTGGATTTGATTACTTAAGAGATAATATGGTAATTTACAAAGAAGAGAGAGTTCAAAGAGGATTAAACTTTGCTGTTGTAGATGAAGTTGACTCTATTTTAATAGACGAAGCTAGAACTCCTCTTATTATTTCTGGTGCTGGAGACAAATCTACAAAATTCTATAATGTAGCAGATAATTTTGTAAAGCAGTTAATTGCAGAAAAAGACTTTACTATAGATGAAAAAGCAAATTCTGTAATGCTTACAGATGAAGGGGTAGCAAAAGCAGAAAGAGCTTTCGGCCTTGAAAATTATGCAGATGCAAGTAACTTAGAATTACAACACTACATTACTCAAGCCCTAAAAGCTAACTATGTAATGAAAAGAGATAAGGACTACATGGTAAAGGACGGAGAAGTAATAATTGTTGATGAATTTACTGGTAGACTTATGGAAGGTAGAAGATATTCAGATGGTCTTCACCAAGCAATAGAGGCTAAAGAAGGAGTTAAAATTCAAAGAGAGTCAAAAACTCTTGCAACTATAACTTTCCAAAATTATTTTAGAATGTATAATAAGTTATCTGGTATGACAGGTACAGCATTAACAGAAGAAAATGAATTTAGAGAAATTTATGCTCTTGATGTTATAGTTATACCAACTAATAAACCTATAGCTAGAATTGATAGAACTGACTTAATTTATAAGAATACTAAAGGCAAATATAATGCTATTATTGAAGAAATAGTAGAAAGTCATAAAAAAGGCCAGCCAGTTTTAGTTGGTACTGTAAGTATTGAAAAATCAGAATACTTATCTTCTTTATTAAAGAAAAGAGGAATTCCTCATCAAGTTCTTAATGCTAAATATCATGAACAAGAAGCAGAAATAATATCTCATGCTGGAGAATTAGGAAGCGTAACAATAGCTACTAATATGGCTGGTAGAGGTACAGATATTAAGCTTGGAGAAGGTGTTAAAGAAGTTGGAGGCCTTAAAATAATAGGTACTGAAAGACATGAATCAAGAAGAATAGATAACCAATTAAGAGGTAGATCAGGTCGTCAAGGAGATCCAGGTGAATCAGTATTCTATATATCTTTAGAAGATGATTTAATGAGAATATTTGGTTCAGAAAAAATTCAAGCTTTAATGGATAAACTTGGATTAGAAGATGATGAAGCAATAGACAATAAAATGGTTACTAAGGCTATCGAAAATGCTCAAAAGAAAGTTGAAGGTAATAACTTTGACATTAGAAAGAATCTTCTTGGATATGATGATGTAATGAATATGCAAAGAGAAGTTATCTATAAGCAAAGATCTGAAGTTCTTGAAGGTAAGGACATAAAAGATCAAATAATATCAATGACAAAAGATATTGTAGAAGATGCTGTTAAAGGTCATTTAGAAGGTAATATTGATAATAAGGAAGAAGTATTAGAAAAGCTTATTAAATATCTAGAAGATATCTGCTTACCAAGAGGAGTAATTAAAGTTCAAGATATATTAAATTTATCTGTTAACAATATAATTGAAAGAGTATTAGATATTTTATATAAAGTTTATGATGCTAAGGAAGAAGAATTTGGTTCTGAAAGAATGAGGGAATTAGAAAGGGTAATTCTTCTTAGATCAGTTGATAGAAAATGGATGGATCATATAGATAACATGGATCATTTAAAACAAGGTATGAGCTTAAGAGCTTATAAACAAGTAGATCCAATTCAAGCATACCAAATGGAAGGTAGTGCTATGTTTGATGAAATGATTCATGGCATTAAAATTGATACAGTTAAATTCCTATTCCATATTGAAATTAAAAAAGAAGAGCCTGTTGAAAGAGAAAGAGTTGCTCAAGAAACAGCAGCACAACATGCTGGAAGCAGCAGTAGTTCTGATGTAAAAAAGCAGCCAGTTAGAAATGATAACAAGGTAGGAAGAAATGATCCTTGTCCTTGCGGAAGTGGTAAAAAGTATAAAAACTGCCATGGAAGAGAAGCATAAAATATTAAACAGTTAGCTACAAATTAATTTAGAATTAAAACAATAAGAATTTAATTTTAATAGTACACAGTTCACAAGGCACAGTCCACAGTTAAGGAAATAATTCAGCTTAGCTGAAGTAACAAATTTTTTACAAGCTACTTTCTAGTTGCTATAACTTAAATTTTAGAAACTAACTAGTAGTTTTATCCAAAATTGTGCACTGTAAATTGTGAACTTTTTTATTAAAATATAAGTACTATAATTTTATTTCTTATATCTATATAGGTGATTTTAATAATAAAAATTAAAGTTAGGGTGATAAAAGTGATAGTTAGGTTAGAAGCAGAATTATCTAAGCTTAATGATATTAAAAAGAATATAAAGGAAATGGGGGCTTCTCTTTGACAAGGAAGCACTTTTAAAGGAATTACAGGAACTTGATCTTAAAATGCAGGAAAAGGACTTTTGGCAAGATATAAATAGAGCTGAAGAAGTTACGAAAGAAAGCAAAAGAATTAAAGATAAAATAGAAAGGTATGATTCCTTAAACAGAAGAGTAGAAGATGTTGAAGTTTTAGCAGAGTTGTTAGAAGATGATGATGAGGAAACAATTAGTGAAATTATAGCTGAAATAAGAAGTATTGAAAAAGAAGTAAATGAATATAAGATAGAACTTCTTTTATCAGGAGAATATGATGGAAATAATGCAATATTAACTTTACATGCCGGTGTTGGTGGTACTGATGCAAATGACTGGACAGAAATGTTACTTAGAATGTACACAAGATGGTGTGAGAAGAAGGGCTATAAGGTTGATACTTTAGACTATCTAGAGGGGGATGAAGCAGGAATAAAAAGTGTTACCTTAAAGGTTAAGGGTGATTTTGCCTATGGCTATTTAAAAGCAGAAAAGGGAATTCATAGATTGGTTAGAATATCTCCTTTTAATGCCAATGGGAAAAGACAAACTTCCTTTGCTTCAGTAGAAGTATTACCTGAACTTACAAAAGATCAGGATATAGAAATAAGAGCAGAAGATATTAAGGTAGATACCTTTAGAGCAAGCGGAGCTGGAGGTCAACATGTTAACAAAACAGAATCAGCTATAAGGATTACCCATTTAAAAACAGGAATAGTAGTTCAATGTCAAAGTGAAAGAAGCCAAATTGCCAACAAGGAAGCAGCAATGGCAATGCTTAAAGCAAAGTTGATTGAATTAAAAGAAAGAGCACATAAAGAGAAGATAGAAGATTTAACAGGTGAATTAAAGGATATGGGATGGGGAAGTCAGATAAGATCCTATGTATTCCATCCATATAATTTAGTTAAAGATCATAGAACGAATGAAGAAACAGCAAATTTAAATGCGGTTATGAATGGGGAAATAGATAATTTTATAATAGCATATCTTAAAAATAATTAACAATGCATAAATTAGCTTAATTTCTATAGAATTAAATAATTTGGAATATAAATTTAAAAAGTAAACAGCAGTTTCTATTTAAATTGTTAATTAGAATCATAAAAAAGAAGATTGTATTCAATCTTCTTTTTTAATAAGTTTTTTAGTTTGCTTTTTTATCTATTTTTTTCAATATAATTGGAACTACAATTAGAAGAAACAATAGAGTAGAGAAAGTTATTATTGAAGTTTCTGTATAAAAGAATATTGTTAAATTACTGTAGCAGGAATCGTAGATCTTATCTTGGATAACTGAATAAGCACTTTCTATGGCTTCTGTACTTATATATTCAACTGTATCATTTGGAGTGTGAATTCTACTAGTATCGCTATGGCAGAAACTTAAAGCATCTATTTCTTCATTATTAAAGCTTGCATGATCACTAGAATCTTCATATACTACTTCGGTTTTAACTTTATTATCTTCAGCTATTTCTATTATAGAATCTAATAATTTAGATTCTTTATTTTTAGCAGCTATTCCAAGCATTAAGGTTAATGGATAATCTTCGCTTCCTATCATATCAAAGTTTATAATTTCTGCATCTTTTATAATATCATAATTTCTTTCAGCAAAACTCTTAGAACCCAGCAAACCAAATTCCTCAGCATTTAAGGCTACAAAGATAATATCACGTTTAGGTTTTTTAAAACTGCTTAGAGTTCTCTGAAGTTCTAATAAAAAGGAAGTTCCAGAAGCATTATCTAATGCACCTTTATAAGTATTATTAAGCCCATCCTTTCCTAAATGATCATAATGGGCAGTTAGTACAAGAGGTGGAAGATTATCTGAGCTTCCTTCAATTACTCCAACAACATTAAATAATTCCTTTTCGGAAATTGTGAAAGGTATATTAACGGAAATTGTTAAACCACTCCTGACTGAATTTAGAATTTTATTATAAGTATCAGTAGTAATGGCTATTAACATATCATAAGGAAAATCACTCATAAAGGAACTTCTAAAAGAAAAATCATTATTTTTAGGTACGTAAAATAAGCAATTGCCATTATCAGTTATGACTTCAAAGGAATTTGTATAAATATTTATTTTGTCATCCTTAGAGAAAGTAATAGTATTGCTTCTAAAATTAAGCATATCTTCTTTATAATCAGTACCATACTTCAATTCTTCTATAATTTTATCTTCAGATAATATCTTAATAGAAGCTGATGAATTCTCTTTAACTGGGCAAAGAGCTTTAAAACTTTCCTTATAATCTTCATTTAGAGGAACTAAATTATTAGTTTGAAAATTGTTTCTTATAATTTCACCAACTAGAAGGTTCCCTTTAGTTCCTGGAAGTCTTCCTTCATAAGTTTCTGAAGAAAATAAAGCAATATTATTTTTTACATTATCAGCGTTAAAAGGTGAATATGTAAAATTTAAAAATATAGATAAAGCTAATAAAATAAGAACTGTTAAAAGTGATGTAAAATAGATTAATTTTTTTTTCATATACTTACCCTCTTAAATTGATTATAGTTAATCATATTAAATGAGGATAAATAATATGAAAGTAAATAAAAATAAATATAATTTTCTATGCTCTTCTATAAACCAATTCGATAAAGCAATATATTAAAGATGAAATGATACATATATAAATTAAAATATTAATTTGGTTTGCTTGAATTGAAAAGACGCCTCCTGCTATAGAACAAAATAATATTATAAAATTAATAAATTTTGATAATCCAGATTTATTTAAAATCAATTCTTTAGTAGCAGAAATTAGTATTAAAATAAAAGTTAAAAAATATAAAATATATTTTACTGTATTAGAAAAATCTATAATATGATAATCATTTAAAATAATAAATATAATGAAAAAAATTAATAATATATTTAATAATCTGCTAATTATAAGACCAAGCTTCTTCAAGAAAATCACCTCTGGAAATATTTTACAATCTAATTATACTTATAATTTACTTTTCTATCAATATGTATTCTTTTAATAAATACAAATATTTAGTTATTTATAAATATATAATTATTTTATTAAAGTGGAATATTGTATTATAATAACATTATGTAAATTTTAGGCTAATAATTATAACTAGGAGGCAATTATGGTAGATATAGTAGGTAAGCTTTCATCAGAACTTAATATAAGTATAACTCAAGTAAATAATGTAATAGAATTATTAGATGCTGGAAATACAGTACCTTTTATTTCAAGATATAGAAAAGAGCAGACTGGTGGCTTAAGTGATGAAATTTTAAGAGACTTTTTTGAAAGATTAACATATCTTAGAAATCTAAAGGAAAGAAAAGAAGATGTAAAAAGATTAATTGAAGAACAGGGGAAATTAACAGAAGAAATAGTAAAAGCCTTAGAAAATGCTTCATCCTTAACAGAAGTTGAAGATGTTTATAGACCTTATAAGCAAAAAAAGAGAACTAGAGCAACTAAGGCTTTAGAAAGGGGATTAAAGCCTTTAGCAGATTTAATTCTAGATGGAAGCTTTAGGGGAAATATAGAAGAAGAGATAAAGAAATATATAGATGAAGAAAAAGAGGTGAATAACCAAGAAGATGCAATAAATGGAGCTTTAGATATAATAGCAGAAGTTATATCTGACGAAGCTAAGTATAGAAAATGGATAAGAAATTTAGTTTTAAAAGAAGGTAAAATAGAAACTAAAGGAAGCAGTGAAGAAGATACTCCATATGAAATGTATTATGATTATAGTGAAGAAGTAAGTAAAATACCATCCCATAGAATTTTAGCAATTAATAGAGGAGAAAAAGAAAAAGTTCTTCAAGTAAAAATAGTAGTAAATGAAGAAAAGATAATAAATTATTTAGAAAAGGAAATATTAAAATCAAATTCTATTACTGATGACTATTTAAAACTAGCAATAAAGGATTCGTTAAAGCGATTGATATATCCATCAATAGAAAGAGAAGTTAGAAATGAACTTACAAGCATTGGAGAAGAGGGAGCAATAAAAATATTTAAAGAAAACCTAAAATCTCTACTAATGCAGCCTCCAATTAAGGGGAAAGTAGTAATGGGTTTTGACCCGGGTTTTAGAACAGGTTGTAAAGTTGCCATTTTAGATAGCACTGGAAAGTTCTTAGATAAAGCAACAGTGTATCCAACAGCACCACAAAATAAAATAAAAGAAACCAAGGAAATACTTAAGGGTTTAATAAAAAAATATAATGTAGATGTTATATCACTAGGTAATGGAACTGCTTCAAGGGAGTCAGAAGAAGTTATAGCAGAGATGATTTCAGAAATAAAAAGCGAAAGTGCTAAGGAAGTAGCATATGTTATTGTATCAGAAGCAGGAGCATCGGTTTATTCTGCTTCAGAACTTGCTTCTAAGGAATACCCTGATTTAGATGTAACTATAAGAGGGGCAATATCAATAGGAAGAAGACTTCAGGATCCTATGGCGGAATTGGTTAAAATCGATCCTAAGGCCTTAGGTATAGGACAATATCAACATGATGTAACTCCTAAAAAATTAGATGAATCTTTAACTGGGGTAGTAGAAGATTGTGTAAATAAGGTAGGAGTAGATTTAAATACAGCTACGCCATCCTTATTAACTTATATATCAGGTATAAATTCTACTATAGCTAATAATATTGTAGAATATAGAAATGAAGTAGGAGGGTTTAAGAATAGAAAAGAGCTATTAAAGGTGAAGAGATTAGGACCAAAAGTTTTTGAACAATGTGCTGGATTTTTAAGAGTTATGGAAAGTAATGAGCCTTTAGACAATACTTCAGTACATCCAGAATCTTATGATGCGGCAAGAAATTTAATAAAGGAACTTGGATATACTATTGAAGATTTAAAAAATAAAAATTTAAATAACATAGAGGAAAGAGTAAAAAAAATAGAAATAAAGAAACTTCTTGAAAGTTTAAAGCTAGGAGAGCCAACTCTTTTAGATATAATAAAAGAACTAAAGAAGCCAGGAAGAGATCCAAGAGAAGAAATGCCAAAGCCTATATTAAAAACAGGAATAGTAAATATGGAGGATTTAACTCCAGGGCTAATTTTAAAAGGAACTGTTAGAAATGTAGCAGATTTTGGAGCCTTTGTAGATATTGGAGTTCATCAAGATGGCTTAGTTCATAAAAGTCAAATGTCAAATAAATTTATAAAACATCCGCTAGATGTAGTTAAGGTTGGTGATGTAGTTGAGGTAAAAATACTTGAAGTGGATGTTAAGAAGAAGAGAATTTCTTTATCGATGAAAGATTTATAAATTGTTAAAAATTTTGCTTGTCAAACTAATAACTATAGCATATAATGAAAGTGAAATAAAAATAATAACATTATCTTCAGGGCGGGGCGTAATTCCCCACCGGCGGTATAGCCCGCGAGCTAGTATCTAGCATGATTCGGTGAAACTCCGAGGCCGACAGTATAGTCTGGATGAAAGAAGGTATATGTGGTGAGATGGCTTAATTTAATTATTAACGCAATCTTTCTTGTGCATGTATATAGCCCTGATGTAATATTTTACATCAGGTTTTTTGTTGTTAAAAAGAAGGATTTTGTTAATAAATTATCACCGGATTATTCCAATCTACGCCAGTTCCCTGAGGCAATGAGTTTGGGAGGAGACAAAAATGAAAAATTATCAAAATCAAAACTTAAACAAATTTATGAAAATATCACTTTTAGGGGCAATGTCAGTAATTTTAATGTACTTTGATTTCCCTATACCATTTTTTCCATTTCCATGGTTAAAAATTGATTTAAGTGATGTGACAGCTTTAATAGGGGGACTGGCATTCGGCCCGATGGCAGCAGTAGTAATAGAGCTTATAAAGAATTTACTTATTTTAGTAGTAAAGGGTACAAGCAGTGCCGGTGTAGGAGAGTTAGCAAACTTTATAATTGGAGTTTCCTTAGTGTTGCCACCGGCAATTATGTACAAAATAAATAGAAGCAAAAAATCTCTTTTAATAGGTATGCTACTTGGATTAGTATCAGTAGAAATTGTAGGAATATTAGCAAATGTATATATATTAATACCACTATACGGAATGCAAATGAGTCCAGAAGAGATGATGAATTATGTTACAGTAGGTTTATTACCATTTAACGGAATCAAAGCAATTATGGTAGGAGCAATAACTTATGTCTTACATGCAAGGCTTGAAAAGGCTGTTTTTAGAAAAGAAGCAAATGCATAAACAGAGCTTATGTAATTCAAAATGCAAAGTGTATAATTAAGGAATATTTTCAGATTGGCTGAAAATACGAATAAAATATAGAAAAGAGTTATTCTATAGCGCGTTTTATAGAATAACTCTTTTTTTAAAATTTTCAGCAAGGCTGAGAATTATGAATATCTAAAAATTGAAATCTTAAGACTGAAAACTGCTTTTGATACACATTCAGTCCTCCACACTTCAAACTATTTATTTCTGTGAACTGTGTACTGCATAAGCATAGCGTCTTCTCCAGTATCTTGATAATAGCCTTTTCTTATTCCATTTTCTATAAAGGAGAATTTTTTATATAAATTTTGAGCTGGAAGATTTGAAGCTCTTACTTCTAAATTAATTTTTGAGCAGTTAAGATTTTTACATAAATCTATTAATGAAGCTAAAAGCTTGCTGGCTATTCCAAGTTTTCTGTAGTCAGGGTGTACTGCTATATTCATAATATCTGCTTCATCAGCAATTATCCATGCGCCTATAAAGCCAACAACTTCATTAATTGAGTTATCTATTGCAACTATGTATTTAGCAAGAGGGTTATTCATTTCATTTGAAATTGAAGTTTTACTCCAAGGCGTATTAAAAGATAATGTGCTTATATTAAAAATTCCGTCTATATCCTCTTTAATCATCAATCTATATGTTATCTTCATTTTTTAGAGCCAACCTCTTTTCTAATTCTCTTTGAGCTTGAGGTTTCTTTAGATAAAATGGAGCTGAATTTGGATCATCAGCTTTATTTTCTAATAATAGTTTTAATCCCAACTCTCCTAGAGATGAAGCCCTAATCACACTTAAATGATTAGGGGGGAAATAACAGTTATCCAGATTATTGATTAGATATTCCTTATGTTTTACTAGTCCGTCACCAGTAAAAATAACTTTTTCTCCTTTTTCTTTTAAAAGATTTACCAGCTCTTCTAAATCTAGAGCAGCATAATCCATTAAGGCTTCCAGCTTTCCATTATTATTTTTGTAAATACAAGTGTACACACTATCTCTTAAAGCATCCATAATTGGACATATAATACCATCAAAATTTATTAGGGAATAAGCTAAAGCATCTAGGCTTGATACACTTACATAAGGTTTATTAGAACCAAAGCTTAAGCCTTTAATTGTTGCCATTCCTATTCTTAAGCCTGTAAAGGAACCAGGGCCTTTAGATGCTACAAAACCATCTATATTATCTATTGTCAAATTAGAATCTTTTAATAAATTATCAATCATATCCATTAATAATACTGAATGTTCTAATTTATTGTTTAAAGTATATTCTGCAATTAAGCCGTTTTCGTTTAAAACTGCTGCTGTTGCTACCTTTGAGGAAGAATCAATACTTAAGATATTCATATTTTCAACTCCTTTATATAATTATATCTTTCTCCATAAGGAGTAATAGTTATTTTTCTATAGTTTTCTCCCTTTGATAAATCTTTTTCTATGTAAATATGTAAAAATTCCTTTGGTAAGATTTCTTCTATATAATTTGCCCATTCTATTACAGAAACTCCATCGGAAAATATGTATTCATCAAAGCCAATTGCGTAAATTTCATCTGGATCACTTACTCTATAAACATCAAAATGATAGAATTTAAGTCTGCCTGAATCATATTCATTCACTATTGTAAATGTTGGACTAGTTATATGTTCTGAAATTCCTAAGCCTTTAGCAATCCCTTTAGTTATATGAGTTTTGCCAGTTCCCAAATCACCTGTTAAGCAAATAACATCACCAGGCTGTACAAGCTTACCTAATAAAGATCCGATTTTAGTAGTTTCTTCTAAACTATTAACATAAAAATTCATAATAAATATCCTTTCTAAAGTATCTTATTAATATATTTTATCCAAAAAGAAAAGAAAAAGAAAGATAAATGAAAATAATAAATTTATGATTAAAGGATATTTAAGGAATTAATTAACATAAATGTAACCAAATTTTAAGAAAAATAAATTATATTTATGTTATTATAATGTTAAGATTATTTACTATAAAACTATAAATATAGTTTTGGAGGAAGTTAAATGAAAAAGTTAACTTACACATTGATTATTTTTACCTTTAGCTTATTTTTATTTTTAAATATATCTAGAAATTCTTTAGAGGCAACAATAAATTCTGAAGATGAAATTCAACAAAATCAAAAGTTAGATATACTTTCTGTTAATGAGAATCAATATAAAATAATAAAAGATTTAGTTAAGGATAAACATAATGTAGATTATTTAGTTAAGAATAATGAAGAACTTAAAGATTATAAAATAGATGATTTTGTTTTGGAAAATATATTAAATAAGGATTTGTTAATTTATAGTGATTTAGAGAATAAAGACTTTATTGATAAGATAAATGAGGGAAGAAAGAGTTTAAGAAATAAAGAAAAAAACACTATAGATAATAAATTAAGAATTATAAATATATCTAGGGGAATATATCCAATAAATATAGAAATAGTATCTAAAGTTGAAGTAAATCCTTATTATTACTTAGGAATTAATGAGTATAAGATAGCCTTATATAATATAAAGATAGCATTGCAAGAAAAGGATATAGCAAATAGGGACTACTATGAGAGAAACTATAATGAGCTTATTAAGGAAATTGATAGTTTTATGGAAGGGACTGCTTCATCTTTAGAAAAAATGAAGGAATATAAAATATTAGTCGATTCTAATAAATTTGATTACTTCTTTAAAAGTTTGGGAATTCAAATAACTAAAGTAAATAAAGATAATATTAATAGTTATTTAGAAGAAGACAAGGTTATATTTATACATGATATAAAAGAAGAAAATATATTACCTTCAGAAAATAACTTTAAGTCTTTAGAATTTGATTTTGAAGATGGCAGCTTAGCAGCAATTAAAAATAATATTACTAGATTAGTAGAAGTTTTAATAAATTAATTTAAGAACTTGCTTTTTAAATAAACATAAGTTATAATGAGTTTGTTGCTGTTTAAAGGGGTATAGCTCAATTGGTAGAGTAGCGGTCTCCAAAACCGTTGGTTGTGGGTTCGATTCCTACTGCCCCTGCCATTTTAGTCGGTAAAATATATTTTACCGACTATATTTATGTAAAATTTATGTTTTATTGTACAATTATATGTTAATAAAACATATTGTTGACAAGTTTTATAATATCATGTTAAAATGTTTTTTGTTAAAGGGGTATAGCTCAATTGGTAGAGTAGCGGTCTCCAAAACCGTTGGTTGTGGGTTCGATTCCTACTGCCCCTGCCATAATAGAGTTGAGGAAGACAGTATTAGTTGTCTTCCTCTATTTTTTTATATCTTTTGAAAATTAAAATGTTTATGAAAGGAAATCAAATGAAAAAGATATTTTTAAAATTATTATATATGATTTTTATTATATCTATTTTTATTCACAGTAATAGTCTTTATGTTAATGCTGAAACTTTTGAAATAAGCAAGGAGAAAAACTTGAATTTTAAAAGGCTTACTAGTGAAGATGGTTTATCTCAAACAACTGTTGAATATATGTTTCAAGATAGCAGAGGTTATATATGGATAGGTACAGATGACGGGCTAAATCGATATAATGGAAGTGAATTTAAAGTATATAAGTATAGGGAAGACTCTCCTGACAGTATTACTGGAAATTATATTATAGGAATTGCAGAAGATAATGATAATAATATATGGGTTGCTACAACAGTTGGATTAAATAAGATAGATCCAAAAACAGATGAAGTAAAGACCTATGTTTCAGGGGAAGATGGATGTAATTTATCAAATAATAATATTACCGAGTTATTAATTGATTCACTAGGTGATTTATACGTAGCTACTGCGGATGGTCTTAATAAATATAATAAGGAAAATGATGATTTTGAAAGATTATACTATTCTGAGGAAGAGGAAATATTAACAAGTCAAGTAATATATTCAGTGGAAGAAGATATTTATGGGAATTATTGGATAGGTACAGAAGAAGGATTAAATAAAATTACTAGGGATACAAAGGAGATAATAAAATACTATTCTAATAAAAAAGAAAATAGTATAAGTGATAACTTTATATACGATTTATATGCTGATAACAAAGGATATTTGTGGGTTGGTACAGAAAATAATGGATTAAATAAAATAAATATAAAATCTAATGAAATAACTCAGTATTTAAGTAATCCTGAAGATAGCAAGGCATTAGCAGGTAAAGAAGTAAGAACAATATTGAGGGATAGCAGAGGAATTGTTTGGATAGCAACTAATAATGGTTTATGTAGATTGGATGAAGAAAGAAATGAATTTCTTACATTTAAATCAAAGATATATGATTTACAAAGTATTATAAGTGATGATGTATTTAGTTTAATGGAAGATTCATCAGGAACTATTTGGGTAGGAACTACTAAAGGAATAAGTATGTTTAACCCAGAAAATTCTTTTTATAATTATAGAAATGATCCATTTGATGAGAATTCAATAAGTGAAAATTTTATTTATGGTATCTATGAAGATAAAGAAGGATATTTGTGGGTAGGAACAAGGAGAGAGGGATTAAATGTAATTGATAGAAAAAATGGAAATATAAAAAGAATAAATTACGAAGGAATTGCTTACTATAGAGATATAATCAATAGCATTCCTAGTAATAATATTAGAGATATCACAGGAATAGATAATGAAATATGGATAGCTACAGAAAAAGGTTTAAGTAAATATGATAAAAATACTAAAGAATTTACCAATTATTTTAGTGATCCTGATGATAGTAATAGTTTGATATCAGATGATGTTAAGTCCCTTTATTTAGATGATAAGGGCCTATTATGGATTGGTACTGATTTAGGGGTTTGTACTTTTGATAGAAAGGAAAGTTTTACAAATATTAGTGAAGTCTTTGAAGATAATAATATAAATGCAAGCTGGGTGTTAGATATCATTAAAGATAAAGATGGAGTAATGTGGTTTGCATGCGGCTTTAACAATGGTCTTATTTCTTTTAATACAAAAACTAAGGAAATGAATAACTATAAAAATATTGAAAATGATGCTTCAAGTTTAAGCTTTAGCACAGTAAATGCTCTTGCTATTGATAGTAAGAATAATATTTGGGTAGGAACTCGTTACGGATTAAATAAATTTAATAAAGAAAGTGAAACTTTTAAAAGGTATACTGAAAAAGAAGGATTATCTAACAATTTTATAAATGGTATTTTGGTAGATAATGAAGACAACTTGTGGATAAGTACAAATTATGGATTATCTAAGTTTGAAGTTGATAAAGAGCAATTTGTAAATTTTACTGTTAATGATGGTTTACAAGGAAATGAATATAATATATTTTCTAGTTATAAAAGTCCAAGGGGAGAAATGTTCTTTGGAGGAATAAATGGTTTTACATATTTTTATCCCCAAAACATAATAAAGAATGGATTTTCAAATGAAGTCATAATAGATAGCATCTATAATAATGATGATGAGATTAAAGGGATTTCTAATATTTATTTAGATTATAAGCATAATCAAATACAATTTAAATTTTTTCTTCCTTATTATTTAAATACTAAAAATATAGAATATGCTTATAAATTAGAGGGTGTTGATGAGGAATGGGTATTTTCAGGAAATAGAAATTATGCAAATTATACTAATTTAGATTCTGGAAATTATGAATTCAAAGTTATTGCTAAGAGTTCAAATGGGGAATGGAGTAATCCAACAAGTGTTAAATTTACAGTTGGTCTAAAACCATGGAAAACTCCTTTGGCTTATTTAATATATTCATTAACTATAATAATAATAATTTACATAATATATGACAGGGTAAAGATATTAAACATCCTAATAGAACAAAGAACAACCGAATTAAATAAGAAATTAAAGGAAAATGAAGAGTTGTATAATGAGTTAATTAAGAATGAAAGATACAAAAATAATTATTTTATTAATTTATCTCATGAACTTAGAACTCCATTAAATATTATAAAATCAGCTCAACAGCTTATATCAAGTCTTAATGATAGTGATCAGGGAATAGAAAGAAAACAACTTGCAAAATATATGGATACAATCAAAAGAAACTCTGATAGACTTCTTATATTAATTAATAATATTATTGATACATCTAAAATAGAGTCAGGCTCTTACGTTCTTAATATTGAAAAGCATAATATTATATATCATATAGAAGAAGTGGTGCTGACTATGAAGGATTATATTGCATCGAAAGGAATAGAGCTTATTATAGATCCAGATGTAGAAGAAAAAATAATTGAATGTGATGCAATGGAAATAGAAAGGTGTATTATAAATTTAATAGGAAATGCTGTTAAGTTTACTTCTAAAGGAGGAAGAATAGAGGTTAGAATGTATGATTTAGGTAGTCAGGTAAAAATTTCTATTAAAGACACAGGAATAGGAATAGATAAGAAATATCAAGAAACAATATTTGATAGATTTGGGCAAGCATATAATAACAATAAATCAGAAGAATATGGTGGAAGTGGTTTAGGATTAACCCTTACTAAACAATTAGTAGCTCTTCATAATGGAACTATTGAAGTTAGAAGTGAACTTGGTTTAGGAAGTGAATTTATAATTACTTTGCCGACTAAACAAAACTAAATATAACAATCGTAATGTTGACATCATATTAGTTAAATGTTATCATAAAAATGAATATAAGTATGTATTGTTATTAAAAAGGTATTTAATACTTAAATTAAGATTTCTATTTTATCTTGATTTAGGTATTTTATTTTTCTAAGCAAGGGGAATGAGTTAATGATTGTAGAAAAGATATTAAACAACAATGTTGTTGTTTCAATTGATCCAAAAACTAAAAAAGAAGTTATACTCATGGGTTCAGGAATTGCTTTTAAAAGAAAAGTCGGACAAGAAATTGAAGAAGATAAAATAGAAAAAGTATTTGTAGTAGATGATAAAAGAATGGGGAATAAGCTAAAAAAATTAATTAATGAAATTCCAGATGGAGTTTTTGAGCTTGCCCATGAAATTATCAGCTATGCATCTAAGGAATTAAATAGAAAATTAGATAAACAGATATATATTTCCCTTTCTGACCATATGGGTTTTGCTATTAAAAGGTATAAAAATAAAGTCGAAATAAAAAATGATTTACTAGATGAAATAAGAAGAATTCATAAAGAGGAATACAAAGTAGCTTTATGGGCATTAAAATACATTAATAGTAAATTAAAAATAAATCTTCCAGAGGATGAAGCTGGATTTATTGCATTGCACTTTGTTAATGCAAGCTATCAGGAAACATCAAAGGAATCAATATTAGCAACAAATATAGTAAAAGGTATATTAAATATTATAAGATATTATTATTCTGTAGAGTTTGATGAAGAAGACATAAATTATGATAGACTGCTAACTCATTTAAAGTACTTTGCAAAAAGAGTAGTTACTAATACTCAAAATTCAGATAATAATAATGAATTTTTAGAATTAGCATCTAAAAGTTATTCCGAAGCATATAACTGTGCATTGAAAATAAAACTTTTTATAGAAGATAATTATAATTATAAAGTTAATGATGATGAAATTGTATATTTAACTATACACATTCATAGAGTTATCTCTGTAATAAGAAATAAAGACAACGATAACAGTTAGTAAATACAAATTTTATATTATAAGTGCATATAATAATTTTGGCCAATTCACAGTTCACAGCGCTTTGTTGGGAACTGTGAATTTTTAGATATTGAAAATTTATTTGAAATCATTTAAATTAATTAGCTCTTTAGGAGGGAAAATATGGAGCGTCTAAAAAACTTTTTTGGAGTTTTGCAAAGGATTGGTAAATCCCTAATGCTTCCAATAGCACTATTGCCAGCTGCTGGTATATTGATGGGGATAGGAACATTATTTGAAAATCCTGATATAATAGCAAGGTTTCCAATAATAGCAAATGAAAATATTCAAATGATATCAAATATAATGTCTTCATCAGGAGAGATAATATTTGAAAATTTATCATTATTATTTGCAGTGGGTGTTGCAATAGGAATGTGCAATGGAGATGGAGTGTCAGCATTAGCAGCCATAGTTGGATTTCAAACTATGAATATGACAGCAGGGATAGCCCTTGGAATAAATAGAGTTACAATTGCTCATAATCCACTATATACAACTATTTTAGGAGTACCAACAATACAAACAGGAGTATTTGGAGGTATATTAATCGGGCTTATTTCAGGAAAAGTATATAAAAAGTTTTATGATAAAAGATTGCCAGAATTTTTAGGGTTCTTTTCTGGAAAAAGATTAGTACCAATAATTTCTGCAATTATGGGAGTTTTTTTAGGTTTATTAATGGCTATAATATGGCCACCAATACAAGATAGAATATTAAGTTTTACAACTACAGTAATATCAGCAAATAGCTCTGTAGCAGCCTTTATATTTGGCCTTGTAGAAAGAGCACTAATTCCTTTTGGTCTTCATCATATATGGTACACACCTTTTTGGTATCATTTTGGCGAATATTTAAGTTTATCTGGAGAGCTTATAATTGGTGACCAGCAAATCTTCTTTGCGCAGCTAAGAGATGGAGTTGAATTTACTGCTGGAGCCTTTATGACAGGAAAATATCCATTTATGATGTTTGGGTTACCAGCTGCAGCTTTGGCAATGTATCATGAGGCTTATGAAGAAAATAAAAAGAAAGTTATGGGAATTCTTTTTTCAGCAGCTCTTACTTCTTTTTTAACAGGAATTACAGAGCCTGTAGAGTTTATGTTTTTATTCGTAGCACCAGCATTATTTGCAGTACATTGTGTTTTTGCAGGTCTTTCCTTTATGATAATGGATATTCTTAATGTTAGAATTGGTCTAACTTTCTCAGGAGGGCTGATAGATTTTATTTTATTTGGTATTCTTCCTAATAGAACGAAATGGTGGTTAGCAATAGCTGTTGGATTAATATTTGCTGTTATATATTACTTTGGTTTTAGATATATAATAAGAAAATTAGATTTGAAAATTGCAGGAAGGGAAAGAGAAGAAGAACAGTTAGAGTTTGAGTTAGCTGATGGAGAATTAGCAAAAGAGGTATTAGAAGCTTTAGGTGGTAAAAAGAATGTGAAGTATCTTGATGCTTGCATTACAAGAATAAGAATAACTGTATATGAAATAAATTTAGTAGATAAAGATAAATTAAAATACGCAATGGGTTCTGAATTAATGATAATAGGAAATAATATTCAAGCAATTTTCGGAACAAACTCTGATATATTAAAAGAACATATACAAGCTTTAATTGAAGGTAGAGAAATAGAAATTAAAAAGAAAAAGAAATTAGCTCCCATTAGGGCTGGAATAAGAACAGATAATGTTATCATGATACCTATTAGTGGAAAACTTTTAAGAATAGAAGAAGTTCCAGATGAAATATTTTCAATGAAGCTTATAGGAGATGGATTTGCTATAAATCCTGTAGATAACATATTATTATCACCTATTGATGGAAAAATAACTAATATCTCTAAAACAAATCATACCATTAATATAGAAGGAGATAATTGCGAGGTATTTATACATATAGGTATTGATACTATGAAGTTATATGGCGAGGGATTTAAAAGATTAGTTGAGGAAGGTGAAACAGTAAAACAGGGAGATGCTTTAATTGAATTTTCTATAGAAAAAGTAAAAGAAAAGGCTAAATCTCCAATAATACCTATAATCCTTAAGAAAATAGATCAAGATAAGTTTGTGTATTTTAAGGAAGGTATAGATGTAATGGCTGGAGAAGTTGATAAAGTTCAAATTCATGAAAATACTTTATAATAAATTGAATCTAAGTATATAAAAATTATATGAGGTTAAAATAATATTGTAAAACCAATAAGCCAAGGGAGGAATTAAAAATGGATAAACTTTTAGTTCCTGTGAAAAAACGGATACTAAAAACCTTCCAAAATGAAGTTGCCAGTGAATTAGGAGTTTCTTTAAGGAAAGCTAAACTAAGAAAAGTTAGTGGGAACTTAACTGAGAAGCAAAAGGGTTTTTCAGGCACTTCTTCAGATGGCCTAATGGTTAAGGAAAGGTAGAACAATATAAAGATTCTATAAAATAACCACTGATAACTAATTTAAAGGAATTAATTTAGGTAAAGGACAGGATAATATACCGCCCTAAAAATATTGTTCACCCTTCACTAAAAGGGAAGCACCTAGAAATAAAATAATTTTATTTCTAGGTGCTTCTTTTTTTATCTTTAAATTTGTGATAATAAAAAAATTAAAATAATTATTAAAAATAGTAGAAAAAAATCATGTATTAGTGTATTATATAATTAATACAGTGGTACTGAAAGAAAGGAGATGAAGAAATGGCATTTGAATTAAATTCAAAGGAACCCATATATCTTCAGATAATAGCTTATATAAAAAAGAAAATAGTTTCAGGTGAGTTAAAGAAAGGGGAGAGGATTTTGTCAGTAAGAGATTATGCAAATGAGTTAAAAGTTAATCCTAATACAATTCAAAAGGTTTATGCAGAATTGGAAAAAGAAAACTTAATTTATACTCAAAGAGGAATAGGGAAATTTGTTACTGAAGATGAAGAAAAAATAAATGAGTTGAGAGAAGAATTATTTAATGAAACAATAGATAGATTTATTAAGGAGTCTAAAGAATTAGGTTTTACAAAAAAAAATATATTAGAAATTATATCAAAGAGATATAAGGAGGGCGAAAATGAGTAATTTATTAGAAGTAAATAATGTATATAAATCTATTAATGGAAAACTTATATTAAAGGGAATAAACTTCAATTTAGAAAAAGGTAAAGTGCTAGGGATTATGGGGCCTAATGGTCAAGGGAAAACTACTCTTTTAAATATGATACAAGGTTTTTTAAAGATTGATCAAGGAGATATAAAGCTTGAAGGATTACCTATAACTTCTGATAGTAAAAATTATATTGCATTTTTGCAAGATAGAAATATATTCGATAAAAATATGAAGATAAAAAATGCAATAAATTTATATTCAGATTTTTTTGCTGACTTTGAAAAAGAAAAAATGAAATACTATTTAAATTTTATGAATTTGGATGAAGAAGCTAAAATAAAAGAACTGTCAAAAGGAATGTGTGAAAAATTTTATTTATCTTTAACTTTAAGTAGAAAAGCAAAGCTATATATGTTGGATGAACCTATTTCAGGTGTTGATCCAGTATCAAGAGAAAAAATCTTAGATGCTATATTAGAAAATTTAAATGAAGAAAGCTCTATGATAATTACTACCCATTATATTGGAGAACTAGATAGAATTTTTGATGAAGTAGCATTTTTAGGTGAAGGAAAAATAGTAGAACGTGGAGATGCAGAAGAATTAAGAGAGAAATATAAGGCATCAATAGATGAGATTTATAGAAATATATTTGCAGAATAATAAAGGAGGAATAGTATGAATAATATTTTAAAGATATTAAAGTATAATTTTGGGAAATATAATTCTGGATCAAGCAAGTTAGTATATATAATAGCGTTAATAATATTAAATTTATCAATGAGTGTAACTTTTATTAGAATTCCATTCCTTTCAGAATTTATTTCAGCTATTAATATTGCAAACATTGCTTTATTTTTATTAATAAACTTAATAGCTTCATTAGTAACTTTTTCAAAACAAATATCAAAGGAAAAAGGTAAATTAATATTTACTTTACCAATTAAATCATGGGAGTTTATTGTTGCAAAGTATATAGAATTTATTATTTTGCAAGGAAGTATAGTTCTTATAGCTTATATCATGATAAGCCTATCAGGAAATTTTATGTCAGAAGTGGTTAAATTAACAACATTAGCAACAGCCTATGGAACCACAATAGCTTATATTATAATTACTTCTTATATAGTAATTTTCTCATCATATATTAAGAAATTCTGGTTATGTATTTTAACAATTATTGTAGGGGGTGGATTTATTCACGGCTTTGTTTCAAACAGCATTAAGTTTATAACTAAGTTATTTCCATATGTATATATGAAAATAGGATCATTTATAGAAATAGATATACTATATTCACTATTGAATTTAGTATGGATAATAGCTCTAGTAATTATATCAATAACTCATTTAGATAAAAAATTAGATATTATTTAAGGGGGGAGTAATATGAAAAAAATAAGCAAAATTATTTTATCAATATTTGTAACTACAATACTATTAAGTGGCTGTGGAGTTAAGTTTGGAATAGAAAGTAGAAGAAATAATAAAATTAATGATTTTATTAATAGAAATTCTACTAATAAAGATGGTGAAAAGGTAAATATAAAAGAATCAATAGAAGGTATAAGTAATCTCGATATAGAAATTGATGTTAGTAATTTAAATATTATGTATTATGATGGTGAGGAAGTAGAAATATCAGGAGTATTGGGAGAAGAATCCGAGGGAATTAAAGTAGATAAAAATTTTAATGAGTTAGAAATAGAAGAAAAATACAATAATTCTAATAATTTAAATTCAGATACCTCAAGTGATTTAACAATAAAAATACCTAGCAGTTATAATGGTAATTTAAAACTTTCATTAGGAGTTGGATCATGTAAAGTTAAAGATTTAATTCTTGAATCGATGGAAGTAAATGCAGGTGTTGGAGAATTGTATATAGAAGATGTTTCCTTTAATGAACTGAATTTAGAAAGTGGACTTGGAGATATTAATATTAATACAAATAAAAAAACTGGAGACATGAATATTAAAGGTGGAGTTGGTAATATCAATATAACTTTAGGAGATATTAATGGAAACTTAAAGTTTGAAGGTGGACTAGGAGATGCAACTATAGTTATTCCAGAAGATGCACCAGTAAATATAAAAACAAGTTCAGGTTTAGGAAGTGTAAATGCTAGTGCAAAAACCTCAGGGGAAAATAAATATCTCTTTGATATAAATATGGGAATTGGAGAGTTAAATATAAAGAATTAATTTTATGCAGGTAATTTTACCTGCATTTTTATTTTTTATACATATCTTTAATATTGTGAATATAAGAACTAAATGATAAAATAAGAACTAAGGTTCGGTATAAATTATTAAAATTAAGGTGATGCAATGAAAAAAGTAAGAATATTACAAGCTGGAGATTTACATTTTGATACCCCATTTAAAGAGTTAAATAAGAACTTATCTTTAATTAGTAAGGAAGAACTATTAGAAGTCTTTAGTAAGATTATTGACTTATGTATTGATAATTCTGTTGATATCTTTTTATTAACTGGGGATATATTTGATAATTTGACTGTAGATAAAAAAACATTGATATATATAAAAAAGGAATTTGAAAGAATTCCAAATATAAGAGTATTTATTTCTCCCGGAAACCATGATCCCTATAATGATAAATCCTTTTATAAACTTATAGATTGGCCTGAAAATGTTTATATTTTTACAAGTCAAGAAATAGAAAGAGTGATTATAGAGGATTTGAAAACAGTAGTTTGGGGAGCAGCTTTTAATAGTAACTATATCAGAAAGAGTTTATTAAAAAATATAAATGTAATTAATGACTATATAAATATTATGACTATTCATGCTGATATATCTAATAATGATGAAGGAAATGAATATAATCCAATAACATTAAAAGATATTGGAAACAGCAATTTAGACTATATTGCTATAGGTCATAGGCATAATTTTAGCGCTATTCAAAAAGAAAAAAACACATATTATGCATACGCAGGATGTCCTCAAGGAAGAGGCTTTGATGAAATAGGAGATAAGGGAGTTATTATAGGGGAAATATCAAAGGATACTGTAGATTTAAAATTTAAAAGAACATCAAAAAGAAATTATTATGTAGTTGAAATTGATATAAGTAATTCTATGACCTATGAAGAAATAAAAGCGAAAATATTAGAGAAGATAAAAGAGGAAGATAGAAAGCAAAATTTTTATAAAATTATATTAAAAGGAGAAGTTGAAGCTTTTATAAATTTAAATGAAAATGTGATCCTTGAAAAAATAAGAGATTATTTTTATTATGTCAAAGTTATAGATAAGACCGAAGTTAAATTAAATTTTGATAAGATAGCAGAAGATTATTCGATTAAGGGAGTTTACGCAAGAAAACTCTTAGAAATGTCTAAAAATCAAGAGTTAGATCAGGAACTGATAAAAATGGCATTAAAGATAGGTATTCAATCCTTATCTAGCGGTGAGGTGAATTTAGATGATTATTGATAAGGTAAATATTATTGCCTTTGCAGGTATTAAAAATAAAGTAATAGATTTTAAAGAAGGAATAAATTTAATATACGGAGAAAATGAAAAAGGTAAAAGTACCATACAAAACTTCATAAGGGTTTGGTTATATGGCATGAATAGCAAAAGAAGTAAGGATATAAAAAATAATGATAGATTAAGATTTATGCCAGTAGATGGAGATACAATAAGGGGAGAGCTTTATCTAAATCATAATAATAGAAGGTATGTAATAATAAGAACTTTTGGTAAAACCAAAAAGGAAGATTTATCTCAAATAATAGATGCAGAAACTGGGGAAGAAATTTTAGATATTCCTAAAAATGATCCAGGGAAATATTTTTTAAATGTAAATTCTGCAACCTTTAATAAAACCTTGTTTATCAGCCAGTTAGGGGTGGCAATATCTAAGGATAAAGAAGAAGAAATAATAGATAAAGCGGCAAACCTTTTAGATTCTGAGGAAGAAAATATATCAGTACAAAAGTCCTTTGAAAAATTAGAGACTATAAAAAAGAAGATAACTACTACAAGAAAAACAGGAAAACTAGACATATTAAGGGAAAAATATAATGCTTTAGTGGAAGAAAGATATGAGGCTTACAGATTAGCAGAAAATAATTTGGAAGAAGAGCAAGCCTTAATTACTTTAAAAGAAAATAGAAGTAATTTAAGAGAGGAGATTAAAAATTTAAATATATATAAAAGATATTTAAAGAAAATAAAGCTTCAAAAGGAATATGAGGAAATTACTGAATATTTAAAGAAAAAAGAAGAGCTAAAAAAGAAGGAAAGGTTTATTGAAAGCAGCCTATCATCAAAAAATGGACTAATTGATGAAAATCTTTTAAATGACATAAAGGAAGAAAATTCTCTATATTTTAGTATTTTAGATATGAAAAATGAAAGTGAAAGAAATTTAGCTTATAAGATAGAAATATATAATAAGAAAAAATCAGATAATAGGGAGCTGCTTTTTCTAGATAATATCTCTAATAATGAAAAAAATAACTTTATAAAAAATGTAATGGAACAGGAAGTTATTAAAGAAAAAATAGATATTTATAATAATTTAAATATTGAAATTGAAAGATTACAAGAAGAAATAGCAATAAAAAAAGAAAAATTAGGAGCTTCTATTAATTTTGAAAATAAGGTAGAAGAAATTAAATATTTATTGAAAAGATATGAAGAAAAGTTAAAGGAGCTTAAATTTAATATAGAAAATAATAATTTAAAAGAAGATACAAACAATAGAGATTATATAAAAAAATATAATAATTTAATTAAGGTAGCAAGTGTACTATTATTTATAACTTTAATATGCACAATAATAATTAAATCAAATATTTATCTTTCAGTGATTATTGGAATAGCTTTTATTTTTAGTTTACTGTTTTTATTAATTATCAATAAGAAGGTAAATAAAAATAAAACTATAGAAGGTAAGGAGCAAGTAATAAAAAGGCTACAGGAAGAAATTAATGAAATAGAAAAGGAAATTTATAAGTATACAAAACTTGTAAAATCCAGTAGTTACGAAGATTTTATAAGAAAATTAAAATCCTATGAGGAATTTACTGACTTCGAAGAAAAGCAGAAAATAAGGATATCAGAAAAATATAGTCAGTTAGTTCCACTAAATATTGATAAGCTTAAAGAAACTTATAATAAAAATCAAAAAAATATTGATAAGATTTTAGAATTATCAAATACTGAGAATATTAATGAAATTATTTATAAGATTTCTAAATATGAAGAGGTAAACAAAGAGCTTCTTTCCTTAGAAATAGAAGTCGAAAAAGAAGAAAAATCAATAGAAAGCTTAGAAAAGGAACTAAATATAAGAGAAAAAAGAATAAGGGAAAAACTTGCCTTTATAGGCTTAGAAGACATAGATTTATATGAACTAGAAGAAAAATTAATTGAATTAAGAGAAAAAATAAAAGAAAGAGCAGAAATAATAAGAGGATTAAAAAGTATAGAAGAAACTTATGCAGCCTTAACAAAAGATAAAGATATAGATGCTATAAAGGAGGAAGTTAAAGATATAATAAATAAGGAGATAAAATATAATTATAGTTCTGAAGAAGAAATAGATATAAAGATTTCTGAAAAATCTAATGAATTAATAGAATTAGAAAAATCAATAAAGGATATTGAAAATAAATTAGAAAATAGATATTTAGGAAAACGCAGTATAGCAGAAATAGAAGAAGAGATAGAAGATATAAAAGAAAAGATGAAAACTTTAGAAATCCAAATGCAATCTATTGAACTTGCAATAGAAGTTATGAAGGCTTCATTAAGGGAAGTTAGAGGCAATTTCACTAATATACTTAATTCAAATGTCATGAATTATTATAATTATTTAACTAATGGTGAATATAATGAAGTTATGGTTTCGGACAGTTATGAAATGAAGGTTCGTCAGAAAAATGATGTCATAAGTGCAGGAATGTTAAGTAATGGTGCTAATGATCAGCTTTACCTATCTTTAAGGCTTGCTTTTATAAAGATGATATATAAAAATACTGAATATCCTTTAATTTTAGATGATGCCTTTGTTCAATATGATGATATGAGACTTGAAAAAGCATTAAAATTACTATCAGAAATAGATATAAATCAAATTATCATATTTACTTGCCAAAAAAGAGAAATAGAACTATTAAAAAATATAAATGATAAAGTTAATTATATTTGCTTATAGCATTGACAATAATAGTATAAGAGTATAAAATTAAACAGTAAAAAATGCAAATCATTTGCAAAAAGAGGTGGGTTAATGAGAAGAAAAATATCAATTTTTGCTCTTATACTAGGAGTTTTTTTAGTATTTACTGGATGCAATAATAAAGATAAAGAAAATATAAGTGAAAACATTAATGATAAAATAAAAATAGGTGTAACAATATATCCTTTAAAGGATTTTGCAGAAAGCATAGGTGGAGATAAGGTAGAAGTATTTTCTATAATTCCTGATGGAACAGATGCTCATAGTTTTGATCCAAAGCCAACAGATTTAAAAAATTTAACTAACTCTAATATCTTTATTTATAATGGTTTAGGAATGGAAGAGTGGATAAATTCAATCCTAACAACCTTAGAAGGAACTGAAGTTAAAATTGTAGAAGCATCGTCAGGTATAAAAGCCTTAACAGCTGTAAAAGAAGAAGATTTAGAGGATCATGAAGAGGAAGAACATGATGAAGAAGAACATAGTCACGGAGACTATGATCCTCATGTTTGGTTAAGCCTAACAGATGCTGTAAAGGAAGTAGAGAATATTAAAAATGCTTTAATTGAAATTGATGCAGAAAATAAAGAATATTATGAAGCCAATTATGATAAGCTAATTTCTAAAATGAATGCATTAAAAGATACTTACATTGAAAAATTTAAGAATATAGAAAATAAAGATTTAGTAACTGGACATGCTGCTTTTGCCTATATAGCAAGAGATTTTGGCTTAATACAAAATAGTATAGCAGATGTTTATGGTGAAGGAGAATTGACGCCTAAAGATTTAGAAAAGCTTATTGACTACTGCAAAGAAAATAAGGTTAAAGTAATATTTAGTGAAACCACAGCTAGTGCTGAAGCTTCAGAAACTTTAGCTAATGCAGTTGGAGCAGCTATTGAAAAGATATATAGCCTTGAAACAAAGGAAGATGACTTAGATTATCTTCAAGCTATGGAATATAATTTAGAAACAATTTATACATCATTATTAAAATAGTTAAATCAAAAATTTAGTGGGAATTTAAGTCTATTTTTAAAATAAAAGGAGTTGTATCATAAGATTTATGGACAGCTCCTTTTTTATTATAGAGAATAATATGTTAAAATTTTCATTTTTATGGATTAATAGCTTCTATATTTGATATAATAATAAAATGATTAATTTTAATAATATATTTCTTCAATACTGTATATTTAAACTAGGAACTTAATTAAAAAGGTGGTTTTCTTATGAGTAAAGCTTTAGATTATTATAATAGTAAAATAGACAGGTATAATAATAAATTAAATAAGTTAAATAAATTAATATTGCAGTTATCAATTTCTAGATTAGTAATATTTATTCTAGGTATTTTATTAGCTTATTATTTTTATAAAAAAGAAAATATTTTAGGGATAGTAGCTTCATTAATTATATTTTTAGGATTATTTTTAATTATTGCTTATATCCATAATGAAAGAATTAATGAGAAAAATGAAACATTAATATATTTAGAAGTAAATAAAAAAGGTCTTTCAAGAATAGATGGAAGCTTTAAGGACTTTCAAGATAATGGAGAAGAATTTTTAGATGAAAAGCATGGATTTATCAATGATTTGGATGTTTTTGGCAGGAATTCTTTATTTCAAATGATAAATTCAACAAGAACTAAGTTTGGAAGAAAAAAATTGGCTGAAATATTAATGCTAAAAAATCTTCCTGATAAATCCACTATATTAGAAAGTCAGGAAGCTGTAGAAGAGCTTTCAAAAAAGATTGATTGGAGACAAAGATTAGAAGTAAAATCTGCCATAAAAAAAAGTGGAAATAAAAGCATAGAGGAATTATTAGTCTGGGCAAATAGTGAAGTAAAAGAAAAAAATTCATTAAAGGTAATACCTTATTTTTTTATATTCATAACTTTTATTTCTATAATTTTAGTTCTTTTAAAGATAATACCTTTTAGTTTTTTAATTTTAAATTTTATCATTAATTATGCAGTAGTAAAGGCATTAACTAGGAATTTACAAGAAGTTATTTTACTTTTTGATAATCATAAAAAAGACATTGAAGCTTACACAAATATTTTAGAGTTAATAGAAAAGGAGAAATTTGAAAGTAAGTTATTAATAAAGTTAAAGTATAAGCTTGCTAATAATACTAATATAAGTGCTTATAATGAAATGAAAGCTCTTAAAAATTTAGTAGATTGGCTAGGAGATAGCTCCAAAAATGCTTACTATTTAATATTAAATGTATTATTTTTAACAGATACATTTATATTAAGAAATATAGAAAATTGGAAAAAAGAAAATGGTAAGTATTTTGAAGAGTGGTTAAGTATTATGGGAAAAATTGAAGCTCTTTGCAGTATTTCTAATATTTCTTTTGATTTTGAAGAATGGACTTATCCAGAGATAAGTGAAAGAAAAGAACTAGAAGGTATTGAAATTGCCCATCCAATGTTAGGAAAAAGAGCGATTTCAAATAGCTTTAAATTAAATAATAATTCAAAAGCAGCTTTAATTACTGGTTCAAATATGTCTGGTAAAAGTACTTTTTTAAGAACTATAGGTTTAAATTTACTATTAAGTTATATTGGAGCAAAAACTTATAGTAAGGGTTTTAAATGTGGAATATTTAATATATATACTTGTATGAGAACTACAGATAACTTAGAGGAAAGTATATCTTCTTTTTATGCAGAAATTCTAAGGATAAAAATATTAATAGATGCAGCAAAGAGAGGAGAAAGGGTATTTTTCTTGCTAGATGAAATTTTTAAAGGTACTAATTCAAAAGATAGGCATGAGGGTGCAAGAGTTTTAATAAATCAATTAGTAGAAAATGGTTCAATAGGCTTAGTTTCAACTCATGATTTAGAACTATGTGACTTAGAAAAAACTAAAGATTGGATAAGAAATTATAATTTTCAAGAATATTATAAAGATAATAAAATATATTTTGATTATAAATTAAGAGAGGGAAGAAGTAAGACCCAAAATGCTGTCCATCTTATGAAATTAGCAGGAATAAATTTTAAGGAGTTTTAAAACTCCTTTTATTTTGCTAATAAGTTTAATAAATATTTAATAAAATGAAATAAAAAAATAAAATGATTGTAGTATATTGTCAAATAGGATATCAATTATGCTATAATAATTTCATATTAAAGGAAATATATATAAGAAATTAGGTGAGATAATGGAACGAGGGTATAAGGATAAATATAATAATATATTTGATAAAAACGATAAGGACATTAATGTACTTGGAGTAATTTCTATTATTAAAGTAATAACGATATTTTTAATCTGCTTAGGAGTTTTAAAAAATATTGTAGAAAAAATGGAGTTATCTAGTAAAACTTTTCTATATGGAATGAGTCAAATATATTCAATAATGCTTCCTTTATTTTTTCTTATTGGTTATATTTTATGGAAATATATCTTAATTTATATGTATAAATTAAAAATGTCAAAAGGAATAGATATAGCAGCAGATGTAATCTATATAGTTATAGTAACAGTCTTAATATTAGTAACAAATTCCTATGAAAGCCAATATAAGTTTTTATATATGTTTAATATTATTTCAGCAACAATAAGATTTGGTAAAAACTATGGTTTAACAATTGCCTGGGTAACTTCGATAATAATAAGTTTAATAGATTTATTTTTTAGAAGGGATTTAACAATAAATATATATTTTCAAAATGATTTAATTATGGGGGCAGGTTTTGTTCTTATTGCTTGGATATTAGGGGAATATGTAAAATCAGAAAATAAACAAAGAGAGGAACTTAAAGAGGAGTTAAGAAGAGAAACAAAAAAGCATCATTACTTTGAAGAAATATTATTAAATAATGAGGCGTGTTATGATTTATTAATAGAAAATTCTCAAGAAGCTATATTTATTCATAATGAGGAAAGGGTATTATATGCTAATGAACATGCTTTAAAATTATTTAGAGTAAAATCTTTATCTGATTTAAATACAACACAACTTAATCATGAAGAAAATAAATTAATATTAATATATAGTGAAAGATATTCAGAGATATATTCTAAAATACATAATAACAAGTTATCTCAGGTTTCATTTGAAGATAAGTTTTTAGACAAAGATGGAAATGAATTGATTTTTTTAAGTACATCAGCGCTTTGTTCGTATGAAAAGAAACAAGCAATTTTAACGATCACAAGAGATATAACTCCTAAAAGAGAGGTTCAAAAACTAAGGAAAGATGTAGAAAATAATATAAGACTATTAGAGGAAATGAGAGAATATAATAAGTATATTACAGAATTTTTTTCAAATGTATCTCATGAATTAAAAACTCCATTAAATATTATATCTTCCTCTACTCAGTTACTAAAATCTTATTATAAAAAAGATATTTCAGAAATAGAATTCAAAAAGATTAAATATATAGATAGTATTTATAATAATTGCAATAGATTAACAAGACTTATAAATAATTTATTAGATATTACAAAATTTGATTCTGGCTTTATTACTTTACAAAAGAGTAATAGAGATATTATAGGGGATGTTGAAAACATAGTAATGTCTATAATTCCATATGCTGAAAGCAAAGGTATTGAAGTAACATTTGATACAGATCTTGAAGTAAGAATAATGGCCTTTGATCAGGATAAGGTAGAGAGAATTATTTTGAATTTAATTTCAAATGCATTAAAGTTTACAAATAGAGGCGGCAATATATTTGTTAGTATAATGAATACTGAGAATCATGTTCTAATATCAGTAAAAGATACTGGAACTGGAATACCAGAGGATAAAAAAGATCTTATCTTTGAAAGATTTATGCAAGTAGATAAAACTTTAAGAAGAAACCATGAAGGGACAGGCATTGGGCTCTCGATAGTAAAATCTTTCGTTGAATTACATGGAGGTAAAATTGAAGTTATTAGTGAAATAAATAAGGGAAGTGAATTTATCATAACTTTACCTTTTTCTATAATTGATATAGATGAAGATGATTTAGTAAATGATAAGATTAGTAATAATATTGTGGAAAAGGTAAGCTTAGAATTATCTGATATATAAAGAAAAATTGTAGGGGAGAAAGAATATGTTTAAAGTACATTTTATAGAAATGTTTATAAGAGCAATTCCTGAGCAAACTTTATTGGTTATTGGTTCTTATATATTATCTAGAACAAAATTAAATGTTAAGAAAGCTTTATTATCTGGAATCATTATGGGAGTATCATTATATATTTTTAGATTACTCCCAGTACAATTTGGATTTCATACTTTATTTGCAATACTACTTTTAGCATTTTTAAATTATAAAGTAAATAAAATTAATCTCATTAAATCAATAGAAGTTTCATCTTTAAATTATATACTACTGTTTGTATCAGAAGTAATTTTAGCATTAGTTTTACAGTTTATATTTAAAGTTGATTTAGTAAAAATTTTTGAGGACCCAATAATAAAAACTCTTTTAGGAATACCATCATTAATAATATTTATGGTTTTTGTTTACATTATTCATATATTTCAAAAGTTACATAATAGAAAATTATTTTAAATTTACATAAAAAATTTTAAAAGAAGATTGTAAGCAATCTTCTTTTCTTCTTAATGAAAGATAATCAATTTTTCAGAAATATTTGCAAATATAATGAAAAATACTAAAAATAATGGCATAATATACCTAGGAATTAAATTTTGAGGGGTATTGACTATGGCTTTCATAATAATTGATTTAGAATTTAATAATTTAGAAGATATAAAAAAATATAGACCCAATATATTCGATGAAAATCCAGAACTAAAGGAAGTTGAACTTGATAATGAAATTATAGAAATAGGTGCAATAAAGTTAGATAACTATATGCAGCCTATTAAAGAATATAAAGCATATATAAAGCCTTCAGTTATAAAAGTATTAAATCCTAAAATATCAGAAATTACAAACATACAAGAGGAAGATTTAGAACAAGGTATAAGCTTTAGAGAAGGGATGGATGGATTAAAGGAGCTTATTGATGAAGGGGATATAATTTGTTCTTGGGCTAAAGATGATATTATCGAAATAATAAATAATGCAATATATCATAAATATGAGGATTTAAGTTGGCTGGCTTTATATCTCGATATTCAAGAATATTCAACAAAAATATTGGGAAAAAAGAAATCTTTAAGCTTAAAGCATGCTTTAGATGAATTAAAAATAAAAGTAGATACTACAAAATTACATGATGCTTTGAATGATGCTATTTATACATCCTTTGTTTTTAAGAGAATCTATAATTCAAGGGCGGTCAAGAATTATATGATTAAAGATATATATAACATGCCAGCATTAGAAATTAAAAATCTGAATGAATATAAGATAGATAAAAGCAAGGTAAGTCAGAAGTGTCCAAAGTGTAAAGTTTCAATAGATCTTGAATATGAATTAATTCCATTAAAATGGAGGTTTGTATCTCTAGGGACATGTCCTAAGTGTAGAAATAAATTAATAAATGAGCTTATTATTAAAAGAACTTTTAGTAATGAAGAAATATATAAAGAAAGTTATTCTTTTCTAGACGAAATTGAATATATTAATTATTGTGATAAGGTGAAAAAAGCAATAATGAAACTTAATAATATGTTAATATAATAATATTTTAAACTATTATATTTTTAAATATGTTAAAATATATATGACCTAGTTAAATAATTTATAGGAGAAGATGAATATATGAATATTGCATTTTTTTTAACGCCTAAAAATGAGGTTATATATGAATATTTAGATGCAACAATGAGACAAGTTATAGAAAGAATGGAGCATCATGGATATACAGCAATTCCTTTAATAGATAAGGAAGGGAAATACGTAGGAACTTTAACTGAAGGTGATTTACTTTGGAAACTAAAAAATACACCAGAATTAAATTTTAAAAATACAGAAAATGTGAGAGTTACTGATATACCTAGAAGAATAAAGCACAAAAGTGTATCAATTAATTCAAACGTAGAAAGTTTGATTTCTTTAGCTACAAATCAAAATTTTGTTCCAGTAGTTGATGACGAAGGAATATTTATTGGAATAATAAAAAGAAGCGATATAATTAATTATTGCTATAATGAGTTAAAGAAAAATAAAAATATATAGAGGCTTAACTAAGGAGGAGATTAACATGATAATAGTCATATCTCCAGCAAAAACTTTAGATTTTGAAAAGAAATATGAAAATTTACCTATGACTAGTCCTAACTTCTTAAATAGATCAAAGGAAATAATGAAGGAGCTGTTGAAATATAATAGTTCTTCCTTAGAAAAGTTAATGAAAATTAGTACAAAATTAGCAAAATTGACTGAGGAAAGAAATGAAAAGTGGACAACCACCTTAGATGGTGCTAAGCAAGCCTTGTTAGCTTTTAGAGGAGAAGTATTTAGAGGCATGGATCCTTTAAGCTTTACTGATGCCGAATTATTTTATGCCAATGATCATCTTAGAATACTATCAGGCCTATATGGAGTTTTAAGACCTTTTGATGGTGTTAATGAATATAGATTAGAAATGGGTACAAAACTAGCTATAGAAGGTAAAAAGAATCTTTATGAATACTGGGGGAAAACTTTAGAAGAAACTATTGCAGAAGAAGTAAAAAAGAGTAGTAGTAAATTGCTTATAAATTTAGCTTCTAAGGAATATTATAAGTCAATTGAAGGTATAGAAAAGGATAAAGAAATAAAGGTTATAACTCCTATTTTTAAGGAGTTAAGAGGAGATGAGTATAGAGTAATTACTTTAAAGGCTAAAAGGGCAAGAGGTCTTATGACTAGATATATTATTCAAAATGAAATTGATAATATAGATGATATTAAGAAGTTCAATTTAGAAGACTATGAATATAATCATGATCTATCTAATGATAAAGAGTTAGTTTTTACAAGATAGTCTATAAACATAATCTTTATTATTAAAAATAGATAATTCAAAAAGAAGTACAGTATAAGAGGAGTGAAGGATATGGAAAATGAAAATAGAGAACAAACAATGGAGGATTTACTAAAGGATTTTGATGTAAAGAGAATACATACAGGAGATATTTTAGAAGGAGTAGTAATTGATGTTAATGATAAAGAAGTGATTGTAAACATCGATTATGCTTTTGATGGTATTATTGCCAAAGAAGATTTAACAAATACAGATAGAAATCCTTTAGAAGTTGTAAGCAAAGGAGATAAAATTAAAGTATATGTATTATCGCCACATGATGGAGAAGGTTATGTTCAGTTATCTAGAAATAAGGCTTTAGAAATTACTGAAAGAGAAGAAATAAAGGAAGCTTTTGAAAAGGGAGAAAATATTAAAGTTTATGTTAAAGAGGAAGTAAAAGGTGGTTTAGCAGCTTATTATGGAAATATAAGGGTATTTATTCCTGCTTCTTTGGCATCAAGAGAAAGAATTCAATTAATTTCACTAGTAGGTAAAGAATTAGAAGTTAAAATAATAGAATTAGATTTAAGAAATAAGAAAGTAGTAGCATCAAGAAGAGTTATTGAAGATGCATTATATGAAAGTAAAAAGAAAGAGCTTTGGGCAAATATTAAAGCTGGAGAAAAAAGAAGCGGTACAGTTGTAAAGATATTAAAATCTGGGGCAATAGTAGATCTTGGAGGAATAACTGGATTAATCCATATTAATGACTTAGCTTGGGGAAGAGTAAAAAGAGTTGAAGATGTAGTTAAGCTTGGAGATAAGGTAGAAGTTTTTGTTGGTGAAGTAGATGCTAAAAAGGAAAGGGTATCTCTAATTCTAAAAGATGTAAATCAAGATCCATGGACAACAGAAGTGTCAAAAACAAAGGTTGGAGATGTAGTTGAAGGTACTGTTGTTAAATTCTTAAACTTTGGAGCTTTTGTTGAAATCTTCCCAGGAGTAGAAGGCTTAGTTCATATTAATGAAATTACAGACGAAAATATAGCTAAACCTTCAGATGCTTTAACTTTAGGACAAAAGGTAAAGGTTAAAGTGTTAGACATAAATAAAGAAGATAAGAAAATATCTTTATCAATAAAAGACGCTGATGAAAAATCTAAGGAATACTTAAAATATAATGATTCAGATGAAGGAATTTCATTAGGAGATCTTTTTGGAAACCTGTTTAATAATTGATAGCTTTCAGCTTTCAATAGTGTGGAGAACTAAGCTTAGTTTTTCGTTATTAGATTTCAAATTTTAATTTTAAATAAAAGACTGCTGACTCTGTCAGCAGTCTTTTATTTATAAATTGTAGATTTTCCTTTACTTAAAGTTTATAAACTTTAAGCATATTAGTTCCTCCTGCTTCTGAATTAGCTATTCCAGCAGCAACTACAATGTCATCTCCCTTTTTAGCAAAGGATAAATTTGCAGCAACTTTTTTTGCCTCTGCTAAGATTTCATCAGTAGTATTAAATATTTGGCAGAAGGTAGGGAAGACACCAAAATTTAAGTTTAAGCTGCGCCTTACTTCATCATGAGGTGTTATTGCTATAATAGGGCACTTAGGTCTATATTTTGATATAAGTTTTGCTGTAGTACCACTATTTGTAGCAGCAACTATTACCTTTGCATTTAATAGATTAGAAGTTCTACAAGCTGAATAACTTATTGCCTCAGAAAAAGAAGTTAAAGAAGGTTCCTTAAGTCGTTTATTTAAGTAAATATAATCTAAGTTAGCTTCAGTTTCCAAAGCTATTTTAGACATTGTCTTAGCTGATTCTATAGGATATAAGCCGCTAGCACTTTCACCGCTTAACATTATTGCATCTGTTCCATCAAAAATTGCATTACATATATCACAGGCTTCTGCCCTTGTTGGAATTGAATTTCTTATCATTGAATCCAGCATTTGAGTAGCAGTTATTACTATTTTTCCAGCTTCATTACATTTTCTTATTATTTGCTTTTGAATTATAGGGACTTTTTCTATAGGTATTTCAACTCCCATATCACCTCTAGCTATCATAATCCCATCAGAAACTTCTATAATGTCATCTATGTTATCTACTCCTTCTTGATTTTCTATTTTAGATATTATTCTAATATTTTCTCCGCCGTTTTCATATAATACCTTTCTAATATCTAAAACATCTGAAGCCTTTCTAACAAAGGAAGCAGCAATAAAATCAACTTCATTTTTACATCCAAATATTATATCTTCCTTATCTTTTTCAGTAATAGATGGAAGGCTGATTTTAGCGTTTGGAAGGTTTACACCTTTGTTGTTTTTAATTATTCCTCCTACAGTAACTTTACATTTTATATTTTTGTCAATTATATCTTCAATTCTAAATCTTATTAGTCCGTCATCTACTAGTATTTCACCGCCAATTTTAACATCCTTATAAAGATCCTTATAAGAAACGGAGCATTTAGTATTATCTCCAATGATTTCATCTTTACAAATAAAAGTAAAATCTTGACCTTCAAAGAGTTCAACAGCATCATTTATAAATTTATGGGTTCTTATTTTAGGCCCCTTAATATCTAATATAATTGCAGTTGGCGAATTCATTTCCTTTCGGATTTTTTTAATAAGATCAATTTTTTCTTTATGAGTTTCATGAGTACCGTGAGAAAAATTAAGCCTTGCTGCACTCATTCCTATTTTAATAAACTCCCTAATAATATCTTCCTTATCACTGGCAGGGCCGATGGTAAAGATCATTTTTGTTTTTTGCATAATAGTCACCTCTCATAAATAAATTAAATGAATATTCTGAAAATAATATATGAAAAAAAGTGCCAGCACTTTTTAGTGCAAAGCTAAGAGTTATCAGTATATAATAAAGGAAATAATTTAGTTAAAATTAAATTATGCTTTTTAAATATCTTTTATTTAGCTATTAATTAGCTTCCTTATAATTATTCATTGTTATTGGGAACACTAATAATATTAATTTTGAATTATAAATTGTGAATTTTAAAAAAGTGTACTACACTTTTTTACTTGTGTTATACTATTTTTATATTATAATTTTAGCACAAATTAGTAAGAAAAGGAGAAATAAATATGAAAGTTTTACAAAATCTAGAACCTAAAAAAGTATTTGAATATTTTGAAGAGATATCTCAAATACCAAGAGGTTCAGGAAATGAGAAACAGATAAGTGACTACTTAGTAAGTATAGCAAAGAAGTTAAATTTAGAAGTGACACAAGATGAAGCTCTAAATGTTATAATAAAAAAACCAGGAACTAAAGGATATGAAAATTCTCCTACTGTTATTATCCAAGGTCATATGGATATGGTTTGTGAAAAGAACAAGGGGGTAAATCATGATTTTGAGAAAGATCCTATAAAGCTTAGAATAATAGATGACATGATTTATGCAACTGATACAACACTTGGTGCAGACAATGGTATAGCGGTTGCTTATGCTTTAGCTCTTCTTGCTTCAACTGATATTCCTCATCCACCATTAGAAGTATTATTAACTACTGATGAAGAAACAGGAATGTCTGGGGCTATGGCAGTTTCAAGGGAACATTTAAAAGGAAAATTATTAATTAACTTAGATAATGAAGAAGAAGGAGATTTTTTAGTTAGCTGTTCTGGAGGAATTAGAAGTAAATTTGAATTTTCTGCTGACTTAGAAAAAAGAGCTGATAATACTTCATTATTAGATATTTCAATTAGCGGCTTAAAGGGCGGTCATTCAGGAATGGATATAATAAAAGAAAGAGGAAACTCCAATAAACTATTAGGAAGAGTATTAAAAAATTTATTAGCTGAAGTTGATTTTAGATTAGTTTCCCTTAATGGAGGTTCAAAAGATAATGCAATTCCAAGAGAAGCAGATGCCTTAATAGTAATAAATGAAAGTGATTTAGATAAAGCAAAAGAATTAGTAAATAAGTGGCAGGAAATATTCTTTAATGAATTAAAGACTCAAGATCCAGGGGTAAAAGTTAAGGTGTCAGAAGTTAAGGAAGAGATAACTGAAATATTTACAAAGGATTCGACTGAAAAGGCAGTTAATTTATTATATTTAATTCCTAATGGAATAGATACAAAGAGTCCTACAATAAAGGATTTAGTACAAAGCTCAACTAATTTAGGAGTTGTAAGAACAGAAAATAATAAAGTTCATTATGATAGTGCTATAAGAAGTTCAGTAGAGTCTTTAAAGGAAGAAATAGTACTAAGAAGCAAAACTATTGCAGATATTATTGGCTGTAAGTTTAATACAACTGCAAATTATCCTGGTTGGGAGTATAATCCAGATTCTAAGCTTAGGGAATTATGCTTAGATGTTTATAAGAGAATGTATGGTAAAGATGGAAATATAGTTGCAATTCATGCAGGAGTAGAATGCGGCCTATTTAATGAAAAGTTAGGCGGTTTAGATATGATTAGCTTTGGACCAGATTTATTTGATGTTCATACACCAGAAGAACATATGAGCATAAAATCAGTTCAAAATGTTTGGGAATACTTAAAGGAAGTTTTAAAAGAACTTAAATAAAAGTGCTTGTCGCTTTTTTACATAAGAATATTATTATCTTCTCCTGAATATATATTAGTAAGAAAAAGAGGGGGAGGATAAAATGAAGTACACAAAATATCAATATAAAAAGAAAAATGAAGGAATGAAGTTTTTTACATCAATACTAATAACTACAGCTATTGCAATAACTATTGGCGCTGCAGGAGCTTGGTCGATAATAAAATTTTTACCAGCTTCCTTTAATTTAGATATGGAGCCAATAACAAATACTAGTAGTGAAGCAGAAGTTAGTCAAAGTTCAAATATAAAAAGCTTTTCATTGATACAATGTGGCTATTTTTCTAAAGAAGAAAATGCAAATCAAATTTTGAATAAAATAAAAAGTGATTTTAATGCTTTTGTAGTTAAAGATGAAGCAGAAAAATTTAAGGTTATTGGAGCTATTACAAAAGAAGAAGGAAGTTCAGAAATTTTAGATAAATTAAATGGAAAAAATATTGAAAGTGCTAAATTTAAGGTGTCTTTAAATGAAGGAAATATTGATGAAAATCAGTTAGCAGCAATAATAGATGGGCATTTAGAAATATTAAACACCGCTTATAAAGCAGAGGTTAAAGAAGTAAATACTACTGATTTTAAAGAATGGATAAATAGTTTAGAAGAAGTTAGAGAAGGGAATTATTTAGAATTATTAAAAGAATATAAAGAACACGTTAAAAATATGCCTGAAAAAATAAATAAAGAAAATATTAATGAAGAGAATGTATATATTTATACTATTATAAGTAAAATTAAAGAATAGCATGGATATTGATACCAAAAATATTACAAATTAATAAAAATTAAATAAAGAAGGTAAAAGCTACTTGTTTGGAATCTTATATAATGTTAAACTATAAAAGATTGATACAAGTAGCTTTTAATGTGCTTTAAGAGCTGTTTTAACTAATAATTAAAAGATAATAAACACAAACTAAAAATAGGCTACTAAATTAATAGGATGTGGTAAAATTGAAGTATATATTAGCTTCAGGTTCAGAAAGACGACAAGAGTTATTACATAGAATAGTTGATGACTTTAAGGTTATTGTAAGTGATTTTGATGAAGAGCAAATTATATTTAATGGAGACATAGGCAAATATGTTGTAGACTTAGCTTTAGGAAAGGCATTAAACGTTAAAGAAAAAATAAAGGAAGATACCATAATAATTTCTGGTGATACAGTGGTTGTCCTAGATAATAAAATATTGGGAAAACCTAAAAATGAAGAAGATGCATTTAATATGCTTAAATTATTAAGTGGAAAAGTACATAGAGTTTATTCTGGAGTAGTGGTTTTTAATACTTCAAATAATAAATTAGAGAAAGAGTCCTTATATACAGAAGTTAAATTTTCAGATTTAACTGATGAAGAAATTGTATCTTACATAAAAACAGGTGAGCCTCTTGATAAGGCTGGTGCCTATGGAATACAAGGTTATGGTGGTGTCTTTGTAGAAAAGATAAATGGATGTTATTACAATGTAGTAGGTATGCCATTAAATTTATTGAATAAAATGCTAAAGAAGGTTAAATAATATGATTTATGGGTATATTTCTAATAAAAGTTATTATTTAAAGGAGACGCTATGAATAATAATCTTAAAATTAGAGATATTCCAGAAGAAGAAAGACCAATAGAAAAATTGCTTTTAAACGGCCCCGAAGCTTTAAATAATGCAGAATTACTTGCAGTTATTTTAAGAACTGGAACAAAGGGAGAAAATGTTATCTCCTTAAGTACAAGATTGCTTTCGGACTTTGAAGGGCTTAATGGTTTGTTGAATACAGGACTTAGCGATATAAAAAAAATAAAAGGAATAAAGAACATAAAAGCAAGTCAAATCTTAGCTATGGGAGAATTATTTAGAAGATTTAATAGCCTTAGAGTAATAAAAAATAACGAAAGAATATCTTCTCCTAAGGATGTAGCAAATCTTTTAATAAATGAGATGTGTAATTTAAAGCAGGAAATTTTAAAATTGATAATGCTTGACACGAAAAACAATATATTAGGAGTAAAAGATGTTTTTAAAGGAAGTTTAAATACTTCAATAGTTCATCCAAGAGAAATATTTAACGAAGCATTAAAGAAAAGCAGTTCAAGTATTATAATTTGCCATAATCATCCTTCAGGAGATCCTACTCCAAGTAAGGAAGACATAAATATAACACTTAGAATAAAGGAATGTAGCAAAATAATAGGAATCGATCTATTAGATCATATTATAGTAGGAAATGAGAAATTTATAAGCTTAAAAGAAAAAGGAATAATATAAGCGAAAGGGGAATTCAAATGGGATTATTCAGTAGAAATAAAGACATGGGGATAGATTTAGGAACAGCAAATACTTTAGTGTATGTCAAGGGAAAAGGTATAGTTTTAAATGAACCTTCAGTTGTTGCTATAAATACAACAACAAGAAAGCCTTTAGCAGTCGGAACAGAAGCAAAATTAATGATTGGTAGAACTCCAGGCAATATAGTTGCAATAAGACCATTAAAGGATGGAGTAATAGCAGATTTTGATGTATCTCAAACAATGCTTAAAAAGTTCATTGAAAAGGTAACTAGCAAGAGTTCTTTTACAAGTCCAAGAATTATAGTTTGTTATCCGTCTGGAGTAACTGAGGTTGAAAGAAGAGCAATAGAAGAAGCAGCAAAATTTGCAGGAGCAAGAGACGTTGTTTTAATGGAAGAGCCAATGGCTGCTGCAATAGGAGCAGGACTTCCAGTTGGGGAACCAACAGGCAGCATGATAGTTGATATTGGTGGTGGTACAACTGAAGTTGCAATAATTTCTTTAGGAGGAATTGTAACAAGCAAATCCTTAAGAGTTGCTGGAGACGAATTAGATCAATCAATAATTAATTACATAAAAAAAGAATTTAATTTAATGGTTGGTGAAAGAACAGCAGAACAAGTTAAAATGGAATTAGGTTCAGCTTATAAAGTAGATGATGAAGAAAGAACAATGGAAATTAAGGGTAGAGATATGATAACTGGTCTTCCAAAGACAGTTACTATTTCAGAAGATCAAGTTAGAGAAGCGTTAAAGGAGCCGGTTTATGCGATAATCGAAGCTATTAAAACAACTCTTGAAAAAACACCACCAGAATTATCAGCAGACATAATGGAAAAAGGAATAATGTTAGCTGGCGGTGGAGCTCTTCTTAGGGGATTAGATATGTTAATCAATAAAGAAACTAATATGCCTGTTCATATTGCAGAATCACCACTTGATTGCGTAGCTTTAGGAGTAGGTAAGGCATTAGATGATTTTGATGAATTAAGCAGGAGCCAAAGAGGATAATAATGAAGTTTTTTAAAAATAAACTGGCAGTAACTATTATAGTACTGTCAGTTACATTTTTAGGATTAATAATATATACATCTAATAATGCCCAAAAAGGTGCTGCTTCAAGTGGTGTAGCAACTTTAACTAATCCCCTACAAAAAGTTCTTCATAATATAAATAATAAATTAAAAACAACAGTAGATTTTTTTCTTAATTTTTCTGAAGTAAAAGAGGAAAATAAAAAATTAACTAAAGAGAATATTGAGTTAAAAAATAAACTAATAGAGTATGATAAACTTAAAGAAGAAAATAACAGACTAAGAGAGATTTTAAACTTTGCAGCTTCAAAAAATAATTATACTTATATAGGTAGTGAGATTATAGGTTATAGTGGTGAAAGTTTTTCAAAAGGATATATTATAGACAAGGGAGAAAAAGATGGACTTGCAAAGGACATGGCCATTATTTCAGATAAAGGATTAGTTGGTAAAATAACAAGTGTAGGAACTAATTGGGCAATGGTCGAAGGTTTAATAAGTGAAAATATTTCCGTAGCAGTAATGGTAGATAGTACAAGAGAAACTACAGGGATACTAAGTGGTTATAAGAATTATAATGGTGAGAATTTAGCTGTTGTTACAAACTTACCAATAAATTCAGCAATAAAAGAGGGAGATGTTATATTAACATCAGGTCTTGGACAAATATATCCTAAAGAAATTAGAATAGGAGAAGTTATTTCAGTTGAAACTGATGAAGTTAAGGTTATGAAAAAAGCCATTGTAAAGCCATATGTAGATTTTAATAAGCTGGAAGAAATTTTTGTTGTTGTTCCGAAGGAAACAAGAGATATAAAATATGAAAATTAGAGGGTAGAAAAATGAAAAAGTGGCTTGTTATTTTAATTTCAATTATATTATTAATATTTGATAATGCACTTATGCCTTTTTTAGCTGTTAATGGTGCATACCCTAAACTACTTTTTATTTTTGCCTTAGCTTATTCTATAATAAATGGGCGAGAAGAAGCTGTTTTTATAGGAGCCTTTTCTGGAATTCTGCAGGATATATACTTTTATAACGGGTTTGGAATTAATAGTTTTATAAATTTATTTGTATGCTTGTTAGCAGCGATTATAGGAGAAAATATCTATAGGGAAAAAAGATTAATACCTGTAATTTCTTCTATATTTATATACATATTAAAAGTATTTATTATATTCATTGTTTTTAAAATCTTGGGAAAAACCATAGATATAAAGATAGGAATATTTTCAGCTCTATATGGAAGTATATTTATGTTATTTGGATATAATTATGTTTTTAAGCTTTGTAATAATGAATATGAGAAAAATCAATGGAGGTTTAAATGATAGTAAATAAACCTAAAAAGAAGAAAAAAATTTCAAGATATACTGTTTTAAATATTATAATGGGGATACTTTTCTCAGCTATTATTTTAAAGCTTCTATATATTCAAGTTTATAAACATGCAGAATATAAAGAAAAGGCCGATGTAGGTTCAACTAGATTTATATCAGAAAAAGCTCCAAGAGGAAAGATTTATGATAGTGAAGGTAATGTATTAGCAACTAATATTCAAACCTATACTTTAACTTATACTAAACCTAGTGATGATAGCGAATATTTTTATGAAACAATGGATGAAGTTTTTCAAATATTATCTGATAATAATGAAAAAGTTGAAGATGATTTGCTTTTAAAGATAGATAGCAGCGGAAAGTTCTATTTTGATTTTAAAACAGATGATGTAGAAACTAAGAAAACTCTTGAAGTTAGATTTAAAAGAGATAGAGGATTAAATGAAAAAATTGAAAAGGAATTATTTCCAGGCAATAAAGAAGAATTAACAGAAGAACAAATTGAAGAAGTTAATAATGAATTATTAAAAATATCAGCTGAAGAAACCTTCTATGAATTAGTAAAATTATATAGCCTAGAAGAAGCTATAAATAAAAAGCCTATTCAAGAAGAAGGCGAAAGTGATGAAGCTTATGAAGCAAGACTTAAAGCTTATGATGAAAAAATGGAAAGCTACGAAGATAAATCAGGAAAAGAAATATTTGATGAGTTAGTAGAAAACGGATATTCTCTAGAGAAAATAAGAAGTTATGTAGTAGTAAAAGATGCTATAAAAATATCTAGTTTCCAAGGATCTAGATCCGTAGATATAGCAACTAATATTAAAAAAGATACTGCTTTTATAATGTATCAGAAATCAAATGATTTACCTGGAATTGATGTAGTTATAGAACCAATAAGATTTTATCCTTATAATAATTTAGCTTCTGCAGCTATAGGATATTTATCTAAAATAAATAGTTCAAATGAGGAAAATTACGAATTAAGAGGTTATGATGCTTCTACAGATTTAATTGGCGTTGCAGGAATTGAATCAGCCTTTGAAGACCAATTAAGAGGAACAAAAGGTGGAACAACAGTTAAGGTAAATTCAAAGGGTAAGATTACTGAAGAATTATTTAAGCTAGATTCTTATCCAGGAAATAATATTCATTTAACTATAAATAAAAATGTTCAATATGCAGCAGAACAAGCCATGAAAGATACTATGGAACGAATAATGCGTCAAGGTATTTCTGCTAATGCTACAAGAGGTGCTGTAGTAGCAATAGAAGTAAATACTGGCAGGGTAATTGCTATGGTAAGTTATCCAACCTATGATCCAAATATTTTCTCTATACCTGGAAGATTAACAGATGAACAATATAAAGCATATTTTGCTCCTGATATAGAAAGCTTTGCTAAAGAATATATGCAAAGAACTGGTGCTACGGGAAATATTGATGAGTTGTTCCCTGTAAATGAAGAAACAGGAAAAAGGTATGATGGAATAGATGTTTATCCTAAGCCATTCTTTAATTATGCTACTCAAGGGCTGTTGCCTCCAGGTTCAACTTTTAAACCTCTTACTGCAATAGCTGCTTTAATGGAGGGTGTTGTATCTCCTTATGAATATATAAATGACACTAATGGTACATGGGATAAAACAGGGCAAGTGCTTAGGAATTTTGAAGGTCATGCAAATGGTCCGACAGATGTAAGAAAAGCCTTAGAAGTATCTTCAAACGTATTTTTCTATGAAATGGGATATAGATTATGGAAGAATTATGGAGGAGAAATTGAAGATTTAGATAATTTAGCGAAATATGCTTATAAGTTTGGATTAGGAGTTGAATTTGGTACAGATAATCCATCTACTGGAATTCAAATTGAAGAAAACTTTGGGCAAGTTTATAATTTTAAATCTTGGAGAAAAACTATAGCTGATAATCCAATGTTTGAAATAGTAAATGCTTTAAAAGCAGGAAACTATTATATGTATAGTTTCATACCTTTTGATATAAGTGATAATGAAAATGATTCTGATGAGCTTAAGGAAGCTAAAACTGTATTAAAAGAAGAAATGAAAGCTGCCTTATTAAAAATAGGAACTGATGAGCAGGTAACTAACAATACAGAATTTTCAGCAAGTCTAATTCCTTATATTAAGAAGATAATGGAAGTTTCGGATGCATATAAGGCAAATGTTGAAGAAGCTTCTAATAGAAGAAGCGTAGATCTTGATGAAGAAGCAGGTGTAATTGGTGATGCAATTGCTTATTATATTGTAAATAATATGGCATCAGAAATTACAACAGAAGGACAAATTGTAAACAGCGCTATTGGACAGGGGATGAATAACTTTACTCCATTACAGATGGCAAATTATGTTGCTACTTTAGCTAGTGGAGGGGTAAGATATAAAGTAACCTTAGTTGATAAAATAACGTCACCAACAGGAGAGGTTATTAAAGAATTTAAACCAGAAGTTGTTGATAGATTAGATATACCAGAAGAGTTTTTACAAGCCGTTAAAGATGGAATGTACAGAGTTAATACAAGTCCAAGTAATGGTACAGCTTATCAATCTTTTGCAAACTTTCCAATAAAAGTTGGAGGTAAAACAGGAACTGCGGACTTTGCAAACGATGATGCAGTTTATAGAAAACAAGGCCGAAAAGCATATGGTAATTACATAAGTATGGCACCTCTAGATAATCCGCAAATAGCAATCTTTTCAACAATCTACGATGGAAGTAGAGGTAGTGAAGCTGCTACTATTCATAAAGCAATTTATGAAGCTTACTTTAAGGATGAATTATTAAAAATTGATCCTAACTATGGTTCAAAGTCTGAATCTTTTAAAAAATATGTTTTAGAATCACCTTTAAAAGATAATAAAGATGATTCTATAAAACTAGATAATCAAGAAACAACTACTACAACAGAAAATGCAGAACAATAGAAAAGTGTGAATAAACAGACTAGGATAATAGGATATGCTAATAAGCATATCCTATTATCTTTGTTAAGTTATATTTACGCTTTTTTATCTATAATCTAAGTTAATATATAATAAATAATTTTATTAAATTTAAATTATGTCTAAATAAATTAAAATTTTAGGATTAATATACTTTTATATAATTTAATTATAAAATATGTAAAAATATGTTGTTATGTGATATAATTTAAGAGTATAATTATATTTATAAGATATAATTTCATATCTATGACAAGTATTGGTGGAGGGAAACCAATGAAGGATGATAGAATACAGATAAAAGGCACTAAGGATGGAATTAATGCAAAAATTTATATAGATAAATTTTCAAGTTTTAATGAAATGTTAGAAGCCTTATTAAGTAAGTTGTCTTCGGGAAAGAGTTTTTATAAGGGCTCTACTATTAATATCATTTCAAATTTAAAAAGCTTTAGTGAAGTTGAAATTGAAAAATTAAAGGATCTTTTATTTGAAGAAATACAAATAAAGGATTGTACTTTTGAAGAATTAACAGCAGAAAAAAATGAAAATAAAATTTTTAATGGTGTATATGAAGGAAAAACAAAATTTATAAAGAAGACTATAAGAGGCGGTCAGCTTGTTAAATACCACGGCAATATTGTGATTATAGGTGATATTAACAATGGAGCAGAGGTATACGCAGGCGGGAATATTATTGTTTTAGGAAGTATTAAAGGTCATGTATATGCAGGTGTTGGGGGAAATAGAAAGGCTATTGTTTCTGCAATTAATTTACAACCTGAAATATTACAAATAGCGGATATTTTAACAAGGGCACCAGAAGATGGAGTTAAGCCATCATATCCAGAATTAGCAAAAATTAAAGGGGATACTATAGTAGTTGAACCTTATTTACCAAAGAAATATATTTAGCGTTGGAGGGAGTATAAAATGGGAATTTCTATAGTAATTACGTCAGGTAAAGGTGGAGTTGGAAAAACTACAACAACAGCCAATTTAGGTACAGCATTAGCTGCTTTAGGAAAAAGAGTAGTAGTTGTCGATGGAGATACTGGCCTAAGGAATTTAGATGTTTTAATGGGTTTAGAAAACAGAATAGTATATACTATAACAGATGTTTTTGAAAATAGATGCAGACTTAAGCAAGCTTTAATAAAAGATAAAAGATATCAAAATCTTTTCTTATTGCCTACAGCTCAAACTAAGGACAAAGATGATGTTAGACCACAAGATATGCTTAAGCTAGTTAATGAATTAAAAGAAGATTTTGATTATGTTTTAATAGATTGCCCAGCTGGAATAGAACAAGGTTTCGAAAATTCAGTAATAGGAGCAGATAAGGCAGTAGTAGTTGTAAATCCTGAAATAACATCAGTAAGAGATGCTGATAGAGTTATTGGTAAACTTGATGCAAAAGGCTTAGAAGATCATTCAGTTATTGTTAATAGATTAAATTACGAAATGGCTCAAAAGGGAGATATGCTAGATGTTTCTGATATAATAGAAACTTTATCAGTTGAACTTTTAGGAGTTGTACCTGATGATAAGAGTATTACTATTTCAACTAATAAAGGAGAACCAATAGTTCTTGATGATAAGGCATTAGCAGGACAAGCATTTAAGAATATTGCAAGAAGGATAACAGGAGAAAAAGTACCACTATTAGATTTAAATGTTGGTGGTGAAGGATTTTTTGCTGTATTGAAAAAAATATTTAAACGCTAAAGGGGGAAGTGAAGGTGGATTTTTTTAGAAGATTTTCAAATAAACCAACGCCTAAAGAGGTTGCAAAGGATAGATTAAAGTTAATACTTATTCACGATAGAGGGGATTTACCTCATGAAACCCTAGAAAAAATAAAAACCGAAATATTAGAAGTAATATCTAAATATATTGAAATAGATTCTGATGATGTAGAAATAGCAGTAAGTAAGCCTGAAACTATAGATGGAAATAGTCCGGCATTAGTAGCTAATATTCCTATTAAAAATGTAAAATAATTTATTATTCAAAGTGTAAGATGTGTCTTAGAAAGATTGAAAAATTAAATAGATATTTAATTAAGTAATTAATAATATAGATGTTTATCGACTTTTGTTAGATAACATCTTCTTTTTTTATTTTTCAAAATCATTGTTAAATGGAAATAAAATATTAATTAATATTTTATTAAAGTTATTTTAATTAGCTAAAATATTATATATAATAGTTTTTAGGTTAGTAACGGAGGTGAGTTATGTTATCACATTTTAAATTAAATCTTAAACTTTTAAAAGAAATAGATAAGCCAATTCTATTTTCTTTAATCACCTTGATGATTTTTGGAATAATAAATATATATTTAGCAAGTCATGCGGAATACGGCAATCTTTTTTTGATTAGGCAGTCATTATGGTTTGTTGTAGTACTTGTAGCTTTATATTTTGTTATTGCCATAGATTATACTTTGCTAAAGGCATATACTCCATTATTTTATTGGGGATCCATATTTCTTTTGATTATAACTATGTTTATAGGTACAGATATAAATGGAGCTAGAGGATGGATAAGATTAGGACCTTTGTCATTTCAAGCATCAGAGGTAGCTAAGATGGCAACTATTATGATGCTTGGTAAAACTTTAGAGGATATGAATGGAAGTATAAATGAATGGAAAAACTTTTTCACCATGGCATTTTATTCGGTTATTCCTGCCATATTTATTGTTATTCAACCAGATATGGGAATGACAATGGTTTTATTTTTTATTGTTGTTGGTATTTTCTTTATAGCAGGACTTGATATTAGATTTTTTATTGTAGGATTTTCGGCTTTAGCAGTAGCTATTGTATTAGTTTTTAATTTAGATATAATACATTCCTATCAAAAGAAAAGGCTAACTTCTTTTTTAAATCCAGAGGCTGACATGTCTGAATCAGGCTATCAATTAAGACATGCATTAATAAGCATTGGAAATGGTGGAATACTAGGACTTCAGGGCTCAACATCTAAAGAAAACTCAGTTGGATATGCAGCTCAATATGTTCCAGAGGTACAAACTGACTTTATATTTTCTAGTGTAGGAGAACAATGGGGCCTTGTTGGATGTTTGTTTTTACTTCTATTATATGGAATACTAATTTATAGAATGATTGCAATTGCAAGAACGGCAAAGGATACCTTTGGTTCAATTATTTGTGTGGGATTAGTATCATACTTTTTATTTGCAATCCTTCAGAATATTGGTATGAATATTGGATTGGTGCCGATTACTGGTATAACCTTGCCACTTATTAGTTATGGTGGAACTTCCCTTTTAACAACGGTAATGTCATTAGGATTGGCAATAAATGTAGGAATGAGAAGAAAAAAATTAAGATTTTAATAAAAGAGAGTTATTTACAAAAACTTTGTAAATAACTCTCTTTTATATTACTATCAATAATTTGAATTATATCTAGCATAAAATATATAGAAAAAAAATATAAATACAATATTGAGAAATGAGGTGATAGATTGATTAAATATGCAAATGAATATAGTGATTATTATAATAAACTAAAAGAACGGGTAAAAGTTAAAATAGGTAAAAATAGTGAGAGAAAAAATGAAAAGGGAGATATATATCCTAGGAAAAGAAATAATTACGGATATAGTTATAAAGGACAAATCTATTCTTCATTAAAAAATGAGAAGAAGTCAATTACTTTTTTAGAAAAGCTAATTATAAAAACAGTAATAGCACTAATTTTATTATCAGGATTATTTTCTCTAAAAATAACTCCCAATCCTGAAGCTAAGAACATATATACCATGATAAAAAAAGAAATAAATAGAACTTATGATTATAAAACCATTAGTAAGAACTTAGAAAAAATAGGAATAGATACAGAGGCGATTATGGAAGTTTTTCAAGAAAAGTATAATGGTTTTATAAAGGAGTTTAATTTACAAAAAGATACCAATTAAAATTATAAATAAATAATGAAAAGTAGAAGGTGATTGTTAGATAAAGAGCAATTTTTAGGGAGATATAAATGAAAAAAGATACAAAGAAAATAGTAGCGGAAATAACTTTAATTCTATTAGCCTGTATCCGTAATAATATGTTATTGTTTGCACTTTTATGGGTACTATTACATGAAGTTGCTCATATGTTTATTGCATTAAAATATGGATGTAAATTTCATAAATTAGAAATTCATATTTTTGGTGTAAAGGCGGAACTCTCAGAGATTGATTCATTAAAGGATAATGAAAAGATAATAGTGTATTTAGCAGGGGTTATGTTAAATATAATTATTGCTGTACTATTTTATTTATTTTATTTAAATTATACTTGGGAGTTTTTAATAACAAGTGCAAAGTTAAATATAGGCTTGGCATTTTTTAATTTATTACCCGCTTATCCATTAGACGGTTCTAGAATATTCGAAATAATATTATCAAAGAAATATATTTTTAAAAAATCTCAAAAGATAATAATATGTACAAGCTATATAATTGCTATGGTATTTATACTTACAGATATATACATATATTTTTGGTTTAAAAAAATAAATATAAGTATGCTTATTGCAGCATTGATAATTTTCTATATTACTCAAATAGAGAGAAAAACCTATATGTATATAACTATGGGAAACATTATAAAAAAAAGAAAAAGACTTTTAAAAAACAAATATATAGAAAATAAAACTATATCAGTTTATTATAATCAAGGATTAGTTAATGTTTTATCTTTAGTAGATAGAAATAAATTTAATACTTTTTACGTATTAGATGATGACATGCATTTAATTTATATTTTAAATGAAGATGAGTTAATAGAAGCTCTTAAAGCTTACGGAAATATTTTGATTTATGAATATATTGAAATGATTAATAAATAAAAGAGTCTGCTTAAAAAAGCTTTAGCAGGCTTTTTTTCTTGTAATTGTTAATTGAATTTTACTGTGCTAGAATAGTATAAAGTGTGAAGAACTTTAAAGATTTTGCTTGCAAAATATTAAATTTAGGAAGTGAGCTTATGAGGGAAATTTTTGTTGAGAGAAACAATGATTTATTAAGAATTGCAATAAAAGATAAAGGAAAATTAAATAGATGTTTTGTTGAAGATATAAGTGAAGCTCCTAATATAGGAGAAATCTATAAGGGAAGGGTTAAAAACATAGTCCCTGCAATAAATTCTATATTTATAGATATTGGACTAAATAAGGAAGCTTATATGTATTATAGTAGGGAACTAAAGGAGGAAGGAATAAAAAAAGGTGATGAACTATTAGTTGAAATAATTAAAGAACCTATTAATAATAAGGGAGCAAAGGTTAGCAGAAATATTAGTATTTCAGGAAGATATTTAGTTTTAACCTTAGGAGGAAAGGGAATAAGTTTTTCAAAGAGAATTAATAGTGAAGAGGAAAAAGAAAGAATTAAAAGTATTTTAAAAGATATTGATGGATATGGAATAACAGTGAGAACAGAAGCAGTTCATGCTAGTGAAGAAGATATTTTTCTAGAAAGAGAAGAAATCTTTTTTGAAATAAGTAACCTTATAAATAAATTAAACTATAGTTTAAAATTAGGTAAGGTTTATGGAGAAAATATAATTTTAAACAAGGTTATAAGGGAAAACTTAAATAATGAATGTAAAATTATCTTAAATAATGAAGATGACTATATAGAAATTAAAAATCTAGTTGATAAATATGAAAATATAAAATTAGAAAAATATGAAGGCCTAAGAAGTCTATTTGATTTTTATAATATAGAAAAGGAAATACTTAAATTAAGACATAAAAAGGTTGCTCTAAATTGTGGTGGAAATATTGTAATAGATAAAACAGAAGCAATGTACGTTATAGATGTCAATAGTGCTAAAAATATAAAAGGAAATAATTTTAATAAAACTATTATGGAAACAAACATAGAAGCTGCAAGGGAAATAGGAAAGCAAATACTTCTAAGAAATCTAGCAGGAATAATAATAGTAGATTTTATAGCTATGAGAGATTTTTCGCAAAAAGTTGAAGTTATGAAAGAATTAAAGGAAGCGCTAAGTGAGGATAAAGGCAATGTTAAGGTATTTCCTTTTACGGATTTAGATCTTGTTCAAATTTCTAGAAAAAGAAGGGGAAAATCTATTTATGAATATTTAGAAGAACCTTGTAAAAGATGTAATAGTGAAGGATATGTTTTAAAAATATCCTATATAGAAAATTTAATAAGAAATAAGATAATTAAATCCTTAGAGGAGAGTTCAATAACTTCCTTTTATATAGAATTAGATAGAAACTATGAAGAAGTAGTAAGGGGAGATATTTTTGCTTTTCTAAAGAATATTGATGCTTTAGATAAAGAGATATATTTAAATTTTGTTGATGGAATTGAAGGATATAAAGTAGAACCATTAATCTTTAATAATCAAAAAGAAAATTTAAAAATGTATAAAATTAATCAGCCAGAAAAATATGAATAATTTTCTTTACAAGCTACATAATAATGTGGTACAATATCAGATGTTAAACCGCACATAAGAGGTTTTTTTCTAAACAAAGTTTCGAACTTTGTACCTTGGTTGGCGAGACCGTAAATAGAGGAGGTGTTTTAATGTACGCAGTAGTAGCTACTGGAGGAAAACAATACAGAGTTAAAGAAGGAGACGTAATATTCGTTGAAAAACTTAACGCTGAAGTTGACTCAACAGTTGAATTAACAGAAGTATTAGCTGTTTCTAATGGTGAAACTTTAAAAGTTGGTGCACCAGTTGTAGAAGGAGCTAAGGTTGTTGCTAAAGTTCTTGCTCAAGGCAAAGCTAAGAAAGTTGTAGTTTTCAAATATAAGCCAAAGAAGGATTATAGAAGAAAGAACGGACACAGACAACCATACACTAAATTAGTAGTTGAAAAGATTGAAGCTTAATTACTATGATTAAGATAGAAATTTTAAGAAAAGAGAATTCAACAGTTGGATTTAAGATATCTGGTCATGCTTTATCCCAAGCAGAAATGAAAAAGGCCTCTGGGCTTTACGATTTAATTTGTAATTCAGTTTCTGTGCTATCACAAAGTGTAGTTATAGGAATCGAAGAAGTGCTAGGAATTAAGACCAATTATGAAATTAGAGATGGATATTTATACTTAAATCTATCAAATCTTAAATCCGAAGATATAGATAAATGTCAGCTTTTACTTTTAACTTTTGAAAAAAGTATTGAAAGTGTGATAGAATCTATAAAATTAAATTTTGGAACAAAAAAAGACGGTGAATATATAAGATTGGTTAAAGAGGAGGTGTACTAGTATGTTAATAATGAACCTTCAATTATTTGCTCATAAAAAAGGTGGCGGTAGCACTAAGAACGGTAGAGATTCTGAATCTAAAAGATTAGGAGCTAAAGCTGCTGATGGAGAATTCGTTTTAGCTGGAAATATTTTAGTTAGACAAAGAGGAACAAAGATTCATCCAGGTCTAAACGTAGGTAAGGGTGGAGACGATACTCTTTTTGCTAAGGAAGATGGAATAGTTAAATTCGAAAGAATGGGTAGAAATAAAAAGAAAGTAAGCATTTACCCTGTAGATGTTGAAGCAATAGCAGAATAATATTTATTAAATAAAGCACCCTAAGTTGAGGGTGCTTTATTTTGTAATAGTAGTAATGGGCAATTGACAATAGATAATTCCTTTTCATTGTACATTGTCAATTGCCCATTTGTAATAATAAGAAATATATTTCTTATGTTATAATAAAGGATATAAATTATTGAAATAATATAAATAATAAGTTAAGAGTTATTTTTAGAAAGATAGGTGAGTTTATGTTTATAGATAAGGCGAAAATATTTGTTAAGTCAGGGGATGGTGGGAATGGTGCCATTTCTTTTAGAAGAGAAAAATATGTACCTCTAGGTGGTCCAGATGGAGGAGATGGGGGTCGTGGTGGTGATATTATATTCCAAGTAGACACAGGACTAACAACTCTTTTAGATTTTAAATATAAGAAGAAGTTTATAGCTGAAAATGGTGAAAATGGTCAAGGATCAAAATGTTATGGAAGAGATGGAAAGGACCTATACATAAGGGTACCAATGGGTACTATAATAAAAGACTTTGAAACAGGAAAGATAATAGCAGACCTTTCTCATAAAGATGATGTGTTTGTAATTGCTAAAGGTGGAAAAGGAGGAAAGGGAAACTGCAAATTCTGTACTCCAACAAGACAGGCGCCAAACTTTGCAGAACCAGGAATGCCAGGAGAAGAAAGATGGTTAACTTTAGAATTAAAATTATTAGCCGATGTAGGTCTTGTAGGCTTCCCAAATGTAGGTAAATCTACATTGTTATCTACTGTTACTGCAGCTAAACCAAAGATAGCAAACTATCACTTTACAACTTTAGTACCAAATTTAGGAGTAGTTAAGGTAGAAGGAATAAATTCCTTTGTTATGGCTGATATTCCTGGAATAATAGAAGGTGCAGCTGAAGGTATAGGTCTTGGTTTAGAATTCTTAAGACATATAGAAAGAACAAGAATACTTATTCATATTGTTGATATCTCAGGTATAGAAGGTAGAGATCCATTTGAAGACTTTGTTAAAATAAATGAAGAACTTAAGAAATATTCGGTAAAACTTTGGGATAGACCACAAATTGTAGTTGCTAATAAGGCAGATATGCTATATGATGAAGAAGTTTTTGAAAACTTTAAGAAAAAAGTTAATGAGTTAGGCTTTGATAAGGTTTATAAGATGTCTGCTGCTACAAAACAAGGAGTAGATGAAGTTATTAAAGAAGCAGCTAGAATGCTTACAGAAATTCCAGTAACAGAATTAGAAATACCAGAAGAAGAAAGATTTATTCCAGAAGAAAAGAGATTTACTTATGAAATAAATATAGAAGATGGAGAAGAAGGAAATAGAGTATTTGTTGTATCTGGAAGCTTTGTTGATAGATTATTAAGTGCAGTAAATGTTAATGAAGTTAACTCTTTAAGATATTTCCATAAAGTATTAAGAAATAAGGGAATATTAGATGAACTTAGAGATATGGGAATTGAAGATGGAGATATAGTAAGACTTAACGATTTTGAATTTGAATATATTATGTAACAGGAAAGGAAGAAGTTTAATGATAACAAGCAAACAAAGAGCCTTTTTAAGAGGTCTTGCAAATAATATGGATCCAATATTTCAAGTAGGAAAGTATGGAGTAGAAGAAAATTTTTTAAAGCAGATAGATGATGCTTTAGAAGCAAGAGAATTAATAAAAATAAAGGTTTTAGAAAATAGCGGTTTAGCTGCAAGAGAAGTTTCAGATGAAATATGTTCAAAGCTAGGATGTGAAGGAATTCAAGCTATAGGAAGCAAAATAGTTCTTTATAGAAAATCCTCAAAAAAGCCAAAGATAGAGTTACCATAAAGGTATAAATATATGAAAAAAATAGGAATTATAGGTGGAACTTTTAATCCAGTCCACCTAGCTCACCTATATATTGCATATGAAGCTAAATTGCAACTTAAATTAGATAAGGTAATATTTATGCCGGCAGGAAGTCCTCCTCATAAAAAGAACGAAGATATTTTAGAGGCTTCCTTAAGATATGAAATGGTAAAAAGAGCTATAGAAGGCTTTGAGGATTTTGAAGTAAGCGATTATGAAATATTAAAAAATGGGTATAGTTATACCCATGAAACTTTAGAACACTTTAAATGCGAAGATAATAAGCTTTATTTTATTACTGGTGCAGATTGCCTAATGGATATAGAAAAGTGGAATAATCCAGGTAAAATATTTGAACTTTCAAATTTTGTAGTTTTTAATAGGCCTGGATATAATGATAAAGATTTAATAAATCAGAAAAATAAAATTAATATTAAATTTAATACAAATATAAAATTTTTAGATATAATTAATTTAGAAATTTCATCATCTATGATAAGAGAAAGAATAAAAGAAGGAAAAAGGGTTGATTTTTTTCTTCCAAAGGGAGTTCTTGATTTTATAATAGAAAATAGAATATATAAATAAGATGAGATTATAATAAATTATATTTGAGGAGAATTATATGCTTACAATAGATGAAATGAAACAATATCTAAAAGAAAATTTACTTGAAAATAGATATAACCATACTTTAAGAGTAATGGAAACAGCAATTAAGCTTGCAGAAATTAATAATATAGATATAGAAAAAGCAAAGATAGCTGCCTTAGGCCATGATATAGCTAAAAATATGACTATATATGACTTAAAGGAATTAATAGAAAAAAATAATATAGTCCTTTCAGCAGATGAGGAAAAGGCACCAGAACTTTGGCATGCTATGGTATCCCCAATTTTAGGTAGGGAAGTATTTAAAATAGAAGATGAAGAAATCTTAAGTGCAATGAGATGGCACACAACAGGAAAAGAAAATATGACTAAGTTAGAGAAAATCATATATATAGCCGATATGATAGAGCCTGGAAGAAATTTTAATGGAATAGAAAAATTAAGAGAAACAGCTTTTAAAGATTTAAATGAAGGGCTTTTAAATTGTTTAACACATAGTCTTAAATATCTATTAGATAAGGGATTTCCTATTAATATAAATAGTGTAAAGGCTAGAAATTATTTATTGCTAAATAAAGACACTATTTAATAAGACAAAATTGGGAGTGGGGTAAAAATGGATAACAACGAAAATCTTCGAAGAAATGATAGTAGTGCTATAGCAGAAAGAAAAAAGAGAAGAAGGCTTGAGGCGATAAAAAGAAAAAAACAACAAAAAAGAAGGAGAATAATATTTACTATAGTTTCAATAATTTCGGTAATCATTTTAGGAACTATTGGTTATGTTTATTCCTTTTTAAATGGTCTTAAAACTAATACTTTGGGAGAAGCAGTAGAACCAGCTTCTTCTACTGAACCAGTTAATATACTTTTATTAGGTATGGATATCGGTGATGTAGAAAATGAATATAATACTTCTGCAAGAAGAACTGATACTATAATGTTAGTAAATTACAATCCAAATACAAAGAAGGTAAATGTAGTATCAATACCAAGGGATACTCTAATTGAAGTTGATGCCTATTTAGATACTGGAGAATATCAAAGATATTGGAAGATAAATTCTGCCTATGCTATAGGTGGGCAGGAAGAAATAATAAAACATGTTGAAAGTTTATTAGAAACAAGGATAAATTATATTGTAGAAGTAGATTATGAGGCTTTTAGAAATATTGTAGATGCATTAGGTGGAGTGGAAATGTATATAGAGCAGGATATGTATTATGATGATGATGCTCAAGATTTACACATACATTTTAATGCAGGAGAAACGGTGCATTTAGATGGACAAAAAGCTGAGGAATTCTTTAGATGGAGAAAAAATAATGATGATACTGGGCTTGCAGATGGTGATATAGGCAGAATAAGCAACCAACATGCTCTAATGAAAAAACTAGTTGAAAAATCATTAAGTCCATCAATAGTTTTAAAAATTCCTGAAATTCTTAATATTATAAGTGAAAATGTAAGAACAAATATGGATTCAAAAACAATGACTTCTTTAGCGTTAAAAATAATTAAGCTTAATTCTTCGGATATAGTAATGAATACATTGCAAGGAGTAAATGAAGATATATATGGACAATCTTTTTATGTAGTCTATAATGATATGAATAGAGAATTAATTAATGCTATTAATTCTGAAAATGAAGCAGATTCTGTATTAACAAGTTCAATCAAAAGAGAAGATATAAAAATATTAGTTTTAAATGGAACACAAATAAATGGTTTAGCTGGAAATGCAAGAGATGAACTTATTTCTTTAGGTTATGTAAATGTTGATATTGGAAATGGAAATCCAACAGAAGAAAGTGTAATTCAACTTGCAAATAATGATTATAAAAATTTAATATCAAGAGATATAAAGATAGATAAATTCTCTAAAAAAACTGATGAGGAGTATGCAGATTACGATATAGTAATTTTATTAGGAACAGATTACAATCTTTTTGGAGAAAACTAATCAATTGACAATTGACATAGGTCAATTGTCAATTTTTATTGGGAGGTACTATGAGTGTAATAAAAAAACAAGTTCCAAAGGACTTTGAAGGTAGGAAGATTAGGGAGTTTTTAAAGGAAGATCTAGGATTATCTTCAAGGCTTATAAGGGGGGCTTCAGTAGATAAAAGAATATTTGTAAATAATAAAGCTGTAAAGATGAATTATATTTTAAGGGAAAATGATAATATTTTAATTAAACTAGATAAAGAAGAAAGTCAAAATATTGCCCCAGAAAAACTGGATATAGAAGTTGTTTATGAGGATGAAGATATTATAGTTGTAAATAAAAGGCCAAATATGGTAGTTCATCCAACTAAAAGGCACCAATCTGGAACTTTGGCTAATGGCCTTATGTATTATTTTCAAGAAACTAATCAAAAATGTATAGTAAGACTAGTAAGCAGATTAGATATGGATACATCAGGTCTTATAATCATTGCCAAAAATCAATATGCTCATATGGAATTATCTAAGGAAATGAAAAGTGATAATTTTCAAAAGAGATATCTTGCAATAGTACATGGGCATATGGAAAAATTAGAGGGAACTATTAATCTACCTATATATAGACCTGAAGAAGAAGGAACAATAAAAAGAGTTGTAGATGATAGAGGACAGGAAAGTATAACTCATTATAAAGTTGTAGAAAGGTTTAAGGAAGGAGATTTAGTTGAATGCCTTCTAGAAACAGGAAGAACTCATCAAATAAGAGTTCACCTAAGTCATTTAGGCCATCCAATATATGGAGACATCTTATATGGATATGAAGAAGATATTGAAATTATAAATAGGCAGGCACTGCATGCTTATGGGTTAGACTTTAAATCTCCAAGAACAAAAGAACTATTAAGTCTTAGAGCGAAACTTCCAGAAGATATGGAAAAGCTTATAGAAAAAATGAGAAAATAATTCAGTTAGGAGTGAAATATAGTTAGGAGTTAGGAGTGTGGAGTTGGAGCCTGAAGTTTGGAATCTAAGCCCCTTAAAAATTAAAGGAAGATGATTTTTACTTGAATAAAAATCATCTTCCTTTTTATATTCGTACAATTCTTAACTCCAAACTCCAAACTCCAAACTCCACACTTCACACTCAGCACTACTAACTGATTTTATCTGTATCTTGTTCTAGTTCTAAATTTTGGTCTTCTTTTTCTAACCTTTTTATATCTAATAGATTGGACTATGCTGCTTATTATATATAGTATGAGTATTAATATTAATATATAAAGCGCAATATTTAATAAATTTAAGTCTTTAAAGAATTTTAATATCGATGTGTTTTCATAACTTGCACCACTTAATAAATCTATAGAAGAAACTGTCTTTCCATTTACATTAACTGTAGCAGTAAAAATTACCTCTCCTTTATTAATTACATCTATTTCTTCTGGATTAATAGAGTTACTATCATAATTAATATTATAAGAAGGAGTGCTTTCTAAACGACGCTTAGTATAATAAACATCCTTGCTTGATAATAAAGGAAGAACATTTTCATCATCAATATTTAAGCTAGTAAGAACTTCATTACTATTTATTAATTTAACAGTTTCAAAATTATCAAAACCATAGTTAAATAAAGGTCCTATATTTGAATAAAAGTTATCTTTTTCTGTAGCATTTAAAAATGCAGCTACTAACAGTTGTCCATCTTTTAGTGCAGTTGCTGTATATGTATGGTTAGCCTCTGGAGTATAACCATTTTTACCGGTATAGGCATATTCATAATAATAAGTATATTCATTAAAGAGTTGATTTCTATTTATAGCCCACTTCTCATCACCATTAGAAAAGGGGTGATTTTCATATTTATGAGCATCTATTCTTGATATTCTAACAAAATCTTCATTTTTAGTTGCTTCATTCATTATAAGAGCTAGATCATAGGCTGTTGTTAAGTGACCTTCTTCATGTAGTCCATGAGGATTTTTAAAAGTAGTATCTAATGCTCCAATTTCTCTAGCTTTCTCATTCATCATTTTTGCAAATTTCTCTACAGAACCAGCAACATGCTCTGCTAAGGCTTCAGCACAATCATTTCCGGATTCTAATAAAAGTCCTATTAACAGTTCTTCAACAGTATAAACTTCTCCTTCTGCAATTCCTATGGCAGAACCATCAACAAGAGTAGGGTTTATGCCTATTGTAACTTTATCAGTAAGCTTTGTATTTTCTAAAACAACTAAAGCTGTCATTACCTTAGTTGTAGAAGCTGGCTCAAATTTAACGTGCTCATTTTTACCATAAAGAATATCTCCAGTTTTTCCATCCATTAGAATAGCACCTTCAGAATAAACTTCTGGTAAAGCAGTTTCAGCTTTTATTATGCTCCCTGAAAAACAAATAAAAAAAATAGTACATAAAAATACCCTTAACATATTATCAAATATTTTTCTCATATTATATCTCCCAAATCAATCTGTATTTATACTCACATGAAAATATTTTAACAGAAAAATGAATACTATTCCACCTTTCCTTAAGAAAAATGAGTAAAACAGTTATTTTTTATTAAAAAAGGTTAAGAATTATAATAAAAAAATTAGAGGGAGGCCTATGAATAATTACTTGAAAAATATAAAAATAAGAAATATTATAATTTTATTTTTAGCTTTTATATTTATAGTTCTTTCTATTTACTTTTATAGAGATAATAAGTCTAAGGTATTTATGGATGAGTATATGGAAGATATATTTGTTGAAGAATCTGTAAGCACAATTTCAGAAGATTATAATGCTTTAAATGATTTATCTATTGAAAAAGAAAGCAAAAACACAATAGTAGTAGAAATAAAGGGAGAAGTAAAAAATCCAGATGTTTACGAAATGGAAGAGGGAAGCATAATTAAAGATTTAATTGAAAAAGCTGGAGGTCTTACATCTGAAGCAAATATAGATAAAATAAATAGAGCTGCTAAGTTAAATCCTAACCAGCTTATAATAATTCCTAATAAAAATTCTAGTGAAGAAAATTTTTTAGGAGAAAGTGAAATTATTTATGGAGAAACGAATGAAAGTAGTGAAAAGCTAATAAATATTAATACTGCTTCTCTAGAAGAGCTAACTAAAATAAATGGAATTGGAGAAACTAAAGCAAAAAGTATTATTGAATATAGAGAAAAGAATGGAGCATTTAAATCCATAGAAGAAATAAAAAATGTAAAAGGAATAGGAGAAAAGACATTTGAAAAATTGAAGGATTCAATAACAATTTAAAATTTTTTTAGGAAGTATTCCTTAAAATGCCTTAGAATATGACAGTTATGTGACAAAGTCTTTAAAAATAATACCTTTAGTGATATAATAAGTTGAAATTTGATAGATAAAAAAGAAAGACTAGGGGGAACTAGTATGCTAAAGAAAATATTACCGATTATAGTAAGTGTAACGTTAGCGGTATCTATAGCAGGATGTAGTAATTCAGTAAAAGACGCTGCAGATAAATCAACTGATAATAAGGCGCAAACAGAGAATAAGCAGGAAGAAGCTTTTATTGGTGAAGGAGAATGGGCTAAAGATTATACAAGAGATGAAGTTAGTCAATTTCACTCAGAAATACTTGTAAGAATGGAAGAACAAGCTTTATTTTATGGATTAGACTATAATAAAGAAGAAAAAGTAACAGAAGAAAATGGTGAAACTGTAAATGATAATCATATATATTTAGATAACCTAAATCCAGAACCAAATAGACTTGAAAGCATGTATTATGGTTTTAAAATATTTGGTGAAGATTTATCAAGAGGAAGTCTTAATTTAAAAATGGGCTTCAAATTAGATTTAGATCAAATAAAAGCCGAAGATAAATTTGATTTTAAAGAAACTTCAATGGCAGCATTTTCAGAAGCAATGACTAATAATTCTGAAAGAGATTACTCTGAAATAAACAATCAAATTATAGATATAGTTAAAAATAAAAATACAAATGGAACAATAGAAAGTAATTTAGATGGTTTGGTAGAAATTATAACTATAAAAGATGATTATTTATTATATAAATTAGATTCAAAAGTATATGATTTTAGTATTAAAAAGAACTAAATAACAGGAGGAGCATATTTTGAGCAGTAATGAAGGATTAGAAAAAATTGATAAGTATGAAAACTCAAATGAAGAAATTCTTAAAGAAGGTGTAAAAATACAAAAGGAAGGAAAGTTTGTAAAATTTCTAAAAAAAGCTTTTGTATCTATAATAGATCAAGCAATAACAATTGCTATTGCTTTATTAGTATTAGTAGTTTTTGATTTTTTAATAGGTCTAGCAGGATACTATATTACAGATAGAGAGAAAATGTTATTTTTACTTTATATTATAGTTAATGTATTATATAGACCAGTATTAATTTCTACAAAGTTAGAAAAAACTATAGGTGAGAAACTAAATTTAAAATATAATGATTAGGAGACACTATGAGAAAAGGAAGTACAGTACAAGTTAAAATTGATAAAACAGAATTTCCTTCAGTTGGAATTGGTGAGTTAGAAGGAAAGAAAATATACGTTAAGGGAGCCTTTCCTGAACAAATTGTTTCAGGTAGAGTAAAGAAAAAAAGGGAAGGTTATGCTGAACTTAAACTATTATCTGTTGATGAAAAAGCAGAATATGAAATAGATGCACCTTGTGAGTACTTTGGAGTATGTGGTGGATGTACATCACAAAATTTAACTTATGAAAAACAATTAGAACTATTAAGTGAGGAAGTAAAAAACTTATTTAAAGATGCTAATGTAGATATGGGGGAATACTTAGGAGTTGTAGGTAGTCAAGAACAATGGGAATATAGAAATAAAATGGAGTTTACCTTCGGAGACTTAGAAAAGGGTGGAGAGTTAACCCTTGGAATGCATATGAAGGGAAAGTCCTTTGGAATAATAACTGTTGATAAATGTTTAATTGTTGATGAAGACTTTAGAAGAGTAATAAAAGCAACAGTTGATTATTTTAGAGATAAAAAGTTACCATACTATAAAGTAATGAAAAGAGAAGGTTACTTAAGGCATTTAGTTATAAGAAAGGCCATAAATACAGGAGAATTGATGGTTAATCTTGTAACTACAAGTCAAATTGATTTTGATTTAAGTGAATATATAGAAATTCTAATATCACAAAATTATAAGGGAAAATTAGTATCTATATTACATACAGAAAACAACTCCTTTTCAGATGCAGTAGTTCCAGAAAAGGTTAATTTACTATATGGAAAGGACTTTATAATAGAAGACTTATTAGGTCTTAAATTTAAAATATCACCTTTCTCCTTCTTTCAAACTAATACTAAGGGAGCAGAAAGCCTTTATAGCATAGTTAGAGATTTTATGGGAGAAGCAGATGATAAAGTTGTATTTGATTTGTATTGTGGAACAGGTACAATAGGTCAAATAACAGCAGCTAAGGCAAAAAAGGTTGTTGGCTTAGAACTTATAGAAGAGGCAGTAGAAGCTGCTAAAGAAAATGCTAAATTAAATAACTTAACTAACTGCGAATTTATAGCAGGAGATGTTGCAGAAACAATTAAGAAAGTTAAAGATAAACCAGATATAATTATTTTAGATCCACCAAGAAGTGGTGTAAGTCCAAAGGCATTAGAATATGTAATAAGATTTAATGCCAGGGAAATAATTTATGTATCATGCAATCCTAAAACCTTAGTTGAAAACTTAAGAGACTTAACAGCAGCAGGATACAAAGTGGAAAAGACTATAGTTAAGGACATGTTTCCAAATACTCCTCATGCTGAGGTAGTTGTTAAACTTACTAAGTAAGTTTTTTACTGCCACCCATACAAGGATTGCCCAAGAAGGCAAGAGAAGAGAAGCCTGATTGGAAGCAATCTACTGCTGAGACGGTTGTTAAGCTTACGAAATAGTAGTTAAAAGAGTTAAGTAAAATAATTGCTTGGCTCTTTTTTTTGAATTTATTTTGCTTGAATGTCTCATTAATAGTATTAATAATAACTATTTTTAACCACTTGAAAAGCATGGTAATATATACTTAAGATAAGAAAATAAGTAGAAAAGAAGTATAATGAATTGAAACAATAAAAAAGTTAAAAATATTTATAGAATAAAAACTAAAAATACATGAAAATATGCTAAAGATAGGTGAAGAAATAATATGGAAAATGTAGTATTAATAACAGGAGCATCTAGCGGTATAGGCCTTGAATTTTCTAAAATATTTGCAAGGGAAGGATATAACCTTCTTTTAGTTGCAAGAAATGAGGAGAAGTTATTATCTTTAAAAGAAGAGTTAGAAAGAAAACATAAAATTAAGGCTGAAGTTTTAGCTAAGGATTTATATAAAAGGGAAGCAGCAGAGGAAATATATAAGTTTACAAAAGAAAAAAATATACAAGTAGAAATATTAGTTAACAATGCAGGCTTTGGGGATTTTGGGGAGTTTGCCTCTTTAGATTTAAAAAAGCAGGAAGAAATGATAGATGTTAATATAATGGCTTTAGTAAAACTGACTTATCTATATTTAAGGGATATGAAAGAAAAAAATAGAGGAAGAATAATGAATCTAGCTTCCCTAGCAGCCTTTCAGCCAGGCCCTCTAATGGCAGTGTATTATGCTACTAAGGCTTTTGTGCTATCTTTTACAGAAGCCCTATCTGTTGAACTTAAAGATACTAATATAAAAGTACTTGCTTTATGCCCAGGACCAACAAAAACAGATTTTGAAGAAAAGGCAAATCTTGAAAGTTCAGGCCTTTTTAAGAACTTAAAAAATGCCACAGCTAAAGAAGTTGCTGAATACGGATATAAGAAATTAATGAAGGGAAGAGTAGTTGCAGTTCATGGATTCAAGAATAAAACTATAGCTTTTGGAGGAAAAGTTTTCCCAAGGAGTATAGTTAGATATGTAACTTACCTTATTCAAAAGTAGACTAATAGTATTATACAAACTCAGGGCAGAAGCTCTGAGTTGTTTATATAGATTAAGAAATATTTAAAGGAAATTAAACTATAAAATAGAAATTAATAATAGAAAAAATAATTAAAGAAAAGGGAGAGAATATGTTTAATAAGATAATAGATAAAATAAAAGGAGCAGGGGTTTTATCATTAAGCTTAGAAGAAGCTAGCAAAAAGGCCTCAACATCTATGGGCTGTTATAAGCTATATCTAGATGGAGTAAAATATGTAGGACGAGCAGAAAATGGCTTAAGAAAAGAATTTGATAGATTATATAATTTAAAGGGGAGAACTTTAGCTGAGAAAGAGATTAAAGCTAATAGAGATAAAATATCAGTAAGTTTTGTAATATTACCAACAAAAGAAAAATGTAGGGAAATAGAAATGAAATGGATAAATCAATTAAAACCAGAATGGAATAAATTAAAGATGTGATTCAAATCACATAAAATCTTGGCATTTAGTAATACTATGTATTTACAAAGTTCATTTTGGAGGTAAATAAGATGTCAAGATTTAAATCACAAGTAGATGCACGTATTTATGAACCAAAGGATAAACATGCAGTTATTTTTGATACTTTTAATAATTTGAATAATGGTGAAGAAATGGAATTATTAAATGATCATGATCCAAAACCATTATACTATCAATTTTCAGCAGAATATGCTGGAAAATTTGAATGGGAATACCTTGAAGAAGGCCCAGAAGTATGGAGAGTAGCTATTAAAAAGAAATAGATTTAAACATATAAAAACTTATAACTAACATGATACCCCTTTTATCATCATTTTATAAATATCATTTTTTAGCTCAGAGTAGAAATGCTCTGAGTTTTTTATTATATATCTATGCTTTAGCCTATGATATAATAAAAAATATGTATATTTTTAGCATGTTAAGGTCAAGAACTTTAAACTGAGGGAGAGGAATGTGATAAATTTAAGGAATTTTTAATAAATTGGTATAATACAAGAAATGAGCAAGTTGACCGCCTTGATCCTGTAATTATAGATAAAGCTAACAATACAGTAGTTGGGAAATTAGCCATAAATGAATATGATGAAATTAAACATAGCATGAATTTTAGAATACTTATAGGTCCTAGGAGAAGAAACCGTAGATTAGGAACAGAGGCAACAATCTTAGTACGTGACTATATCTTTTTAAATACAGATCTAAAAGAGTTAACTTTAGGGGGTTATGCCTTCAATCCAAGGGCACAAAGAGTATATGAAAAAGCAGGATTTATTTTAGATAGTATTGATAAAGCTGATTTAGAATATGAAGGAGAAATGATAGATGCTCTTAACATGCTGTTAACAAGAGAAAGATGGGAAGAAATTTATTATAAAGGCCATACTTTAAATTAATAGTGATAAAAAGGAGAGTTGCTTAACTCTTCTTTTTTTATGAATAAATATATGTAAACTAATAATAACATTTGCTGTTATATCTGGTTGGTTGAATAGAGATAATAACTAATATATCATTAAATCAAAGGATGTGATTAATATGATAAGTATGAATTTAAAAAAATTAAGAAAGAAATATAAATATACTCAGGAAGAAATTGCTGATAAAATTGGTGTTTCAAGACAGGCTGTTGCAAAATGGGAAAGTGGAGAAAGTCTTCCTGATATTAATAATTGTTTAGCTTTAGCAGAATTTTATGGAGTTAGTTTAGATGATTTAGTGAATTATTCTAACGATAAAGATAAAATAGGTCCTCAGCCAAAGGGAAAGCATGTTTTTGGAATAGTAAAGGTTGGTGAAAGAGGGCAGATTGTAATTCCTAAAAAGGCTAGGGAGATATTTAACATTTTTCCTGGTGATAGTTTGCTGGTTTTAGGAGATGAAAGTCAAGGTCTTGCTTTGATGAAGCAGGAAAAATTAATGCATTTTATAGAAGCAATTTATAATGCAGAAGAATGTACAGAATAGTAATTTAAGAATAGGAGATTGGTAAATATGAAAAAGAAAATAATATTAATTATAATCTTAGGGATTATACTATTTATAATTGGTTCATATTTTTATAATAATGTAACCTATATTAAGAAACCATTAAAAAAGATAGCTAAAGCAGGTTTTATAGAAAGGCAGATAAAATTAAAAGATGGTACTCTGTTAAATTATGGAGAAGGGCCTGATAATGGAAAAACGCCACTTTTATTAATACATGGCCAAGGAATGACTTGGGAAGATTATGCTAAGGTATTAGAGGAACTATCAAAACATTATCATGTTTATGCTATAGATTGTCATGGACATGGGGAATCAGAATGGAAGGTAGAAAAGTACTCAGCTAAAGAAATGGCTAAAGATTTTATAGAATTTATTGATACAGAAATTGGAGAAAAAGTAGTTGTTTCAGGCCATTCTTCAGGGGGAATGATTGCTGCATGGATGGCTGCCTATTATCCAGATCGCATCTTAGGAACAGTTATTGAAGATTCACCTTTCTTTGCAACAGAAGCTGGCAGAAGGGAAAAGACTTACGCATGGGTTTATGGTTTTCAATTATATCAGGATTTTAAAAATCAAAGTGAAGAGAAAGATTATTTTAAATATAGTTTAGAAAGAAGTTATTGGAAAAATATCTTTGGAGAAAAGATTTGGAATTTTATTTCAAAAAGTGCAGTAAGCTATCATGAAAAGCACCCTAATGAACCTGTTCATGTAAAGTATTTACCACCACAAATAAATAGGATGTTTGAAGTTGTAACCTATCCTTATGATCAAAGATTTGGAGAAACTTTCTATGATAACAGCTGGTTTGAAGATTATAATCAAGAAGAAGTCTTATCAAAAATAAAAAGTCCTACAGTATTTATTAAGGCCAATACTAGTTATGATGGTGATTTATTATTAGCAGCCTTATCAGATGAAGATACCGATCGTGTAGTCAGCCTATTAGAAAAGGGGAAAAGAGTCAATGTTGACACTCCAGGTCACGATATACACTATGATAAGCCAGATGAATTTATTGAAATTATGGTGGAATTTTTAAATGAATTAGAATAAGTACTTGACTATGACCTTGCGTCATAGTTTACAATATAGAGTATTAAAAACAAACAAAAGAAAGAGTTTTAAAATGAAAAAACAATTATTAACTGTTAAAGATGTTTCATATATAACAGGTATAACTCCAAGAACACTACATTATTACGATAAAATTAATAAACTTTAATATTAAAGCAGCAGAGATTAAAAGAAATTATTAATGCTGTAGATGATTACTTATCAGGTGAAGAGCCATTTAATTTAAGTATATTTAAAAATTCAGAAGTTCTAGAATTGAAGGAACAGTATTATCGTGAAGCTAAATTAGTATATGGAGAAACAGAAAAGTATAAGGAAGAAGATTTAAGTGATTTTATTTATAAAGCAATTTTAGAATATTGTAATAAATAGTTGGTTGTTTAGAAAGGAAATAATACAAATGAGCAAAATATTGATAGTTTATTACTCGCTATTTCAAAATACAAAGAACTTTGCATTAGAAATAGCAAGGCAAACTGGCGGCGATATAAGAGAGCTAATTTCTGAAAAGAATTATTCTTTTAATTATAATACAGCTGCTAAGGAAGTTAGAAGTGAAATTGCTAGGGGATTTTGCCCTAAGTTGCTATCTGGCAATGAGCCAATAGATAATTATGATACTATATTTATAGGTACACCTAACTGGTTTAAAACAATGGCACCACCAGTTAGGAGCTTCATTAGAAATCATAATTTTGAAGGAAAAACTATAATTCCTTTTTCCACTAGCGGTGGAGGAGGCCTTGGAGAAATTCAAGATGATATAGCTAAAGAGTGTTTAAAAGCTAAAATTCTACCAGGCATTGATGTAAGCGGACAAGTTGTTAGAGAAGATATAGAAAAGTGGCTTAAAAGAATTTTAAATGAATAAGAAGAATTAAAAAGGGTTAGAGTGAAATTATTTACTTTAACCGTTTTTTTTATGAATATAATAATTTTATTATATTGACCCTGCTACTAACATATGTTACTATTAACATATGTTAAAGATGTAGTGGAGGAGCTAATATGTCAATTAACTATGCAATCTTGGGAATACTAAGTTATAAGCCAATGACCGGATATGATTTAAAGAAGATCATTCAAAACTCTGATTTTATGTATTGGTCAGGAAATAATAATCAAATATATAAAGCTCTAACAGAATTACTTAATAAGGGGTTTGTAAAAAATGAGCTGAAGTATGAAGAAGGGTCTCCAACTAAAAAAATCTATGAAATAACTGATGGAGGTCTTACAGCTTTGAAGGAATGGGTTAGTTCACCAGTAGGAGATAGCGAAATAAAAAAGCCATTTCTTGTTCATCTTGCCTGGTCTAGTATGTTAAATAGTAAGGAATTAAATAATCTTATTGATGAATATGAAAGCCAAGTTAAAAGTCAATTATTAATGGTAAAAAACAATAAAGAGGCTGCAAAATTTTCACCAGATAGGACTGCCTTAGAAAATACATTATGGACTTATATCAATGATAATATTCAAAGAACATATAAAAATGAACTTGTCTGGATTCAAGATTTAAGAAAGGCTATATCTAATATTCCAAATGAAAATGATTTAGCTGAAAATGAAGAAACAAAGGCTAATAATAAAGAAAAAAATAATAGTAAGGTTCTGAAGTATGATGTAAAGAGCACTGGTAAAATATCTTACCTTCATCTTACTGCTTCAGAAAATAAACTTGAAAGAGAAAAAGATATTTTAGATATAATTACTGCATTAGCAGAAAATAATAGTCAATTTGTTTTATTAGATTTTGAAGCACTTTCAGAGGAATTCTTTGATCCTAAAGTAGGACTTCTGGCATCATTACTTCAAAAATTTACTATGTACCACATTAAAGCTGGAATTGTAATTGATAATATAAATAAGTTAAAAAGTGAATTTAAAGCATCAATTGTAGAAAGTGAAAAGAATCAAATTATTAAATTAGTTAATAATGTTAAAGAAGCAGAAGAGTGGTTTTTAAGTTTAAAATAAGGGGGGAAGACAAATGAAATATAAAAATGCCTTCAAGACGCAGGAAGGGAAAGAAGAAGTTCTTAAACAGTATGATATGCTTCTTGAAGCACCAACAATACCACATGAAAGATTTTATGTAAATACTCGTCACGGCAGCACCTTTTGCATAGCTGCTGGTGATATTAATAATCCACCCATGCTTCTATTACATGGAAGTAGTATGAATTCAATGGAACTTCTTTAGGGGGATGGCTAGCTGCTAAATTTGCTATAAGATATCCGGAAAGGGTTGATAAATTAGTGTTGATATGTCTTTCAGGGATAGGTAGTCAAAATAAGAAATTTGTATTTATAGCCTTATTTTATATGCTTTTTGGAGAAAAGGGAGTAAGGAAGTTATTTAAAATTATTAATGGTAATTTTGATATACCTGAAGTATTTTTTAAATTTCAAGTGTTAATGGGTAAAAATTTTAACATTAGGAAAGAGCCTATACCGATTTTTACTGATGAAGAAATAAGACGGTTAACTAGCCGGTATTCTTATTTGATGGAAAAAAAGATATAATTCTGAATTCTATGGAAACTGCTGATAGAATGAAGAAACTTCTTCCGAATGCAAAAATAAATATTTTCCTGAAGGTGGACATAGTCTGATAAATCTTACAGATACAATTTTAGAACAAATAAAAGGAGGGAATTAATAAATGAATTACACTTTTTTAGGGAAAAATAATGATATAGTATATATTCAAAGCAAGGATGTATTAATATATGACGCCCAATCTGCTCTTGATCTTATAATGACAGTAATATATGAAAAAGATTGTAGTAAAATTATTTTAGATAAACATGCGATATGTGAAGAATTCTTTATACTTAGCAGCGGGGTAGCTGGTGAAGTTCTGCAAAAATTCTCTAATTATTTTACTAAGCTAGCTATTATTGGAGACTTTTCTAAGTACACAAGCAAGCCGCTGCATGATTTTATTTATGAATGTAACAAGGGTAATAATATTTTTTTTGTAAGTAATTTAGAAGAAGCAGTTAGAATGATTGAGGCGGCTAGATAATATAATTTAGTTAAGAACTAAGTAAGGAGAAAATGTATATGAAAGCCTTGATTCTTTATTATTCAAATTATAAGCATAATACTGAAAAACTTGCAAAGGTTTTTGCTAGAAAAATTAACTGCGATTTAATAAATATTGAAAGTACTAAGGATATTAATTTAGAGAATTACGATTTAATTGGCTTTGGCTCTGGGGTATACAAGGAAAGCATGGCTCCAAAACTTTTTAAACTAGTGGATAGATTAAATTTAAAGGGCAAAAATGTTTTTGTATTTTCAACTAGCGGAGTTGGTATGAAGTTTTATAATAATAAGCTGCTTAAATTGCTAAAGGAAAAGGGAGCTATTATTAAAGGAAGTTTTGCCTGCAAAGGAAGTTTTATAGCAAAAGAGTTTTCTGATAATAAGATTTTTGATTTCTTAGGTAAGTTATCCCAAGGGCATCCAAATGAGAAGGACTTTAAAAAAGCAGAAGAGTTTATTACAAAGTTAGTGAAATTACTTTAAATATAGCAGATAAATTTGTATAAAAACAAATTTATCTGCTGTCTTTTATAGGATTTTTAAATCTGTTCCTTTATTAACCCTGTTCTATATGCATTTAAAAGTTTTTCTAAATCTTCTATTTGAAGTTTTAATTCCTTGCCAATGTCTGTATCTGCTACTCTCATTCTTTCAACCTCTGTTTCTAATATTACTCTAGTTGAAAGAATATCTTTTTCTTCTTCAATGGCCTTTTGAGTAGATTCAAAGGGCTCATGAGAAACTAACGATAATCCATAAGAATTATATATAAGGGTATAGCCTGCAATTCCAGTTTGACTTTGATAAGCTTTTGAAAATCCCCCATCTATAACTAAGAGTTTCCCATTTGCTTTTATAGGACTTTCTCCTTTTTTTATTTTAACTGGGACATGTCCATTAATTATATGTGAAGTTTTAGGGTCTAATCCAAATTCTTCAAAAATCATATTACATGCTTTTTCATCGTCTTCTAAATCAAAATAATGATTCTTCTTTTCAATATGAGTTTCTTTATCTTCTATAAAATATCTTTCAAAGGTAGTCATTTTATCTTTACCAAAGAGAGGCGAGCAAGAACCATTCCAAAGATACCAAATCATATCCATTCCATATAATTTAGCCTCTGGATTATCTTTATGAAAATATCCCTCTCTAACTATAATTTCTAACCTATCTAGTAAAGCCTTACCGCTATATTCTTTACCAGATGCACCTATTCTGACCTTTTTAAAAGTTCCATCGTCATTTAATGGAATACAGCCATGATATAATAAATTTGAGTTATACTTTAAATATAAACTCCCCTTTGCAAATAGAAAACTAACATGTCTTTGAAGTTTTTCGCTATTTAAAAAGGACGACTTAAGCTTTTCTATAAGTTCAATTTCTTCTGGTATAAGTTTATATGGATCTTTAGGGTCGATAGTAGGAAAATTAGTATCCTTTAATTTGTATTCTTTTCCATTTAGGTTTATTGTACCTTTTTCATAGTTAATTTTATCTAGCAGAAGCCTATCTTCCATAGAGAAATAAGGTCTTCTTTTAATTACTGCTCCTTCTAGCTTAAATTGAATTATAGCTATTGCCTTATGCATTTTTGATATAATGTTTATTTCCTTATCACTATAATTTTTATCATTTTCAATAATAGGTTTGAATTCTAAACATTCATCATTTCCATAAAAATCTATAGCAAAGGTAGCCAATGGTAGTAAACTAATTCCATAACCATCTTCTATGGTAGCTAAGTTGCCATATCTGGCAGAGCTTCTTATAACAGTTGCAATGCAGGCTTCACTTCCAGCAGCGGCACCCATCCAAACTATATCATGATTACCCCATTGAATATCAACAGAATGATAATTGATAAGGGTATCCATAATAATATCTGCACCAGGGCCCCTATCAAAAATATCTCCTACAATATGAAGTCTATCTATTACTAAATCTTGAATTACTTTGCATATTGCTGTTATAAATTCTTTAGATCTACCTATGTTTATTATAGTTTTTATTATTTCATTATAATATCTTTCCTTATTGCTATTATTGCTTTCTTCATGCAGTAGTTCTTCTATGATATATGCAAAGTCCTTAGGAAGAGCTTTTCTAACCTTAGAACGGGTATATTTTGAAGAAACACGTCTACAAACCTCTATAAGCCTATATAGGGTAACCTTATACCAATCTTCAATATTTTTTTCTTTTTTTATTATAAGTTCTAATTTTTGTTCTGGATAATAAATCAATGTTGCAAGACTTTTTATTTCTTCTTCCATTAAAGAATTGCCGAAGATATCTTGTATTTTTCTTTTTATAACTCCAGAAGCATTTTTTAATACATGTATAAAAGGTTCATATTCACCATGTATGTCTGATAAAAAATGTTCAGTGCCCTTAGGAAGGTTTAGAATAGCTTGCAAATTTATTATTTCTATACAGGCATCTGCTATAGTTGGATATTGTTTTGATAAAAGCTTTAAGTATCTTAATTCATTTTCAAGATTATCAGTATAATTTTCTTTAATGTAAGACATTTCTATTTCTCCCAGTAGTTTATTATTTGAAATAATTATAACAAATTCATCGCTAGTTGTAAGTAAATAAATTAAACATTATATGGAATATGTTGCTTACTAATTTTATAAACTATAATGTATCTTTAATTAGTTAGAGAAGAAACTAATTAATTTTTTATAAAATTAAGGGGGAGAATTTATGAAAAAACTGATTAACAAGCCTGAATATGTTGTTGAGGATATGATAGCTGGTATGGTGGCTGCTCATCCAGAATATTTAAGGAAGCTTGATGCAGGCAATATTTTAGTTCGCAAGAATGCACCAATTAAGGGTAAGGTTGCTCTAGTTAGTGGTGGAGGAAGTGGACATGAACCTTCCCATGCAGGTTATTTAGGTAAGGGGATGCTAGATGGAGCTGTAGCAGGAGCAGTATTTACATCACCAACTCCAGATCAAGTTTATGAAGCTATAAAAGCAGTTGACAGCGGTGAGGGAGTTTTATTAGTAATTAAAAATTATACTGGTGATGTAATGAATTTTGACATGGCAAAAGAAATGGCTGAGATGGAAGAAATAAAGGTTGAAAGTGTAATAGTAAATGATGATGTTGCTGTTGAAAATAGTACTTATACAGCAGGAAGGCGTGGAATTGCAGGAACAGTATTTGTTCATAAAATAGCTGGTGCAAAGGCTGAAAAAGGAGCTTCTTTAAAAGAAGTTAAGGCTGTTGCTGAAAAGGTTATCGATAATGTCCGCAGTATGGGAATGGCACTAAGTTCTTGTATAGTTCCTGCAGCAGGAAAAGCAAACTTTAGCCTAGGAGAAGATGAAGTTGAAATAGGAATGGGAATCCATGGTGAACCAGGAACCCATAGAGAAACTATTAAAACTGCTGATGAAATAACAGAACATCTTGTAAATAGAATATTAGAAGATATGAAGCCAGAGGAAGGTTCTGAAGTTGCAGTTATGGTTAATGGCCTATCAGGAACACCTTTAATGGAACTATATATAGTTAATAAGAAGGTAAATGAAATTTTAACTAGTAAAGGTATTAAAGTTTATAAGACCTTTGTAGGTGAATTTATGACTTCTCTTGAAATGGCAGGCTGTTCAGTATCGATATTAAAATTAGATGATGAATTAAAGGAATTATTAGATGCACCTGCAGATACTCCTGCATTAAAGTTATTATGATACATTAGAAAAGAGGAATATTATGAGTATAAATGGGAAAAAAGTTATAGAGATATTAAATAAAATTGCTGATGTAATTGATAATAATAAGGCATTTTTATCAGAATTAGATGCAGCTATAGGTGATGGAGACCATGGCATAAATATGAGTAAGGGTTTGTTTGCAGTAAGAGAAAAGTTAAGAGATAATGAAGGGAAAAATATAGGCGACATATTAAAAATTACTGGTATGGCTCTTGTTAGCAATGTTGGAGGAGCATCAGGTCCCCTATATGGAACAGCTTTTATGAAGGCAGCTATGGCTGTAAATGGAAAAGAAGAAATAGATATTAAGGATTTTAAAAATATCTTGGAAGAAGCCTTGAAAGGTATAAAAATGAGAGGAAAAGGACAAGCTGGAGAAAAAACTATGATAGATGCTTTAGAACCAGCCTTAAATGTCTTGTCAAAGGCTATAGAAGAAGGATTAAGCAGTAAGGAATGTCTTTATAAGGCAAAGGAAGCCGCTAGAGAAGGAGTTGAATACACTAAAACTATTGCGGCTACAAAGGGAAGAGCAAGTTACTTAGGTGAGAGAAGTATTGGACATCAAGATCCTGGAGCAACATCTAGTTATTTGATATTAGATACCATATACAAGGAAATATAATTAATTTTTAGAAGGGATAGTCTTATGGTTAGCATGGTAATTGTATCACATAGTCAAAAGATAGCAGAAGGGGTTAAGGAACTTGCTAAGCAAATGGCGCCAGAGGTTTCCATTGAGGCAGCTGGCGGAACTTGTGATGGACGTTTGGGAACAGACATAGAAAAAATAATTTCTGCTATAGAAAAGGTTTATTCTGATGATGGAGTGCTTATATTATTTGATTTAGGAAGTGCATTTATGAATACTGAAATAGCTCTAGAAATGCTTCCTGAAGAAATGAGAGCTAAGGTAGAAATTATAGACCTTCCACTAGTTGAAGGAGCAATTTCTGCTTCTGTTGAATGTACAGTGGGAAGAAATCTAAAAGAGATAAAGGATAACTTAAAAAATATGGCAATGGGAAAAATAATGTAAATATTTTAAGGGGATTGTCCGTGACAATCCCCTTATTGTTAATTTTCTAATTCATTAATTACCATATTGTCTTTTTCATAATAACTTCTATCTAGGCTTCCTTCAAGGCTTGCTACGCAGCCTGCAACAACCAAGTCACCACTAACATTTGTTGCTGTGTGATTTTGATCTAAAATTCTATAGATACCTGTAATAAGACCAACTACTTCAACAGGTAGTCCCATACTTACAAGCATAGTTGTTCCAATAACCAAACCAACTTGAGGTACTGCAGCACAACCAATAGATAAAAGTGTTGCTTCAAGAACTAATGATATTAATTGCGTAAGGCTAAGTTCTACACCAGCAACTTGTGCGGCAAAAATTACAATCATACCAAAGAAGATGCCTGTGCCATCCATATTAGCTGTTGCTCCAAAAGGAAGAACAAAGCTTGCCACTTCATTTGGTATTCCTAGTTTTTCTTTTGCATTCTTCATTGATACAGGTAAAGCTGCCATTGAAGTACAAGTACTAAAACCAACAAGCCAAGATTCAAAGACAACTTTAAGATATTTTATAGGATTAACCTTAGCAATAAAGATTAACAGAGGTATATAAATAATTAGTATCTGAAGAAAGGCTGCTAAATATTCAGTAAATATAAATTTAAAGATAGTTCCTAAAACTGAGGTACCATAGGTAGCCATAGAATCTGTCATAAGACCAAAAACACCGATAGGTATATATAAGATAATTATATCAATAATCTTATACATAATATTAGCACCAGTTTTAAAGGCTTGTTCGACTTTCTTGCCCTGCTCCCCTAAAAGAATAATGGCAATTCCTAACATTATAGAAAAGAAGATGATTTGTAACATAGATCCGTTAGTAAAGGATTCGAATATATTTAGTGGAATTATATCTAGTAATGTATCATATATGTTTGGTAATTCAGAGACGTTTATTTCATTTGCTATTCCATCAATGACAATACCTTTTCCAGGTTTAATAATGTAGGCTAATACTACACCGATAGTTATTGCAACTGCGCTAGTTACGGAAAATAATAGAAAGGTTTTTATTCCGATACGCTTTAATTGTTTAAGATCCTTTAATTCTAAGACAGCTGATGTAATAGAGAAAAATACAAGGGGAACAACAATCATACGAATTAATCTTATAAATATTTTTCCAATGAACGAACAGAAATCAGTTACATAGGCAATCCAGGCAACATCCTTACCCCCTGTTGCACTTAAGATAAGCCCAAAAATAGAACCTATAATAAGACTGATAAAAACTAATTGATAATTTTTTAATTTTCTTTTCTTCATTTAAGACCTCCTTTAGATTTTTTGATAAGATAAAAGACGCAGTTTTACATTTACTTGTATGCCTACGTCTTTGTATTACATAATGTTAATTTTAAACCATAATTGCTTATTTGTCAAAAGTATGCTAGATTTTGATTAAAAATTTTTGGTAACAATATATTATTATTGTAAAATAATTAATTTATATAGTTTTTATTTAACAATCTTTCAAAAATTGAATATTATAAATTATCATTAATAAAATAGGATGGTAATTTTATGGGAGTCAAGAGAAGAAGAAAAGTAAGATTTATTGGAAAGCAAAATAATAAATCTAATAATTTATATCCAGCAGTAAGGAATGAATTAAGAGGACCGGTTTATGGATATATAAATGAGAGAGGTAACTTTGTTATAGAGCCTAAGTTTCAAAATGCCTATGATTTTAATGAATTTGATATAGCTATAGTTAATGTGAATAATAAAGCAGGAATAATAGACAAAAATGGGGAGTATGTGGTTCATCCCATATATGATAGCATTAGCCCTTATAAAGAGGGACGGGCTGTGTATATTTTAAATAATACTATGGGGGTTTTAGATGAAGAGGGAAATAGAATAACAAAGAAGCCTTATACGTTTGTTAGTAACTATAATGAGGGAAGAGCTATTGTTGGAATTAATGATGAAGAAAGTGCCTCATATATCTATGGATATATTGATCTTCAAGGAAATGAAGTTGTTAGCCCAAGCTATATTCAAGCTAATGATTATATAGATGGAGTAGCCTTAGTAAAGATTAAGGATAATACATTTGCTCTATTAGATAAGGATGGAGAAATAATAAATACTTATGAATATTTTTATGTAGGTCAATATGGTGAAGGATTGATGACTTTTGCTCAAGATTCAGACAGCCCCTTAGGATATATAAATACACAAGGAGAAGTTATAATAAAGCAAAAATTTTCCTCTGCAACTGCCTTTAGAGATGGAGTGGCAGTAGTAAGTACAGGTCAATTATTTAATTCTAAATATGGCGTAATAGATAAAACGGGGAAATATGTATATGAGCCTATTTTTAGTAGGATAGAACAATTAGGGGAGGGAAGAGTAGCCTTAGGTCTTCCTTTAGATGATGACGTTCCTTATTGGACAAGTATTTATGCTATAGGGGATTTTTCTGGCAATAAATTAAGTAATTTTAAATATTTATCAGTGGATAATTATAAAGAAGGTTTGGCCTCTGCATCTGATAATAAGTATACTTTTTTTATAGATAAGAATGGGAATATAGTCACTAATCTTCCTATTGTTGAGGGCAGTGGTAATTTAGAATGTATTCATGACCTTATAAGAGCTAATATAGATTATATTACCTATTATATTAAACCAAGTGGAAAGGTAGTTTATAAACCTAACGAGACAATTAAACTTAATAATAAATATTCAATAACTAAGCTTAAGTTTAAACCTAACTATAATTATTTAGTATATTTCCCTAAAGTAGATGGGCTATCAAATAAAAACGTAGAAAATAATATAAATGAAAAACTGAGAGAAATGTCTTGTTTTATACCTAATATGGAGGCTGGTTCAATAGTAGATCTAGAAATAACAGAAGATGATGTACTAGAATATAACTATAATGGAGACTTTCAAATAGAGTATTTTAATAAGAATTTATTAGTTCTTGATATGACAGGATATTATTATCCTTTTGGGGCTGCCCATGGTATGCCTTACAAGAGAACTCCGAATATCAATTTAGAAACTGGTGAGTTTTATAGATTGTCAGATTTATTTATGGGGGGAGTAAATTGGACTGGAGAATTAAATAAGATAATAAAAAATATGATAATTACTGATCCTCAGTATGATATACTTTTTGAGGGTGCTTTTAAAGGGATAGAAGAAAATCAAGATTTTTATGTTGATCAAAATAATCTCTATATATATTTCCCACCATATGAAATAGCACCATATGTAGCAGGTTTTGTTACCTTTAAAATACCTTTTACAGAAATTGAAGGAATAATAAATAAGGAAGGAACTTTTTATAAATCTTTTAATTAGTAATAAATGTAATGGGAATTTTCCTATTACATTTTTTTATGTGCTTTTTTAATTAACAAGTAGAGGGTTAAATCTATGGAAATTTTGTGATTGTAGTCACAGAATAAAAAATATATATAAGTATAATATTAGTAATTAATCTTAATATTCTGAAAGGTTGTGAAATATGGAAAAGAAAATTATTGATTTTAAAAAATCCGTTTATGAACTAAATAAAGAAAATCCAGAAGTAAGTGAAATATTGGCAAGTGTAGGTTTTGATGTTTTATTACAAAGACCAGGAATGTTAGCAACTGCAGGAAGGGTTATGACTATTCCAAAGGCTGCTATAAAGAAGAACATTACTTTAGAGAAAATAAAAGAAGCTTTTATTGAAAAGGGATATGAAATAATAGAATAATTAAGATTTTATTAAATATATTTACTTTAAAAGAGAAATAGATTATTTTAAGAATATTGGGTGTTAAATAAATAATATTAAGTAAAAAAATATGATGCTGCCTAGGCCGCATCATATTTTTTTATCTTTTGCATATTATGCGATATGCTGCAAAAGATAAAAATAAATTATATGTGAAAAATTGCTTTACAGTTTAGTAAATATGAAAGTATAATATTCCAGATATGTAAAGTATAATATTGCGGATATATTATTTTATAAAGGAGCAATTGGAGATGAGAAGATTAAAAATTCTTTATACTAATGAAGCTAAAGAATATTTCAATACAATTAGAAGATTAGTTTTGCCAGAAGATACAGATTTTACTGATGTAGCAGCTGCTGTTGTTACAGATCAAGATATTGAAATAATTGAAGAGATCTATAATACAAAATTTGGAATTCCAATCTTTGTTGTATTAAAGAATGTAGACAGACTTAGCAGCGAAGTTTCAAAGATGGTTTATAGAGTTATTGATAGAAATGAATTTGATATGAATCTTTATAGCAGGGTTATTGAAACAGCAGCAAGACAATATGAAGATAACCTACTTCCGCCGTTTTTTAAGGCTTTATCAGATTATGTAGAACAAGGTAACCTGCAATTTGACTGCCCAGGACACCAAGGGGGGCAATTTTTCCGCAAACATCCAGCAGGAAGATTTTTTTATGATTTTTATGGAGAAAATATCTTCCGTTCAGATATTTGCAATGCTGATATTGCTTTGGGAGATTTACTTATTCACGAAGGACCAGCAATGGATGCTTCAAAATACGCAGCAAGAGTATATAATGCAGATAAAACTTATTTTGTAATGAATGGAACCAGCACTGCCAATAATGTAGCAATAAATGCTTTAGTTACTCCAGGAGATTTGGTTTTATTTGATAGAAATAATCATAAATCTGTTTATAATGCAGCTTTAGTTGGAGCTGGCGGTATTCCAATATATTTAGAAACAGCTAGAAATCCCTTTGGATTTATAGGTGGAATTCATGATCATTGTTTTAATGAAGATTATTTAAGAGCTAGAATAGAAAAAATTGCTCCAGATAAGGCTAAAGAAAAAAGGCCTTTTAGATTAGCAGTAATTCAGCTTGGTACATATGATGGAACAATTTACAATGCAAGACAAGTTATTGATAGAATAGGACATTTATGTGACTATATTCTTTTTGATTCAGCTTGGGTTGGTTATGAACAGTTCATTCCAATGATGAGGGATTGCTCTCCATTGCTATTAGATTTAAATGAAAATGATCCTGGAATCTTAGTAACTCAATCTATACATAAGCAACAAGCAGGCTTTTCACAGGCTTCTCAAATACATAAGAAGGATAAGCATATTAAGGGACAAAAGCGTTATGTAGATCACAAGCGTTTTAATAATTCATATATGATGTTTGCATCTACAAGTCCTTTTTATCCGCTATATTCAACATTAGATGTAAATGCTAAAATTCAGTCAGGAGAAGCAGGTAAGCGTCTGTGGAGAGAATGTATTAAGATGGGTATAGATGCAAGAAAAGAGATATTAGAAAAGTGTTCATTAGTTAGACCATTTATTCCTCCAATAGTTAGAGGAAAGAGATGGGAAGATTATGATACTGAAGAAATTGCAGATAATATAGAATTTTTCAGATTTGAGCCAGGTGAAAAGTGGCATTCTTTTGATGGATATGGAAAAAATCAATATTTTGTAGATCCAAATAAGTTTATGCTTACAACACCAGGAATTAATGTTGAAACTGGAGAATATGAAGACTTTGGTATTCCGGCTACAATCCTAGCAAATTATTTAAGGGAAAAGTCAATTATTCCAGAAAAAAATGACTTAAATTCAATCTTATTTTTAATGACACCAGCAGAAACAGTAACAAAGATGCAAAATCTAGTATCACAGCTGGTTAGGTTTGAACATCTTATAGAGGAAGATGCTCCATTATTTGAAGTATTACCTAGCCTTTATGAAAAATACGAAAGTAGATATCAAGGCTATACTATAAGGCAATTATGTCAGGAAATGCATAACTTCTATAAAGAGAATAATGCTAAGAAGTATCAGCAAGATTTATTTAGGGAAGCTTCCTTCCCAGAAGTTGCTCTAACGCCATATGAAGCTAATATAGAGCTAAAGAGAAATAATGCTAAATTAGTATCATTAGATAAAATTGTAGGAGAAATAGCCCTTGAAGGTGCTCTTCCATATCCACCAGGAGTATTTTGTGTAGCGCCAGGTGAAAGATGGAGTGAAGCAGCTCAAAAATATTTTACAATCTTACAAGATGGTATTAATAAATTCCCAGGTTTTGCGCCTGAAATTCATGGAGTGTATTTAGAAGAGGAAGATGGTTTGGTAAGAGCTTATGGTTATGTATTGGATAAAAAATAAAAAAGTTCTACAAAAGATAAAAGTAGAGGAGTAACGTACTATGTATAAAAGGAAAAATAAAATGAATGTTTTTCAGCTAACAATAATCACCGCAATAAATATGATGGGATCAGGAATTATAATGCTTCCTGCTAAGCTTGCAAGAGTTGGCACAATGTCAATTCTCTCCTGGCTAGTTACGGTACTAGGCTCTATGGCATTGGCCTATTCCTTTGCACAATGTGGTATGTATAGCAATAAGACTGGCGGCATGGGAGGATATGCTGAATACTCCTTTGGTAAATCAGGAAGTTTTTTATCCAACTATACCTATGCTGTTGCCTTAGTAATTGCTAATATAGCTATTGCCATTACTGCAGTTGGTTATGCTACATCCTTTTTAGGTGTTAGCCTTAGCCCAGTGCAGGTAGGGATTTGGACAATTATAACCTTATGGTTGTCTACAGTACTTAATTTTAAAGGGGCAAAGGTTACAGGAAGAATTGGTTCCTTTACTGTTTGGGGAGTAATTGCTCCAATTTTGGTACTTTGTGTTGTTGGCTGGTTTTGGTTTAGTAAAGATTTATATGCGCAATCATGGAATCCAAATAATTTAGCTTTTTTTGAAGGAATAAGCGAATCAATATCAATAACCTTATGGTGCTTTTTGGGCTTGGAATCTGCTTCTGCTAATATGGGGGCAGTTGAAAACCCAAAGAAGAATGTTCCTATTGCCTGCTTAGGTGGAACTGTTGGTGCAGCAATAATATATATTTTGGCAACAAATATTATTGCAGGTATTATACCAAATGCTGATTTATTAAATTCTAATGCTCCTTTTGGTTTAGTTTTTTCAACTATATTTAATCCTGCAGCAGGAAGAATTGTTATGGGCCTTATGGTTATATCCTGTTTTGGATCACTTTTAGGATGGCAGTTTACTATAGCTGAAGTATTTAGAAGTTCAGCCCTAGAAGGATATTTTCCTAAAATATTCAGCAAATTAACAAGAGACAATGCACCAGTTGTAGGTATGATTATTATTACAATAGTTCAGTCATTACTAGCATTAATGACAATCAGCCCAACCCTATCAAAGCAGTTTGATATTCTTGTAAATTTATCCGTAGTTACAAATATAGTTCCATATTTATTATCAATGGCTGCAGTAGATGTAATTTTAAGGAATGGAAAAGTTCAAGATAATAAGAGAAGAGTAACTAATATAATAGCTTTTATAGCATCAATCTTTAGCTTATATGCCTTATATTCTTCTGGTTATGAAGCTATTATGGGTGGAGCCCTATTTACTTTTGCCGGCTGGACTTTATATGGATTTATTTCAAGCAAATTTGATTTAATAAAATAAGTTTCTTAATAAGAAATATTACTTAATATACATATTGTGATATATAATATGTATATTAGGTATTTTTTATTGTAGATATTGAGAAAGATCGTATTTTGGGGTGAAAAAATGGAGCAAGGAAAGTCATATACAAAAGTTATTGATTATATAAAAGATCAAATTAGGGCAGGAGAATTAAAAATAGGCGAAAAACTTCCTTCTGAAAGGGAATTATCTTCAATATTAGGAGTTAGCAGAAATTCTGTAAGGGAAGCTATTAGAACCTTAGATTTTATGGGAATAATATCCAGTCAGCATGGAGTTGGAAATTATTTAACAGGTAATTTTGAAAATAATTTAGTTGAATCTCTATCAATGCTTTTTCTTTTAGATCAAATAAGTTATAAAGAGATAAGTCAATTACGTTTAGGATTAGAAACTCAGGCTCTATTGTTGGCTATTGATGAGGCTACTGAAGAAGAGTTAAAGGAAATAGAAAGAATAAGTTTAGAATTAGAGCATGGAGCAGAAGAAGATAATGTTATACTAGATAAAAAACTGCACTATAATATTGCAAAGGCATCAAGAAATAAATTAATTTTTGATATTCTACAAGCTCTTTCAGAAACAATGGACAGGTTTATTGCTGATTTAAGAAAAGAAATATTTAGCTCAGAAGAAAGCAGGAATGAACTAATAAAAGCTCATAATGATATTGTGAAAAGCTTAATTAACAGAGATAAAGTGTTGGCTTATCAAGCAATTAACAAACATTTTGAACTTGTTAACGAAAAATTGAAATAGTTTTCATTAATAACTATAAAAAGTAAGCTAAAATAAGCTTAAGACTTAATAAAATAATAAATCTAAGATAAAAAGATGTTAAAAATATAACTTTTATTTACATATTAAGTAAGGGGTGCTATTATCTACTCATAAGAGGTAGTACCAATTTCCTTAAAAATGTATGTAAACTAAAAGTTATATTTTTTTAAGGAAACTGGTACTACCAGTAGGATTAAGTAAGGCAAAATACACTAAAGAAGAGATAAGGAACCTATTTATTTAAAAGCGGCGCTGCTTATATTCAATTAATCATATGGCCATATTGAATAAAAATTAAGTTAAAAGAAATTATGAAAGGAAAATAATTATGGTTATCTCATTTATCTTAGCCTTATTACCAATTATCTGGCTTATTATAGCTTTAACAGCTTTAAAGATGCCAGGCTATAAAGCTTGTCCTATTGCTTTAGCTTTATCATTTCTCATTGCAATAGGATTATGGAAAATGCCAATTCTAGATAGTATTACAGCAATTCTTGAAGGAGCAGCAATGTCTCTTTGGCCAATCATTATAGTAATAATCGCAGCAGTATTCACCTACAATGTTTGTATTCACACAGGTTATATGGAAATTATTAAAAAAATGTTAGCTGGAGTAACAAGAGATAAAAGAGTATTAGTTTTAATAATCGCATGGGGCTTTGGCGGCTTTATGGAAGGTATGGCAGGCTTTGGAACTGCTATAGCAATACCAGCAAGTATGCTATGGGCTTTAGGTTTTGATCCAGTACTTTCTGCAATTGTATGTTTAATTGCAAATTCAACACCAACAGCTTTTGGATCTATAGGAATTCCTACTACTACCTTATCAAAGGTTACAGGACTTAATGTAGCAAGTTTATCAGTTGATACGGTTATACAGATTGCTCCAATAATAATATTAACTCCTTATATTTTAGTATTATTAACAGCAAAATCTAAGAAAGCCTTTAAGGGAGTGGGACTTATAACTTTAATTTCTGGACTATCCTTTGTTATTCCGGAATATTTAGTAGCTAAGTATGTTGGACCAGAACTTCCCGTTGTAATTGGTTCTGTATCTTCAATGTTTTGCACCATATTAGCGGCTAAATTATTTGAGAGGAAAGATATTTCTCCAGAGTTTGCTATGGATGCAGTGGCAACTAATAATATATCTAAAAATAAAGCCTTAACAGCTTGGCTTCCATTTATATTGATATTTATTTTCTTATTAGGAACTTCAAATTTAGTAAAGCCTGTAAATAGCTTTTTAGCCCAGTTTAAAAGCTCAGTACAAATTTATACTGGAGAGGGAGGAACACACTATAGTTTTGCTTGGCTTTCAACACCAGGCTTATGGATTATTCTTGCTGGATTTATTGGAGGAATAGCCCAGGGAGCTAAATTCACCAAGCTTTGTGCAATCTTTAAGGATACAGTGTTGCAAATGATGAAAACGATTGTAACAATAATGTCTATTATAGCTGCTTCTAAGCTTATGGGCCATAGTGGAATGATTGCTTCTATTGCTGATATGTTCGTTAAATTGACTGGATCCTTCTATCCACTATTCTCGCCATTCTTAGGTTCAATAGGATCCTTTGTAACAGGAAGTGGAACTTCAGCAAGTGTTTTATTTGGAGGACTTCAGGCGGAAACAGCTAATGTACTTAACTTAAATTCTTCATGGCTAGCAGCAGCTAATACAGCAGGAGCTACTGCTGGAAAAATGATTTCTCCACAAAGTATTGCTATTGCAGTTGGAGCAACTGCTCTTGAATCAAAAGAAAACCTTTTATTAAAAGGGGTTATTAAATATTGTGCTATCTTCATAATTCTAATGGGAATCATCAGTTATTTTGGTGCACAATTTCTTTAATATATAGAAATTTTATAAAGGATAGGTGATTAAGATATGAATATTTTAGTTTGTATTAAGCAAGTACCTGGAACTAATAAGGTAGAAGTTGATCCTGTTACAGGGGTATTAAAAAGAAATGGCGTAGAATCTAAAATGAATCCATATGATTTATACGCTATAGAAACAGCTTTAAGAATAAGAGAAGAAAAGGGGGGCAGCATTACTGTTATTTCCATGGGACCAAATCAAGCTGCCAGCGTAATAAAAGAAGCCTTTGCCATGGGAGTTGATAATGGAGCTTTAATTTCAGATAGAAAATTTGGGGGAGCAGACGTTTTAGCAACCAGCTATACAATTGCCCAGGGAATTAAAAAGTTGGGAGATTTTGATTTAATTTTATGTGGAAAACAGACTACAGATGGAGATACAGCTCAAGTTGGGCCAGAAATATCAGAATGGCTTAAAATACCTAGCGTATGTAATGTTAGTAAGATTGTAAAGGTAGAAGATGAAAGCATTACTGTAGAAATGGATATGAGTGATGATTTAGAACTAGTAAAGGTTACTTATCCATGTCTTCTTGCAGTAGATAAGGATATTTTTATGCCAAGGCTTCCTTCCTATGTAAAGAAACAGCAAACTAAAGACCGTGAAATTAAGATTATCACTTTTAATGATTTAGATGATAAGGATGAAAAGCATTATGGCTTAAGTGGTTCACCAACTCAGGTACAACGTATCTTTCCACCAGCTGTAAACGATCATCAGGAAATATGGAAGGGTGCTTCTGTAGATCTTACAAATAAATTAGCAGATAAATTAGAGGAATTAAAATTCCTATAAGGAGGTAAAAGCAATGGGTAAGCTTGTAGTAAATCAAGATAAAATTGGAAAGATTCAAGAGGTAATGAAAATATGTCCTTTTGGAGCAATGGAAGAAGTAGAGGGAAAACTTCAAATAAATTCAGGCTGCAAAATGTGTAAGCTATGCGTAAGAAAGGGTCCAGAGGGTGCCTTTGAATTTGTGGAAGAAGAAAAGCCATCAATAGATAAGAGTCTTTGGAAGGGAATAGCAGTGTATGTAGACCATGTTGATGGGGAAATTCACCCAGTTACTTATGAACTTATTGGAAAGGCAAAGGAGTTAGCTGCAAAAGTTAATCATCCTGTTTATGCCCTTATGCTTGGAAATGATATAAAAGATAAATGCCGCGAAGTTCTACATTATGGAGTAGATAAGGTATTTATTTATGATGATAAAAATTTAGCTCGTTTTAATATTGAAACTTATACTGCTTCCTTTGAGGATTTTGTAAATAAGCTTAAGCCAACTGCAATATTAGTGGGAGCAACTCCAGTAGGCCGTCAATTAGCTCCAAGACTTGCTGCTAGACTTAAGACTGGACTTACAGCAGATTGTACAATTCTTGATATGACTGAAGATACAGATTTAGTTCAAATTAGACCAGCTTTTGGTGGAAATATAATGGCCCAAATTGTAACACCAAATCATAGACCTCAGCTTGCAACTGTTCGTTACAAGGTTATGAATGCTCCTAAGAGAAATAGCGAGGAAGCTGGAGAAATAGTTGAATGTAGTATAGAGCCTGAAAAGCTTATATCAAATATTAAAGTATTAGATATTATTCCAAAGGAAAAGGAAGAATTTATAGAAGCTTCAGATGTTTTAATTGTTGCAGGCCGTGGAATTAAGAAGGAAGAAGACTTAAAAATGATAGATGAACTTGCAGAATTACTAGGTGGACAGGTTGCTTGTACAAGACCATTAGCTGAAAATGGATGGATGGAAGTTAAGAGACAAGTTGGCTTAAGTGGAAGAACAGTAAGGCCAAAATTAATTATAACTTGTGGAGTATCAGGAGCTGTACAATTTACAGCAGGCATGAATAATGCTGAAAATATTATTGCAATTAATAAGGATGAAAATGCTCCAATATTTAAGACTGCTCATTATGGCATAGTGGGAGATTTATATGAAATTATACCAGGCTTAATTGAGCAGATAAAAATGAGGAAGGAGGCATAATTGCTATGGGATATAAAAGATTTGATGAGAAGGATTTAGAATTTATATATTGTGTTATAGGGGACCATGAGAGAGTTCTTTACGGGGAAAATATTAATGAGGAATATAGTCATGATGAGTTAAGTGATACAGTAAGCTATCCTGATGTTGTTGTTAAGGTTACTTCTACGGAAGAGGTTTCTAAGATAATGAAATATGCTTATGATAATAACATTCCTGTAACTCCACGTGGATCAGGAACAGGCCTTGTAGGTGCTTCAGTTCCAATGGAAAAGGGAATAATGATAGATACAAGTTTAATGAATCATGTATTAGAATTAGATGAAGAAAACTTAACAATTACCGTTGAACCAGGAGTTTTATTAATGGAACTTGCTGCCTATGTGGAAGAAAAAGACTTTTTCTATCCACCAGATCCAGGTGAAAAATCTGCAACTATTGGTGGAAATATAAGCACTAATGCTGGTGGTATGAGGGCTGTTAAATATGGGGTTACTAGAGATTATGTAAGAGGCCTGGAAGTAGTACTTCCTAATGGAACAGTAGTAAATTTAGGAGGAAAGGTAGTTAAAAATAGTACAGGTTATGCCTTAAAGGACTTAATGATTGGTTCAGAAGGAACCTTAGGTATTATAACTAAGGCAACCTTAAAATTACTGCCATTACCTAAGAAAGCAATAAGTTTGCTTATACCATTCCCAAGCTTAGAAAGGGCAATCAGGACTGTACCTTTAATAGTTAAATCTAAGTCTATTCCAACAGCCATTGAATTTATGCAAAGGGAAGTTATCCTAGATGCAGAAAAATACCTAGGCAGAAAGTTCCCAGACAGCAGTGCAGATGCTTACTTATTATTAAAGTTTGATGGCAATTCAACAGAAGAAATAGAAAATGCTTATGATAATGTTGCAAAAATATGTTTAGAACAGGGAGCCTTAGATATATTCATTTCAGATACAAGCGAAAGGGAAGAATCAATTTGGAAAGCAAGAGGAGCCTTTTTAGAAGCAATAAAAGGTTCTACAACTTATATGGATGAAGTTGACGTTGTTGTTCCAAGAAATCGTGTAAATGACATGGTTGAGTATATTCATAATCTTTATAAGGAAGTAGATGTAAGAATTAAGAGTTTTGGACATGCTGGTGATGGTAACCTACATGCCTATATCTTAAGAGATAATTTATCTGAAGAAGAATGGAATAAGAAAATGAAGGATGCTATGGAAAAGATCTATGGCAAGGCTAGGGAATTAGAAGGTCAAGTTTCTGGCGAGCATGGAGTTGGATATGCTAAAAAGGAATATCTATTAAAATCAATGGATCCAGCTTTAATTGAAATAATGGCAGGAATTAAGAAGGCCTTTGATCCTAAAAATATATTAAATCCACATAAGATATTCCAAGAGTAAATTAGCAAAAGTAAAGAGCCTCTGGTATTATTTTTTAGTCCAAAGTTAGAAGGCTGAAAAATTTTAGATACACTTTAATAAAAAGATTGCTCTAGGGCAATCTTTTTATTTTGACTTTCTAAAGGCTAAGGGAGTTTTACCGTGCACCTTTTTAAACATTTTTACAAAGTTTCCACAATAGTTATAACCAACTTTTTTAGAAATTTCTTCAATTGTTAAATCAGTTGTGGATAATAAATTTTCGGCCATAGCCATACGGATAGAATTAGTATATTCTCCGATAGACATATGATAATGGGAAGCAAAGCCAGCCTTTAATTTCTGTTCATTTAGGAAAACCCTTTTACTTAATTCCTTGATAGTTGGAGGATTGCAGGCCTCCTTTGTCAATATATCATGAGCTTTTTGTATTGCATTAATGTCTGAAGTCGTTAAGGTAACTTTTCTATTTTTTCCTATCTTTACCTCGCCGTAATTTATTTGATTTGTAAAAGAATTTTCAGGAGAAGAAAAAATTTCATTTGTGATTATGGCTAGGGCTTCTAAGATCTTGCTTTCTAAATATATTGGAGTTAAAGCATTTTTATTATTTAAAACCTGCAGCTGCTGAATTATTGATACTATTTCTAGGGGAAGATACTTATAAGTATAGTTACCAATAAAGGCATCAAAATTAATGGAGTCAGGAAAGTTTGGGAAGACTACTTCGTCAAAATACTTTTTATAAATGCTTATTTCTGCTCCATGAAAGTGCTGGCCTTTTTTCCAGATCTGTTTACCCTTAATTCCCTTTTCAACTACAAAGAAGGAAGAAGGAGTGAAGGAAGAAACAGGATTATTTTCTATTTTAAATTTTGTAATGCCCTTATAAACTGTTCCAAAACGTATAAGTTCATCCTTATGATCAAAGGATAGGGAAAAGTCCTCTGGAATAGTATAGTCTCCAATACCAAAATCATAATAGCCTTCCCTGCTGTATTTAATAAAACATCCAAGTTCCGGCCTAGAAGGATTTTTATATATAATACAGTTTTTTTCAGAGAAGGCCGAAAAGGTCATTTTATCTAGTACATATTTTTGAAATTCAGAACTTGATTTTGATATCATTTATAATCTCCTTATCATAAAATCCATGCTTTTGATTAATACTAATTTATTATAACAGAAAAAATAAAATTATCATATAAGATGATAAAATTATTAAAATAGTTGCAGATATTGAAGTGAGAATGAATATCATATACAATCACTTTATGAGAATTAATTTCAATAAAGAAATTAGAAAGAGGGCGTGGATTATAATGAAGAAAAATTTATTAAAAACAATAGTAGTTTCTTGTTTAACTGCCATGATACTTGTTTCTTGCGGAACTAAGGCATCAGAAAATAATGGAGGAGCAGCAGAAACTGTAACAGTAACTGATGTAAGAGGAGAAGTAGAAATTCCAGCAAATCCACAAAGAATTGTTGATTTAAGTGGAAATAGTGATATTTTATCTATATTAGGATATTCAGTTGTAGGAACAGCTAATAGTGATGCTTATGATTACACTAAGTTCCCTGCATACTTAGAAGAAACATTAAAGGGAGCAGAAATTTTAGGCTACAGCATGCAAGATACAATGGATATAGAAGCTGTTATGAATCTAAATCCAGATTTAATAATTATTTCAACAGTACAAGAAAAAATGTATGATCAATTAAAGGAAATAGCTCCAACAGTAATGATTCAATTAGAAGCATTAAATTGGAAAGAAGATGTTAAAGCTTTTGCAAAAGTATTTGGTAAAGAAGATGCAGCAAATAAATGGTTAGCAGATTATGAAGCTAAAGCATTAGAAGCAGGTAATAAAATTAAGGAAGAATACGGTGAAGATACAAGTTACCTTTCCTTCCTAGCTAGTGGTGGACAATTCTTCGTATTTGATGGAGCAGGTTTTGGTGATGTTTTATATAAAGATATGGGATTAGCTAAACCAGCAGGAATGCCAGAACAAAGCGATATTAGCCTTCCAGTAGTTACCTATGAAGGTTTAGCTGCAATAGATGCAGATTATATTTTTGTACTTGCAACAGATGAAGATTTAGCTCAGCTTGAAAGTAATGCAATTTGGAACAACCTACCAGCAGTTAAAGAAGGAAAAGTAGTTAAATTACCAGCTTCACCATACTTTAACCAAGGTTACAGTTCAATAGGTAGAGATTTATTAGTTGATGAAATAGGTGAAATGTTAAATGGCACAAAGTAAAAAACATACCTTAATTTTTACAATTTTTAGTATGTTACTTCTAATAGGAGGACTGGTTCTGGCTGTAAGGCTGGGATCTGTCCCTATTACTTTTTCTCACATTTTTGATAGTATTTTTAATTATAGTGAAAGTCTAGAACTAATGTTAGTTAGGGATGTACGTATTCCAAGAGCCCTTGCTGTATTATTTACAGGGGGGATTTTAGGAGTAACAGGGGCTATGATTCAAGGGGTTACAAGAAATCCAATTGCAGAACCATCTATTTTAGGTGTCAGCCAGGGAGCAACCCTAGTTATAGCAATTTTTTATGCCCTAGGAATAAGCATAAATACTTCAAGTGTTATGGCAGCAGCTTTTATAGGAGCCTTAGCAACAGGCTTATTAGTTTTAGCCTTTATATCAAAAAAGGCAAATAATAATTCTATTGCCAAGATACTATTAGCAGGAACGGCTATGAGTACATTTTTTATTTCCTTAACAACTATAATTGGTCTTTTATCAAACCAGGCTCAAATGGTTGGTTTCTGGGTTTCTGGAGGTTTTAGAAATGCAACTTGGTCAGATTTTAAATTAGTTTTTACTTTTGGAATTATTGGACTTATAATAGCAGTTTTATTATCAGGAAAAATTAATATTTTAAATTTAGGTGACGATGTTGCCATAGGCCTTGGAGAAAATCCAGAAAGAATCAGATTTATGACCTTAATTTTAATGATACCAATGTGTGCAGCAGCAGTTGCGGTAGGTAAAAATATTGCCTTTGTGGGCCTTATTGTGCCTCAAATAGTAAGAAAATTATTAGGGGAAGATTATAGAAGAAATATACCATGTTCATTTTTGTTAGGAGCAGTTCTTTTGACCTATGCAGATATAGCAGCAAGAATGTTATTTGACCCTTATGAAACTCCAATTGGAGTTTTTACAGCCCTAATAGGAATACCATTTTTTATAGCAATAGCAAGAAAGGAGAGAGGATAATGAAGAAAAGGAAATTTAAGATAGTTCTTATAATTTTATCTGCTTTATTAGTTCTCTCCTTTATTGCGACCTTATGCTGGGGAACTTATAAAGTATCTCCTTTGGATGTTATAAATACCTTATTGGGGAATGGTACAAAGCTTCAAAATACAGCAATTTTAACTATAAGATTACCAAGAATGTTAGTTGGAATTTTTGTAGCTGTTGCTCTATCAACAGCAGGTTCAATTCTTCAAACTATAACTAAAAATGATTTGGCTGATACGGGAATAATAGGAATAAATGCAGGAGCTGCAGTGGCAGCAGTATTATTTATTACTTATCAAACTGCAAATTATTATAGCGAGCTTGGAGAATTATCTATTTTTGTCCTTCCCTTTATGGCTATAATTGGGGCAGCATTATCTGCCTTTGCTATTTATATGCTATCAAGCAGGAAGGGAATTAAGCCTAAAAGATTACTTCTTATTGGGATAGGTCTTAATGCAGGCCTTAATGCTTTTATCACCTTCTTTACCTTTAGAGGAGGAGTAGGGGATTATAATAGGGTATTGGTTTGGACATCAGGTAGTCTTTGGGGGGCAGGCTGGACTTATGCCAAAGTTATTATTCCAATTGTTTTATTAATGTTTATAGTAGTGATGTTAAATCATAAGAAGTTAGATGTTTTAAATCTTTCTGATGAACTTTCTATATCCTTAGGATTAAATTTAGAAAGGGAGAGAAAGAAGTTTTTAACCTATTCAGTAATACTAGCAGGAACTGCTACAGCCTTTGCAGGTAATATTGGATTTTTAGGCCTAATATCACCACATTTAGCAAGAAAATTAGTAGGACCTTATCATAAGAATTTTGTTCTAATTTCAGCTATGATAAGCATTATTATAACTCTTTTAGCAGATGCAGTTTCAAGAAATCTTTTTTCTCCAATTGAAATACCTGTAGGTATAACTGTATCAATATTTGGAGTGCCATATTTTATTTATTTGATGATGAAGGAGAAATAATTATGGAAGCTATTAGTGTAAAGAACTTATCGGTATCATATGAAAATAACAATATTATTGAGAATATGAATTTATCAATACCAGAGGGCAAAATAAGCATAATAATTGGTGCCAATGGCTGTGGAAAATCTACCTTGTTAAAAACTATAGCAAGAATTAACAAGCCTAAAAGTGGAGATATATTCATAAAAGGTAAAAATATAAAGAAGATAAAAGAAAAGGATATTGCCAAGGAAGTTGCCTTTCTTCCTCAAGGACCAGTATGTCCAAGCGGCTTAACTGTAAGAGAACTTGTAGCTTATGGAAGATTTCCTCATCAAAAAATGATTGGCGGCTTAAATAAACATGATAAAGAAGTAATAGATTGGGCTATAGAGGAAACAGGCCTAAAGGAATTTGCAGACAGGGAAGTTGAAAATCTTTCTGGAGGTCAAAGACAAAGAGCTTGGATTGCCATGGTATTAGCTCAGGAAACAGATATTATCATGCTGGATGAGCCTACTACTTATTTAGATATGTCCTATCAGCTTGAAGTATTAGAAGTTTTAGAAAGATTAAATAAGGAAAAGAAAATTACAGTAGTTATTGTTCTTCATGAATTAAATAATGCCTGCAGATTTGCCCATAATATTATAGGTCTTAAAAAGGGCAAAATTATCTGCCAAGGTAAGCCTTTAGATGTAATTAATAAGGATAGTTTAAGGGAAATTTACGGAATAGATGCTAATTTACAAATCAGCGAAAATGGTGACTATCCAATTTGTATGGAATATGAACTTTTGAGGGGGAACCATGAGAAATAAGAATTTTATAATTATAGTAATAGGGCAGATTATTTCTCTTTTTGGTAATGCCATTCAAAGATTTAGTATGTCCTTATATTTATTAGAATTTACAGGCAGCACAGCTGTCTTTGCTAATATTATGGCCTTTTCAACAATACCATATATCTTATTTGCACCTATAGCAGGAATGCTATCTGACAATGTAAATAGGAAGAAGATAATGGTATATTTAGACTTTTTCTGTTCAGCGGTAATTGGAATTTATGCCTTTATTTTATTAGAAGGAAAGGATCATGAATTTATTGCTGCTGCAGTTATGTTTATATTGTCTATTTGTTATACCCTTTATGGACCAGCTGTAACTGCCTCAATACCTCAGGTAGTTGAGGAAGACAGCTTAACTTCTGCTAATGGTATAGTAAACCAAGTAGGCTCTATAGTAAATTTTGCAGCTCCAATATTAGCTGGGATATTATATGGAATTGTTGGAATAAAAATAATAGTTTTAATTAATGCCCTATCCTTCTTTATTTCTGCTATCTTAGAATTATTTTTAGATATAGCAGATGTAGAGAAGAAGGAAAAAATTGAAAGGCCAATAATAAAGTCCTTTATAGATATGAAGGATAGTTTTGTTTACTTAAAAAGGGAAAAGAAAATAGTCTTAGGAGTTATAGCTTCTTATGCCCTATGTAACATTTTCCTAGTGCCTATTTTAACCATAGTAGCTCCATATTTTATAAAGATATTATTGAATTTGCCTTCAGAAATTTATGGCATAGTAGAAGGTATATTTGTTTTAGGGATGATTATTGGGGGCTTTTGGATTAGCGTAAAACCTAAGATTTTTTCAATGAAAAAGGTTCATTATACATATTTTCCTATGATTATAGGGGTAAGTTTTATGGCCTTATTAGGAATTATAAAAAGTAATAATTATTTAATAGCCTTATTATTTTCCCTTTGCGGTATGGCTATAATGATGTCTTTAGCCTTATCTAATGTCTTAACCCTTACTTTTATGCAGAAGGAAGTTCCAGGGGGAATGCTTGGAAGAGTTAGCGCCTTTTCAACAGCTGTTGCAACTATCAGTGTAGCCCCAGGGCAGATGTTATATGGGCAAATTTTAGAGACTGGAATACCAATAGGAGTGATTTTCCTATTAACTGCTATTGCCAATTTAGGACTGATTTTATTTGTTAGGTGGAATGTGAGAAGGTTAAATTCAGTTAGGAGTTTAAACTCAGTTAGGAGTTAGGAGTTAGGAGTTAGTAGTGTGGAGTGTGGAGTGGAAACTTAGTTAGGAGTGTGGAGTTGAAGATCAGTTAGGAGTTAGTAGTTTGGAGTGTGGAGTTTAACTTCAGTTAGTAGTGTGGAGTGTGGAGTGGAAACTTAGTTAGGAGTGTGGAGTTGGAGTGGAAAGAGGGTGATTTTCTGTTCTTTGAAAATCATCCTCTTTATTATTTTTAGAGCTTAGTGCTTCTTTGTGAAGTCATCAACTTATGAAATATATTTATTTATCGGAACTTTGATATTCGCAGTTTTTATTTATATAGTCTGTTTAGTGCGCTAAAGACTGCCTTGACAGAGGCAAGGGTAATATTGCTGCTGATCCCAACTCCAAAGGTATCTTTGCCATTATCATTTCTTTTTAAGTGAATATAGGCTGCAGCATTAGCTTCTGAACCATTTCCTAAAGAGTGTTCTGAATAATCTAAAATAGTAGTATCTACCAAGGAAGAAAGAGCATTTTTTAAGGAGTTAATAGGACCATTTCCTATGCCTGTCAGCTCTAGTCTTTGGTCGTTATAAGTTAAGATTAAATCAACCTTTGTGTCAGCATTATCCTTCTCATTAAGATGAGCAGCCTTGAAGTTTATTAATTTAAATTTTCCTTCCTTTTCAAGATATTCTTCCTTAAATTTATCCATAATAGTCTGTGGAGCAATTTCTCCAAGCTTTTCTGAAATCTTTTGAATTACATCTGCAAATTCCTTATGCATAGCCTTAGGCATTTTAAAGCCAAAATACTTATCCATAACAAAGGCAACGCCACCTTTACCAGATTGACTATTTATTCTGACTAAGGCTTCATATTCCCTTCCTATGTCTTTAGGATCTATTAATAAATATGGAACTTCCCAATATTTATTTTTTCTTTCATGATATTTAGCCATTCCCTTATTGATAGCATCCTGATGGGAACCAGAGAAGGCTGTAAATACTAACTCTCCAGCATAAGGATGTCTTATATGAACTGGAATTTTGCAGCACCTTTCATAAACTTCAATTATTTTATCAATATTTTCTAAATTTAGTTCAGGATTAACACCTTGGGAAAACATATTATATGCAACATTTAATATATCTAAGTTACCTGTTCTTTCCCCATTTCCAAATAAGGTACCCTCAATTCTGTCAGCTCCTGCTAAAAGGGCAAGTTCTGCTGAAGCAGTGGCAGTTCCCCTGTCATTATGAGGATGAATACTTAATATAATTCTTTCCCTATCCTTAAAGTGCCTTGACATCCATTCAACTTGATCTGCAAATACATTTGGTGTATCCATTTCAACAGTAGAAGGAAGGTTTATTATAACTTTTTTGTCCTTTGATGCGCCCCAAGCATCACATACGGCCTCACAAACCTCTAAAGCATAATCAACTTCTGTGCCAGTAAAGCTTTCTGGTGAATATTCAAGGATTATTTCTCCAGGAAAATCATCTGCATATTGCTTTACTAAATTTGTTCCATTAATAGCAATTTGCTTAATTTCCTCCTTATTCATATTAAATACAACATCCCTCTGCAGAACAGAAGTAGAGTTATATATATGGAAAATTACCTTCTTTACCCCTTTTAAAGCCTCCATAGTTCTCTCTATAAGGTGCGGCCTGCACTGACAAAGAACCTGGATAGTAACATCTTCAGGAATTAAGTTATTATCTACCAAAGTCCTTAAAAAATCAAATTCAATTTGTGATGCAGAAGGGAAACCCACTTCAATTTCCTTAAAGCCAAGTTCCACTAAAAGCTTGAACATTTCAAGTTTTTCTTCAATTGTCATTGGATTTACAAGAGCTTGGTTTCCATCCCTTAAGTCTACTGAACACCAAATTGGTGCCTTCTTGATGGTTTTGTTTGGCCAAGTCCTTTCCTTATAGCATATTGTTTCAAATCTCTTATACTTTTTGTAATTTAACATTTGAATAGCCCCCCAATTTTATTTTTTTATATATTATTAAGTCTTAATTAGTTATTAAGACTTAATTGCCCCCAGAGTTATAATAAAAAAGCGCCTAAATAGATCCGAGATTGGAGCTATTTAAGCGGTACCATCCAACATTATACTTAATTATGATAACGGCAAAATATTTTACCGAAAAGACTTCTAATCTTTCTGCTCATGAGCAAGTTCGAAAGTGAACATTTGTGGGCTCTCACCATTTCCCACTCTCTGTGAAACTTCTTCCAATCTACTACTCTCAATCAAGGCTTTATTATATTAAATTGAAAATATATTACCATTTAAGAAATTTTTTGTCAATATTGATTATTATATTTTTTGTGACTTGTTGACATAATATGGTACTATTAGTAAAATTAGTTTGTATATATTTGGTTAAAATAAAGAAAAATGAGGTGTAAATATGAAGAAAAGAAAGCTAGTAATAGGAACAATATTAATTGCTGCAATTAATATTGTTATTTCTGGATGTACCAGTTTAAATAGCAAAGAGACAAAAATGAAACTATTATCAATTCCTTCAAAGGAAAAAGTATTTATTAATGGGACTATTGTACCAATGGAAAAGGAAGAAATATATCTAGATCCTACAAAAGGAGCAGTTGAGATCTTATCAGTAGAAAATGGACAAACAGTAAAGAAGGGGGATACCTTATTTACATATAAAAATGAACAAATAACTGATCAAATTGCTCAACTAAATCTTCAGCTTGAAGCTGCCAAAAAGGAGAGGCAAGAATTATTAGCTCAAAAGGAAGAATTAAAAAAACAAGAAGAATTATTAAAGAAACAGGCTCAAGAACAAGAAAAAAAAGCTTCACAGGAAGAACTTAACCTTTTAGTACAGCAATCAGATACTAAATTTCAAACTGAAAATTTAGCTTCAACTCAAATATCAACAACTGCTGTAGATAATCAAATTAGCCTTTATGAAAAGCAGATAGCTTCCTTAAGTGAAAAGGAATATTATACTGTAACTTCCCCTATAGATGGAAGAATAATATTAAGTGATAATGAGAAGGACGCTACCCAGCCTTATATAATCATAGAATCAGATACACTATATATAAAAGGCAGCGTAAGTGAGAAAGATTATTTGAAGATTAAAGCAGAACAAGCAGTAGAAGCAACAATATTATCAAGTGGAGATATTGTTAAAGGTAAAATTGCTTCTTTAGGAGATAGACCAATAAGTAATGCTATTCCAGCTGCATCCCAATTAAATTCAACAGCAGCATCTGATTTATCTTATTATGAAGTGAAAATTAATTTAGATTCTCAAGAAAAATTAATTAATGGATTTCATGTTCAAGCAGTTGTGGAGTTAACAGACAGTCCTATAGAAATACCTAAAAGTTCCCTTATTAATGAAGAAGGTAAAACTTATGTCTATAAAGTAGAGGACAACCTGCTAGTTAAACAAGAAATTAACTATACAGAAGCTGAGGGGGATAAAGTTATTGTTAATAGCGGGTTAGTGGAAGAAGATCAAATAGTAGAACTTCCTACTGAAGAAATGAAAGAAGGTATGCCTGTTGAGTAATGTTATAGAGTTAAAAGATATTAATAAGTACTATAAATTAAAAAATGATAAACTTCATGCCTTAAAATCTATAAATTTAGAAATAGAACAGGGAGATTTTTTAGTAATAATGGGTAAGTCAGGAAGCGGGAAAACAACCTTATTAAATCTTCTTGGATTACTTGATAGTTTTGATAGTGGACAATATATATTTAATGGTAAGGACGTAACTAATTTTAATGAAAATGAAAGATCAGAGCTTAGAAATAATTATATGGGCTTTATATTTCAACAATTTCACTTAATTGAATCTTTAACGATTGCACAAAATGTAGAACTTCCATTGTTATATAAGGGTAAAGTAGCTGTTAAGGAAAGAAAAGAGGCTGTAGAAAAATATTTAGATTTAGTTGGATTATTAGAAAAGAAAAATCAATTTCCAACAGAATTATCCGGGGGGCAGCAGCAGCGTATTGCTATTGCCAGAGCTTTAATAAATAATCCTTATGTAATATTTGCAGATGAGCCAACAGGTGCATTGGATAGTAATACAAGTGCAGAAATTATGGAAATACTTAAAAATTTAAATAAGGATAATAAAACTATAATTATGGTAACTCATGATAAAGATTTAGTAAGTTATGCTAATAAGGTAATCCAAATTAAAGATGGGGTTGCCACAAAGGAGATGTAGTATGTCAGTAGCTAATTTAATAAAAACAGCAATTTCTAGTTTAAAATCTCATAAGCTGAGAACCTTTTTAACTATGATTGGAATAATTATAGGAATAAGTTCTGTCGTTACAATATTATCTATTGGAAATGGATTAAAGAGAGAAGTGGTTCAGTCTTCAGAAGATACAAGCGCAAATAAAATAAATGTTTATTTTCAACCAGATAATCTAGGAGCAGATTATAGTTTAATAGAGCCCTTCACTAAGTCAGACTTAAATTCAATTACAAGAATTGAAGGAGTGCAGAAGGTGGAAGCGGCACAAGGAAGTATTGCAGGAATGAGTATTGTTATGAGTGATATTTCCTACTTTGATAAGCAGACTATGGTAATTTTAGATACTTATGAAGGTAAAAGCCTAAATATTCTTCATGGAAGAGTAATGACTGAAGCGGAAGATAATAGAAGGCTTATAGTACTCGACTATAATACAGCTAAGACTATGTTCGAAAATCCAGAGGAAGCCCTTGGTAAAGGTGTTAATTTAAAAGGAACTTATTATGAAGTAGTTGGAGTTTTAGCTGAAGCAGGAATGTTTTCATTAACAGGCTCTTATTCTTATGTATCAGAAGCATCTAAAGAAGACATGGGGACAGAAGAAGTTATTTCAGCAATAGATGTTTATATTAATCCAGACATGGATAAAGAAGCCGTTTTTGAAGAAGTAAAGACTGAATTAGAAAAAAATCACCCAAATATACAAGGTGAATATGCGCTTCAAGATCCACAGGCAATTACTAAGGTTTTTGAAAAAATAATAGGAGGCCTTACAGCTTTTATAGCCCTTATTACAGGTATTTCACTATTTGTTGGCGGTATTGGAGTAATGAATATTATGTATGTTTCAGTTTCTGAAAGAAAAAGAGAAATTGGAATAAGAAGGGCTATAGGGGCAAAACCAAAGAGCATATTGTTACAATTTCTATTTGAAGCAATTATTATTACAGGAATAGGGGGACTATTGGGAATATTATCTGGTTATTTATTCTCAAAAGTAGTAGGAATATTTATTCCTTTTGAGCCTGTATTAACCCTTGGAAGCTTCTTAGGCTCTACTTTTACTTCTGTAATTGTTGGAATAGTATTTGGTATAATACCTGCATCAAAGGCCTCTAAGATGGATCCAATAAAGGCAATATACTTATAAGATTGCAGCGAAATCTTATAATTTATAATTGTCCATTGAAAACTACTAGGCTAAGAGTTTATTTATAACTCTAAGGCTTAGTAGTTTTTTATTAAGTATTTTATAAGCTAAATCTATAAGCAGTAAAATTAGTTTTAAAATGAAAATTATAAACATATTATTAATTAGTTATCATTTAAAAATATTTTAGTGAAAGGCGCAGTAGAATGAAGAATATTAATATAAGAAATATTTTTAAGAGTAAGAAGGCAGGAAATATATTAATTATAATAGGAATTATTTTCTTACTATACTTACTTATTTCAATATATTTTACTAGTCATTTCTTTTTTAATACTGTAGTAAATGGAGTAGATTTATCTTTAAAATCCTATAAGGAGACAGACAAAATAATAAATAATTATATTAAAGATTATAAGCTCACCCTTATAGAAAGAAATAAAGAAATAGAGGAAATAAGAGGGCAAGATATAGAAATGAACTATAAGAAAAATAATAGCATTCCAGAGATTTATAATAAGCAAAATGCCTTTAAATGGATCAGCTCCTTAATAACTAAGGAAGAATATTATTTAGAGGACTTATTCTTTTACAATGAAGAGAGCTTGGAGAATAAGATAAATGTTCTAAACTGCTTAAATAAGGAGATTATTGAGCCTCAAAATGTAAGTTTTAAATATTCAAATGGACTTTATGAAACAGTTGAGGAGGTTTATGGAAATAAGATAAATAAGGAAAAGCTAGAAAAGCTTATAAGGGAGAGCCTTTTAAAGGGAGAAAGGGAATTAGATTTAGAAGAAAAGTTTTGCTATGAAAATCCTAAATATACTTTATCCTCAGAGAAAACTACTGAAACCAAGGACATATTAAATAAGTATGTTTCAACAAATATTAAATATTTATTTGGAAGTAAAAGTGAAGTTTTAGATGGAAATACAATAAACAAATGGCTTATAGTAGATGAAGATTTAAATGTAATAATAGATGAGAAAGCTGTAAATGGATATGTAAGAGCTTTAGCTCAAAAATATAATACCGTTGGAAAGGCAAGAAAGATAAAAACATCTACAGGTAAAACAATTGAAGTTAAGGGTGGATTTTATGGCTGGAGAATTGATTTAGAAAAAGAAATTGAAGCTCTAATAGAAAACATAAAAAATGGAGATATTCTTGAGAAAGAGCCTATATATGCTCAAACAGCAATATCTAGGGAAGAGGACGATATAGGTGATAGCTATGTAGAAATAAATATAACAAAGCAGCATTTATGGTTTTATAAGGAGGGAAAATTAATAGCTCATGGCTCTGTAGTAACAGGTAATCCAACTAGAGGTTTTGGAACACCTGTTGGAATTTACATGATTAATTATAAGGAAATGGGCTCAACTTTAAGAGGACCAGGCTATGAAGCTAATGTAAGCTATTGGATGCCTTTTAATGGGAATATAGGAATACATGATGCAAGCTGGAGATATTCCTTTGGGGGAGAGATATATAAAAGAAATGGCAGTCATGGATGTGTTAATTCTCCTAAATATTTAGCAAAAAAAATATATGAAAACATAGAAGAAGGTACTCCTGTTATTTGCTATGAAGAAGAGTAGTGAAATTTTTCGTATAAAAATTTTATTTTATCTAGCTTTTATATTTGTATTAAAAAAACATATCAAAAATTGCTTAATAGAAATATTATGAATTAGTAAGTAATTATTAAGGGTAAAAAAGATGTACACTAAGGGAGACTTTCATATTCATTCTACAGAGTCAGATGGGGAACTAAAGCCGGGAGAATTAGTTTTATTAGCAAAGGAAAGAAGGGTAGACATAATTGCTTTAACTGACCATGATACTATAAATGGGAATAAACAGGCGGTTAAAGTTGGAGAAATCTTTGGAGTTAAAGTAATACCTGGGATAGAGTTATCTACAAGATATAAGGGAAATAAGGTTCACATTCTAGGTTATTTTACTGATGATAACTATACAAATGATGAATTAAAAATGATTTTATCAAATTTGCGAAAAAAGAAGTTTAAGGCTTGCCAGCAGCATTTTAAGGGGCAATTAAGTTTTAAGTCAGAAGGGGGTAAAATAAGCACAGCAGCAGGAATAGAACTGCTTCATTATTTTAATGCTAAGGTTGTTTTAGCTCATCCAACCCGTCTTAAAAGGGAAGTTTTTGAAAATGTAATAAATTTAAATTTTGATGGGATAGAAGCAAGATATTATAGAAATAAGCCTGGGGAGGAAGAGTACTTTATAAATATAGCAAAGGAAAAAAATATAGTATATACAGCAGGTTCTGATTTTCATAGACTTTCAAAGGAAGATTTAAAACATGGAACCTTAGGACAAATATATTTAGAAGATGAGGAAATAGAAGATTTTTTAAAGATATTAATCTAAAATTAAGAAAAGCTAAAAGGCCAATGCTTAAAGCATTGGCCATCTTTGATTTCTAAATTAATATCCAAAATACCGGTACTCTGATTTTGATCCCTATCTCTCGATAGGTGGGTGTTCTCACAGATGCTTCAATCAGTTTCAATGCCGCAAAGGGGACTCACATGAAATTACATTTCCACACCTAAATATTGAACTCCCGTAGCACATGTGTAGGTTCAAAATAAGAGCTTAACGAGTATTCCAGACTTTAAATTAATTTTTTTGAAACAAGTTCTTGTTTCTTGTTGTGAGAATATAATAACATCACTAAAAATAAATTGCAAGGGATTTTGTAATGGAAATTTAAACATAAAGATGCAAAGTTTTTATTTTTAATAACAAAATGAATGATAAAGGCTGCTCTATCTAATACTAATAATAAGAAAAATATAAAAATCTAAGGATGTGAAAAGAATGAAAATAAAGGAGATAGACAAAAGATATAAATTTATAATTTTTCTATTTATAATTAGTTTAATTAGTTCTTTAGTAATATTTTTCTATAATAAAGAAGAAAATAAGTTAACTGTTACAGCAGAAAATGATTATATTATTGTTCCCAAGCCTTTATTGTACAAACCTGAAAAGGGAGAATTTATTATCAAGGAAGATAGTTCAATTTATATTGCAGGAAATAGCGAGGAAGAAACAGAGGAAATTTCAAAAATTGCTGAATATTTTAAAGGAAAAATAATGCCAGCCACAGGCTTTGATCTTCCTATTATAAAATTACAAGAGGCTCCAGAGGGAAGCATATATCTGACAACTATAGGCGGAACTGAAGATATGGGAAATGAAGGTTATCAAATAATAATTAGTCCGGAAAATATAAAAATTACAGCCTATAAGCCAGAAGGTTTGTTTAGGGCTATTCAGACTTTAAGGCAAATGCTGCCTCCAGATATAGAAAAAGATACATTAGTTTCCAATATTAAATGGAGTATAGCCTCTTCAAGAATTGAAGATAAACCTGAATATGAATATAGGGGCTTAATGCTTGATGTTGCAAGGCACTTTTTTACAGTTGATGAAATCAAGCGCCAAATAGAAAATGCAGCCCAATATAAAATAAATAAGCTTCATTTACACTTAAGTGATGATCAGGGCTGGCGCTTAGAAATAAAAAAGTGGCCAGATTTAACTAATATTGGAGCCAGTACAGAAGTAGGCGGAGGTCCTGGAGGATTTTACAGTCAAGAGGACTTTATAGATATAGTAAATTTTGCAAAGGAAAGATACATAGAAATAATTCCAGAATTTGATATGCCAGGCCACAGCAATGCAGCCTTAGCTTCCTATGGATTTTTAAATCCTGATGGACAAAGAAAAGACTTATATACAGGCACAGAGGTGGGTTTTAGTTCCTTTAGGACTGATGATGAAAAGACTTATGAATTTATTGAAGATATAATTAAAGAACTTTCAGCAATATCACCTTCTAAGTATATTCATATAGGTGGAGATGAAGCAGAAGCAACGCCTAAGGAAGGGTATGATTATTTTGTAGGACGAGTTGCAAAGATAGTTCAAAAGTATGGCAAAATTCCAATAGGCTGGGATCCAATAGATACATCTCCTGAAATAGATTCCTCAGTTATATTGCAAAATTGGAGAGATACTAATGCTGCAGCTAGGGAAAAAAGAATGAAAATAATAATTTCAATTGCTGGAAAGAGCTATCTAGATATGAAGTATGATGAAAATTCTTCTTACGGCTTAGATTGGGCTGGACTTATTCCTATAGAAACATCCTACAGCTGGGATTTAACTGATTATGCCCCTAAGGAATTAATTTTAGGTATAGAGGCTCCCCTATGGACAGAAACAATTGAGGATGGAATAGCTATGGATTATATGATATATCCAAGATTGCTAAGCTATGCAGAAATAGGCTGGACTCCTAAAGAAGTTAGAAATTGGACTGAGTATAAAATAAGATTAGAAAAACAAAAGGAAAGATTGGCAAATCAACAAATAAATTATTATAATGAATAATATTATAATTTTTATATGGGGGATATTATGAATAGAATTAAGATATATCAAGTGGATGCTTTTACTGATGAAGTATTTAAAGGAAATCCAGCCGGAGTTTGTATTCTAGAAGAGGAGCTTAATGAGGAGTTAATGAAAAATATTGCTCAGGAAATGAATTTATCAGAAACAGCCTTTGTCAGGCCTATAGATACTGATGATATAGGCAGCTGCAGTTTATTTTCATTAAGATGGTTTACTCCAGAAGTGGAAGTAGATTTATGCGGTCATGGTACTATAGCAGCTTCAAAGGTGTTATTTGAGGAATATAATTTTAAAGCTAAAGAAATAAAATATGAAACTAAGAGTGGTTTTTTAAGAGCTAAAAAAGAAGGCAGCAAAATAAGTTTAGACTTTCCAATAGATAAGGCTTTGGATTATAAGTTGGATAAGGAATTTCCATATGCATTGGGACTTAAGGAATTTAAAAAAATTATAATAGGAGAAAAAACCAAAAAAGCTGTTATAGAAGTAGAAAGTAAGGAAAAAATAATTAAATTAAGGCCAGATTTTGAAAAATTAAAGCTCCTTAATTCAGATAATAGCATTAAGGGGATTGGAGTAACTTGCAGGGATGGTGAGAAATATGATTTTATCTCAAGATATTTTAATCCTTGGGGTGGAGTAAATGAAGATCCTGTAACAGGGGCATTACATAGCTTATTAGCATCTTACTGGAGTAGTATCTTAAATAAGAGGGAAATGATAGCCTATCAAGCATCTAATAGAGGTGGAGAAATTTTAATAGAACTGCTAGAAAAGGATAGAGTAAAATTAAGTGGTGATAGTGTTATAGTTTTAAAAGGAGAAATTAATTTATACCATTAAGTCCTCTAATGTGGTAAGATATATATAGGTGTAAAAATACAGTCAAGAGGGGGAAAATAAATGATAAAACTTATAGCATCAGATATGGATGGGACTTTATTAAATAATGCCCATGACATAGATAAAGAAACAGTCGAAGCAATTAGAAAGGCAGAAGAAGCCGGAATAACCTTTGCCATATCTACAGGAAGAGAATATGACAGTGTTAAAGATATATTAGAGAAGCATAATATAAAAGCTCAATGTATCTTATCAAATGGTGCAGAGTATAGGGATGAAGATGGAAATATTCTTGATGTTATTAATATAAATCATGAGAGAGCAAAAAAAATTATAGATATACTAAATGAATATAAATTATCAGCCCGTATATTTACAAACAAGGGAGTTTTTACAACTTCTACAAGAGAAGAAGCTCTACAGGAAGTTATTTTTAGAACTCTTAGCTTTAATAAGGGAATGACAGAAGAGGAAGCAAGAAAAATATCTGAAAAACTAGGTTTCTTTACATGCTTAAAGTACATAGATGATATTAATAAGTTCTTTGAAGCGGGTATAGAAGTAAGAAAGTTTGTTGCCTTCCATAAAGATATAGATTTTATAAATAAGGTAAAGAAAAAAATAGCTGAAGTTGAGGGCTTAAATATAACTTCTTCCTTTGCAGATAATATAGAAATAACTGATGAAAATGCCCAAAAGGGAATCATCTTAGAAAAAGTTGCAACTAAGATGGGCTTAAAGAGAGAAGAAGTTATGATCCTAGGAGACAGCTTTAATGATTATTCAATGTTTGAAATTTTTGAAGAAACTGTTGCCATGAAAAATGCTATACCAGAAGTCATAGCTATAGCAAAATATGTTACAGATGCTAACGATAAATTAGGAGTTGCTAAGGCTATATATCATGTTTTGAATAACACAATGGAAGAAATGCTTAAGTAACATAGTTAAGGTAGTTAAGAGGATGATTTTCGAATAAGCGAAAAGCATCCTCTTTTTATTTCATAACTCCCCACTCCACACTACTAACTCCCAACTCCTAACTGAACTCCCACTCCCAACTCCAAACTCCACACTCCACACTCCTAACTCCGCACTCAACACTCAACACTCCAAACTGATCTGATTTTTGTTTTTGATGTTTGTAAAATAATTTTTTTGAATTTATAATAAGAGTATAAAATATAATTACCATGTATAGCTTATTTCTTTATACACAATATACACTAATATTTAAAGGGTAAGGAGAATATAAGGTGAAAACTGTAAAGGAAATTGTATACGAATTCATACAAAAGGAAAGCTATAGCAAGAATAAAAATGGCTTGGAAACTAAGAAGATTGCAGAGGCCTTAGCTTTGCAGCGTTCCAATGTAAGTTCTATATTAAATCAATTAGTAAAGGAAGGAAAACTGGTTAAGACTACAACAAGGCCAGTATATTATAAACTTCCAGAAGAAAGCCATAAAAGCTCAGAAAAATCCTGTTTTACAGAGCTTATAGGTTATAATGGCAGCTTAAGAAATGCCATTCAGCTGGCTAAAGCTGCAATCTTATATCCTAGGTCTAGTCTAAATGTTTTGCTTGCCTCTAAGACTGGATGTGGAACAACCTACTTTGCTTCACTAATGTTTAAATTCGCTAAGGAAAGGGGAATTTTATCTGAAGATGCTCCCTATGTAAAAATTGACTGCAGGCATTATTCTAAAAATGTTTCTATACTAAGTGAGGAACTCTTCGGTATTGAAGGTAATTTAGAAAAAAGTGCCTTTGTAAGAGCTAAGGGAGGAATGCTTTTTATAGATAATGTTGATTTGCTAGATGCCAAGCAGCAGAGCAGATTATTTGCCTTTTTAGATTCAGGAAAACTATATTCAGAGGATAAATCTCAAGAAATAGAAGCTAACGATTTATTCTTAGTATTATCATGTTCACCTCAAAGCAGCTTACAAATCAATCGTATAATTCCAGTAACTATAGAACTGCCAGAATTAAAGGATCGACCTTTGAAGGAAAGGTTTGATCTTATAAATCACTTTTTTAAAAGGGAAGCCTCTAATTCAGATAGGTGCATAGAGGTTACAGCAGAAGCAATAAAAGCCTTGTTACTATCAGATTTTGCCTATAATGTTAAGGGCCTGGAACTTGAAATTAAAGCTGCCTGTGCCAATGCCTATGTTCGTGTAGTCAATAATAATCAACAAATTTATGTATGTATTAATGATTTTAAGTCAGAAATTAGAAAAAGCCTTTTACAGCTAAAAAGCTCTGATAATGAAATTGATATATTAATAGGCAATAGGGAAGCTATTATTTATGATAAAAATACTAGCAATGAAGAATATTATTCCCCTAATATTGTGTATGATATGTATTCTGAAATTAGAAAACAATATGAGGAATTAGTTAATTTAGGGATAAATGACAAGGGCATAGAAAATGTGATTAGAAGCCATATCCGCAATTTATTTAATAAATATCGTTATTATAAGGGATTTTATAATTCAAGTAATTTAGAGCAGCTTTCAAAAATTGTAGATAGAAGGGTTATAGATATTATTACTGACTTTTATAATTCCAGCAAAAAGAGTGGGGGAATAAATTTAAATTCAGATGTACTATACGGTCTTTGTCTTCATATTAATTCCTTATTAACTTTAAAGGTTTCCCATCAGAGAATAGATAATGATAAAGTAGTTAAAATTATAGAAGATTATCCTCAAGAATATGCAGCTGCTATGGAATTAGCAACTATGTTGAAGGCCAAGTTGAATTTGGAATTACCTGCCCATGAAATAGCCTTAATAACTATGTTCTTTGCAGAATTAGATGAAAATAATGATGAAGAGGAACATCCAGTTTTACTTTATATTATGCATGGCAATGGAATAGCCTCTTCCTTAAAAGATGTTACAAATACTTTAAGCCATTGCAATAACACATATAGCTATGATATGGCCTTGGATCTTGGAACAAATGAGGCCATGGAGGAAATTAAGGCCTTGATTAAGAAAATTGATAGGGGCAAGGGTGTTATTGTTATATATGATATGGGATCAATAAAAACAATGCTTGAAACTATTGCAGAAGAAATAGATACCAAAATAAGATGTATTAATATTCCTATTACCCTAATTGGAATTGATGTTGCCAGAAAATGCTCAATGGAAAGTGATATTGACTATGTATATCATATGGCAAATCTAGAAATCAATAATATGAGAAAAAATGAAGAAAAGGGAAACAAGCTTATAATTACTCTCTGCCATACAGGAGAAGGAGGAGCAGCCCAATTAAAGCTCTATATAGATCAAAATTCAAAGCTTGGAATGAAAACAGTGGCCTTATCAATATCCTCAAGGGATGAGCTTTTAAGGGAGCTTTTAAATTTTAAGAAAAGCTATAATATTCATGCCTTTGTTGGAACCTATGATCCAAAATTATTGGGAATTCCTTTTATATCTATAAAGAAGATTTTTGAAAATCCTAAGGAAGACATAGATAAGATACTAATGTTTGAACCTCTAGGTAGTGCTTCTGTTAATTATAATGATATTTATCAATATTTAGAAGAACAGTTTAAGTATGTGTCAATATCTAAACTAAAAAATGTACTGCCTAATGTAATTGATGAATTAAGTGCTTACTTTTCCTTAAATGAGGATCAAAAGGTAGGCTTATTTATGCATTTAGCCTGCTTAATGGAAAGATTGTTGGAAGGAAAGCTTGTTGCAAATAATCCAGAAAAAAATAAAATTATTTTCTTATTTGAGGAAGACTACAATGTTATTGTTAAAATCCTAAAAGCTTTAGAAAAGACCTTTAAAGTAATAATTGATGATAATGAAATTGCAACTATTATTATGATGATGAAAAAACTATAAAAGGGAGTGCTATTAGCACTCCCTTTTATTAGTATTTATAAGCCTATAATACTTTTAGTTTTTGATTTCTTCTTTAAATCTTAAGAGGATAGTTCTGTAAGGCTTTCCCTCTCTTTGATGATCTTATTTTGAATATCATATAGGGTATCAGTCATTCTGCCAAGATAAACACCTTCACTGAAGAATTTCATAAACTTATTATGTTTTTTACTTTCGAAGCTTTCGATATGCTGATTAAATATAATCTTTAACTTGTTATCAACTTCTTTAGTTTCATAGGAAATTCTAATAGTATCATAGATAGATTTTATCTCTGCCTTGTAAAGGGAGCCTCTCTTATAATCTAAAATTGAAATGTCAATATGGGTAAGACTTTTCTCGTCATATTTTCTATATTTTAATCCCCCTTAATATCCCTTACCCCTAATCTTTTATTAGTGTGCTTATAGATATCATCCAAGAGATCCCTTTCAAGAAAATCATAAAATTCCTTTTCTGTTATATTTAATACTCTTGTTAACTTCATATCTAGATTATAGCATGTCTCCTAATAGATAATTATTTAAGAAATAAAAATTAGAAAAGTTATACTTTCAAATAAAGAAGTTAAACACTAGCTAAAAAGCATTAAAAAGTTTATACACTAGGTTTAAAATATGTAATAGTAATGAAGTTTTGATAAAAAAAGTGTATTTTTAGAATTATATACTATACACAAACTGTATAAAAGCAGGATTTTTATGGCTTTGGGAGCCTTTGACAGAAAAAATTTTATACACTAAAATAAAATTGACTTAAGGAAAGGAAAGAAATTCTAGAAAAGGGGAAATATCATATGGACGATGTAAACGATTTAATACCAATGACAATTATTGCAAATTCTGGGGATGCACGCTCCTTTGCATTTCAAGCATTGGAAGAAGCTAAGGCAGGAAATTTTGAAGCAGCAGAGGAACTTTTAGCTAAATCAGAAGCATCTGCAAGTCTTGCACATAAAGCACAAACGGAATTGTTATTTAAAGAAGCTAATGGTGAAAAACAAGATATAAATGTGCTGCTTGTTCATTCTCAAGATCATTTAATGACAAGCATGCTTGCCTATGAACTTATTAAGGAAATTATTTTACTTTATAAAAATAGATAGAATGGAGGAATTATTCATGAAAATCTTATTAGTCTGCGCTGGAGGAATGTCAACAAGTATTTTAATGAGGAAAATGGAACAATATTGGAAGGAGGCTGGTGAAGAGCTTGAAATTAAGGCAGTAGGATTAGGGGAATATCAAGATGTTTATCAAAAATATGACATTGTTTTAGTTGGACCTCAAGTATCCTATCGTATAAAAGAAATCAAGGAAAACACAAATTTACCATGTGCTGCTATTGAATCCTTTGATTATGCTGTTGCAAATTGCCCTAATATTATGAGATTAGCTAAAAGGCTTTATGCTGAAAAAAATAATTAAGGAGAGGTTTTATGGAAAAGGTATTTGAAAGTAAATTTATGATTAAGCTTCAAGAATTTGGCCAAAAGCTAGGCAGTAACAAATTCTTAGCTGCATTACAAGCTGCTATGATGTCCCTAATGGGTGTTATTATGGTTGGTGCTATTTCTCAAATTATCTGTTCATTAGGAAGCGAAACTCTATTAAACTTATTCACTTCAGACAGCAAGATCTATCAAATAATTTATCTGCCTTATCAATTTACAATGAATTCATTATCATTATGGGTTGTTGCTTTATTATCCTTCAACTATGCTAAGAACTTAAAAATGAAATCTCCAATAATGAATGCTGTTGATTCGCTAATATGTTTCCTTTTAGTTTCAGGTGCCTTAATTACTAACGAGGCTGGATTAACAGGTATCGATATGACTTATTTAGGAGCACAGGGTATGTTTATAGGCTTTATAGTTGTATTTATATCAGTTCGTATTGAAAAATTCTGTGCAGACAAAGATATCAGAATAAAGATGCCTGATGTTGTTCCTCCTTTCTTACAAGATGGTTTTGCATCAATCTTGCCATTATTATTTAGTGTTATAGTTTTATTAGGAGCTTCAACATTAGTATCTAACATGACTGGCGGAGCTTATACAATAGCTTCAGGTTTCATGGCAGTATTAGGAAAGCCATTAAGTACCTTAACATCAGTTCCAGGAATGATTATAATGTGTACTTTTGCAGGAATTTTATGGTGCTTCGGTATTCATGGTACTATGATATTAGTTCCAATTATTATGCCTTTAGGAATTCAAGCAGCAGTTGCCAATGCAGCAGCTCATGAAGCTGGACAAGCTTTAACCTTCTATCCAGTAGCCTTATTTGGAGCTATGGCAGTCTGCGGTGGTACAGGAAATACTATGCCAGTTGCCTTGCTTGGATTAAGGTCAAAATCTAAGCAAATAAATGCTGTTGCAAAGATTTCTGTTGTTCCAGGCTGGTTTAATATAAATGAACCTATTACCTTTGGTATGCCTGTTATGTATAACCCAATTTTATGTATCCCATATGTTTTAAGTATTCCAGTTCTTATGTTATGTACATTAGCTGGATATAAGATTGGTTTCTTACAACCTGCATGGATAAGTATTTCAGCCCTGCTTCCAATGGGATTTGGTGCATATTTATCTACTTTAAGATGGCAAAATGCAATTTGGGATTATTTAATGTTAATACCAGCTACTCTTGTTTGGTATCCATTCTATAAGATTTATGAAAAACAATTAATAGCAAAAGAAGCTGCTGCAATAGTAGAAGAAAGCGAAAATCTTACTGTATAAATATTGAGGCACCATCTTTTTAGCTGGTGCCTTTAAAATAAATTTACTCAAAATTTAGAGGGGGAGGTTAAATAAATGAAGGGTTTTCCAGAAGGATTTTTATGGGGAGGAGCAACAGCTGCTAACCAATACGAAGGTGCATGGAATGAAGGAGGAAAGGGAATTAGCACAGCTGATGTTATAACATCAGGCTCCCATACAGTTCCTCGTAGATTAACTTATAAAAATGTAAAGACTGGTGAGACAGGCTCAATATCAGCCTTTGGTCCAAATACAAAGATACCAGAGGACTGTATTCCAGCAGTAATTGAAGGAGAATACTATCCAAGCCATGTAGCAACTGATTTTTATCATAGATATAAGGAAGATATAGGCTATATGGCAGAAATGGGCTTTAAGACCTTTAGGTTGAGTATAAACTGGACACGTATTTTCCCTAATGGTGATGATGAAGAGCCAAATGAAGAAGGTTTAAAATTCTATGATGCAGTTTTTGATGAATGCTTAAAATATGGAATTGAGCCTCTTGTAACCTTATCTCACTATGAAACTCCACTTAATTTAACAATTAAATACGGTGGCTGGTCAAATAGAAAGTGCATAGATTTCTTTGAAAGATATGCAAAAACTGTATTTAAGCGTTATTCAGGCAAGGTAAAATACTGGCTAACCTTTAATGAAATTAATATTATGGAGTTTGCACCATTTATTGCAGGGGGACTAGCTGATCCATCACCACAAAACAGAGCTCAAGCAGCTCATAATCAATTTGTTGCAAGTGCTAAGGCTGTAAAGGCAGCCCATGAAATTAACCCTGAAATGAAGGTTGGACAAATGTTAGCTTACCAGCCAAGCTATGCCTACACTTGCGATCCAGATGATCAATTATTGGTAATGGAACTTTCAAAGAACACCTTATTCTATGCAGATGTTCAAACTGGAGGTAAGTATCCTGCTTATAGATTAAAGAAATATGAAAGGGAAGGAATTGTATTAGATACAGAGCCAGAGGACTTTGAGCTTCTAGAAAAATATCCAGCAGACTTTTTAAGCTTCTCCTGCTATGGATCAAGCACCTTTACAACCCATAAGGATGTTGACCAAGGCAATGGAAACTTTGTATTTGGAGTAAAGAATCCATACCTAGAAACAAATGAGTGGGGCTGGGCAACTGATAAGAACTGCCTAAGAATAGCTCTTAATACTTTATATGAACGCTATCATAAGCCTTTATGGATAGTTGAAAATGGTATAGGCTGGGATGATAAGAAGGAAGAGGATGGAAGCATTCACGATAGTTATCGTATAGATTATTTACGAAAGAATATTTCATCAATGAGGGATGCTGTTAACCTTGATGGAGTTGAGCTAATGGGTTATACAATGTGGGGCTGCATTGACCTAGTTTCAGCAGGAACAGGAGAAATGAAGAAGCGTTACGGTTTTGTTTATGTTGATAGGGATGATAAGGGGAATGGAACTTTAGAGAGAACTAAGAAGGATAGCTTCTATTGGTATAAGAAGGTTATTGAAACAAATGGAGCGGATTTGGAGTAGAGATTAGTAAAAAGCCAGTGCTTATTTTCATGAGTACTGGCTTTTATCATAAAGTTGTTAAGTAATTATCTAATTTTATTTATTTACAATAAAAAGAGTGTCTAAAATTCTACGATTTTCTTCTATTAAGTCGAAGGATGAATTACTGCTGCACCATAATAAGGATATACCATCAGTAACATATACAACTGCATCTATTAAATCAGAAACAGGAGACTTATTTAAAATTTGTCCAGAATCCTGAGCCTTCTTTAGAAGGGCTTCATATACCTTTCTCATTGATATTTCTTTAGGATTAAATATAGCTAATTTTTTATCTATAGAATGTTTATATAGCTGACCAAAAACTTCTGGACCAGCTTCCATAGTTTGTTCTAAATACATATTAAATAGTGAGTAAAACTGCTCTATATAGTCATTTGAAGATAAAATATCTGCAATTTTATCTAGGGCATAGGTATTAGAATATAAATAAAAGTCATCAAAAATATCATCTTTTGATTTAAAATGATAGTAAAAAGCACTTCTTGTTATTCCTACCTCATTACATATATCTTGAACAGTTATATTTGAATATCCATATTTTTTATAAAGTTTTATAGCTGCTTTTATTATCTGCATCTTTGTTGACAGTTCCTTGTTATCTTCCATTATTACCTCCATTAGCCCCAATAATATGCTTATTATAGCATAAATTTCCTGCGAAAAAAGTCGTTATAAATAGATTGCTAAGAGTTAATTTTAAGGACTAGATTGTTATATTTTTAACTGTACAAGAGTATAAATAAAGTGTACAGAAATAAAGAAAAAATTTACCAATTAGTTTATTTGCTGTGAAGGGGGATTTTAATGAAGCTATTAGAGAAAGGTTATATTGGAAAGTTAGAATTAAAAAACCGTGTTTATATGGCACCAATGGGTACAGTAACAGAATCAGATGGTTCATTTTCAGATCGTGCTATTCGCTATCTTGAAGAAAGAGCAAAAGGCGGTATAGGCTTAATTATTACTGGAGCAAATCAAGTAACTTTAAAGTATGAAGCAAGGGCTTGTAATGTTTTAGAAAGCCGTAGATCTTTTGAACAATTAAATTTCCTAGCTCGTCGTATTCATTATAATGCTTCAAAACTTTGTGTACAATTAACACCAGGTTTAGGAAGAATGCAGTTTACAACAGGAGATATTAGGCCATATTCTGCTAGTGAAGTAGATTCCTTTTGGTTCCCTGATGTAAAATGTAGGGAATATACTGTAGAACAAATTCAAGATTTAGTAAAGAAAATGGGAGAAGCTGCAGTAATGGCAAAGGCTGCAGGAGCAGATGCAGTAGAACTACATGGCTATGGTGGCTATTTAATGGATCAATTCCAATCAACTTTATGGAATAAGCGTACTGATGAGTATGGCGGAGACCTAAAAGGAAGAATGAAATTCTCTTTAGAATGTATAGCAGAAATAAAGAAGTTATGCGGAGATGATTTCCCAATTTTATATAAATTTACACCATATCATGGAGTAGAAGGCGGTCGTGAATTAGATGAAGGTATAGAAATGGCAAAAATGCTAGAAGAAGCAGGAGTAGATGCTCTTCATATAGATACAGGCTGCTATGAAGCTTGGTATAAAGCAATTAATACAGTTTATCAGGAACCAGGAACACAAATTGATATAGCAGCAGAAATAAAAAAACATGTAAATATTCCAGTTTTATCTCAAGGAAAGCTTAATAATCCAGCTCTAGCAGAAGAAGCTTTACAAAAAGGAAAGGCAGATTTTATTGGACTAGCTCATCAATTATTAGCAGACCCTCATTGGCTTAGAAAGGTACAAAGAAATGAGACCTATGATATAGTTCCATGCCTTGGATGTAATGAATGTCTATATGCTGGTTTCTCAGGAAAAATAATTCACTGTTCAGTAAATCCATTATGTTTTGCCGAAGATTATTATCCAGTAACTAAGGCTAATGAAAGAAAACGTGTCCTTGTTATTGGTGGAGGTCCAGGAGGAATGGTAGCTGCAATAAATGCTGCTGAAAGAGGCTTAGATGTTGAGCTTTGGGAAAAGACTAATGAACTTGGAGGAAACTTACTAGCTGCTGGTGGTCCAAGCTTTAAGAAGGATGTTAAGAATTATTTAGAATATTTAAAGGGAAAATTATATCGCAGTAATGTTAAGCTTAGACTAATGAAAGAAGCTACAGCTGAAGAGGTTCTTAGAGGAAATTATGATAAGGTTATTCTTGCAACCGGTTCAAGAGCCTTAATTCCTGCAATTGATGGAATTAATAATAAGAAGGTTCTTTTAGCAAATGATGTATTAGTTGGCAAAGAGAAATATGGCAAAAATGTTGTAGTTATAGGTGGAGGTTTAGTTGGCTGTGAAACAGCATGCCATTGTGCAGAAAAGGCAGAAAAGGTAACTATAATTGAAGCCTTAGATGATATTCTTCTAACCGCAGCTCATTGTAAGAATAATGATCAAGCTATTCGTCAGCTTGTTGAAGATTGTAATATAAATATAGTGACTAGTGCAAAAGTTACTAAGATTACAGATGAAAGAATTGAATACCTAAAGGATGATAAGGAAGATTCAATTGAGGCAGATACTTATATTCTTGCTGTTGGTTATGTTCCAAATAATGAATTATTTGAGGAATTAAATGGTAAGGTAGATGTAAGTAAGATAGGTGATGCTGTAGAACCAGACAAAATACTAACTGCTGTTCATCAAGCATTCCATATTGTTCGTAGTTTATAAGATTAAACGGGTGAGAAGGAAAGGATAGTTTGTTGCTAGAGGGAAGTTGTTGAAAATAAGAATAATGGAGATGGAGACAAGGGTTATAAATGGACCTTGTCTCTATTTTTATAGTTAGAAATATAGAAGTTAATAAGATATTTTAATTCATAATTGATATAATATTTATTAAGAAAATTATAACAAAACTCAATAAAGAAGGAATGTGAGATGAAAACTATAGAAGTTGCAGCAGCAATAATAAAAAAAGAAAATAAAATATTTATAACCCGCAGGGAAGGAGGAGACTTTCATAATATGTGGGAGTTTCCAGGAGGAAAGATAGAAGCTAGCGAAACAAGGGAAGAAGCCCTTATTCGTGAAATTAAAGAAGAATTAGAGCTTGATATAAAGGTTAAAGAATTTTTAACTACGATAGACTATGATTATTCAAGCTTTCATTTAATTATGCACTGCTTTATTTGTGAAGTTATAGGGGGCGAATTAAATTTAAATGTGCATAATAGTGCTAAGTGGATAAGCTTAGAGGAAGTTGATAAGGAAGTTTGGGTACCGGCGGATGTGCTGGTTGTGGAAGAGTTGAAGAAGAAGTTTAGGTAAGAAAAAGTGATAGTTACTAATAAGTAATTATCACTTTTATTTTTTATATGGAAATATGATAAAATAAAAATGGATAAATTATGTAAAACAAAAGGTTTGGGGTGAATTTATTGAAAGAAGGCTTATATGAACAGGTAATAAATACAGAGATAAAAAAGTATTTAAATGAAATAGATAATGAAAATTTTATTATAGATAAATCAAAATTAGATAAAGAAGAAGCAAAGGTAATTCTTTCTCAATATATTTCTAAGGTAATTAGAAAATCCTTAAATTATATAAGAGATAAGGAAAAAACTGACGAAGATAAATTATTAAAACAAATAGAAGCTTGCAATAAGATAATTGAAATATTAAGTAAAGTTTCAAATGAAGAAGATATAAAAAAGTATGAGATAGATAAGAATGGAGAAATACTTAGTGCTTTATATAATAAAGTTAACAATAGTAGGGCTTTTAAAAAAGGAAAAATATTAAAACCAGTTACTTCATTATCCCAAAGTTCCTTATTTACAGGATCAAGTATGGAACCTAATATGTTAGGGGAAATAAATAAGGAGATTTTAACTTGCGATTCTATTGATTTATTAGTTTCCTTTGTAAAATGGAGCGGACTTAGATGTATAATTGAAAGTCTTAGAGAAGCTACTCAAAAGGGTAAAAAACTTAGATTAATAACAACTTCTTATATGGGAGCTACAGATTTAAAGGCAATAGAAGAATTAAGTAAGCTAGCTAATACTGAAATTAAAATATCTTATGATACAGAAAGAACCAGGTTGCATGCTAAAGCTTATATGTTTAAGAGAGAGACGGGCTTTACTACAGCTTATATTGGATCATCCAATCTTTCTAATGCAGCTTTAACTTCTGGCTTAGAGTGGAATTTAAAAATAACTGAGCAAGATTCTTTTGATGTTATAAAGAAATTTGAAGCTACCTTTGAAAGCTATTGGAATGATAAAGAGTTTATATCTTACTTAGGAACTGAAGAAGATAAAGCAAGGCTTAAAAGGTCTTTAAAGAAAGAAACAGCATCTAATGATGAATTTAATTTTTCTTTTGATATAAGACCTTATTCTTATCAACAAGAAATATTAGACAAGTTAAAAGTAGAAAGAGAAATTTTTAAAAAGAATAGAAATCTTGTTATTGCTGCTACTGGAGTTGGAAAAACAGTAATATCTGCTTTTGATTACAGAAATTTTTGTTTAGAAAATAAGAAAAAGTTAAATAGATTATTATTTGTTGTTCATCGAGAAGAAATACTTAAGCAAGCAAGAGATACCTTTAGAGTTGTTATGAAAGATAATAATTTTGGTGATCTTATGGTTGGAAATAATACTCCGGAAAGTTTAGATCATTTGTTTGTTTCCATTCAAAGTTTAAATAGTAAGGACTTAACTAAGCTAACAACTGAAGATTATTATGATTTTATTATAGTAGATGAGTTTCATCATGCAGCAGCTCCATCTTATCAAAAGCTACTAAATTATTATAAGTCTAAAATTTTATTAGGTTTAACAGCTACACCAGAAAGGGCAGATAATAAAGATATATTTCAATATTTTGACGATAGAATTTCAGCAGAGATAAGATTAACAGAAGCAATTGATAGAAAATTACTTTGTCCTTTTCAATATTTTGCAGTTTCTGATTCAGTTGATTTGTCTAATTTAAAATGGCAAAGAAATGGTTATAGCATAAGTGAACTTACTAATGTTTATACCAATAATGATATAAGAGTAAAAGAGATAATACGCGCTTTAAATAAATATGTAACAGATATAGAAGAAGTAATTGGACTTGGCTTTTGCGTTAGTAAGGAACATGCTAAGTTCATGGCTCAAAGATTTAATGAAAGAGGCATACCATCTCTTGCTTTGACTGATGAAAGCAGAAAAGAGGAAAGAAATAGTGCTAAAAAAATGCTTGTTAGTGGGAAAATAAAATTTATATTTGTAGTTGATTTGTATAATGAGGGAGTTGATATCCCAGAAGTAAATACAATATTATTTTTAAGGCCTACAGAAAGTTTAACAGTATTCCTGCAGCAACTTGGAAGAGGATTAAGATTACATGAAGGAAAAGAGTGTTTAACAGTTTTAGATTTTGTTGGGCAAGCCCATAAAAAATATAATTTTTTTGAAGATAAGTTTAGAGCTTTAATAGGAAAAAGTAATAGGTCAGTTAGGGAAAATATTGAAAATGGATTTTTAACTTTACCTAAAGGATGCTATATTCATTTAGAAAAGCAAGCTAAAGAATATATTTTAAGAAGTATAAAATCAATCAAAAATAATGAGAAAACTTTAATAAATAAGATAAAAGAATTTACTCAAAATACTCACTTAGAATTAACTTTAGAAAACTTTTTAAACTTTAATAAGTTATCTTTAACAGATTTTTATGGAAGGAATAAAGATAGAAGCTTTTATAGAATGTGTGTATTAGCAGGGGTTAAAGAAGATTTTAAAGAAGAACAAGAGTTAGAAATAGCTAAAAAATTCTATAAATTATTCTTTATTAATTCAAGAAGACTAATAGAATTTATAATAAGCATAATAAGAAAAAATTATATAGATAGTTTTTATCTTAATGAAGAAGAAAAACTTATGCTAAATATGATCTACTATATTTTCTATGATGATATTCCAGCAAAAGTAGACTTAGTTTCAATTGAAGATGGAATTAATAAGTTACTTAAAAATAAGATTATGATGAAGGAAGTATGTGAAATACTAACTTATAATTATAATAATATTGAATTTGTAGATAAGAAGGTAGATTTAGGATTTCCTTGTCCTTTAGATTTGCATTGTGATTATTCAACAGAAATGATTCTAACTGCCTTTGGATATTATAATGAAGAAAGGAAACCTTCTTTTAGGGAAGGAGTTAAATATTTTGAAGATAAAAAGATTGATATATTTTTTATAACCTTAAATAAAAGTGATAAGGATTTTTCACCTTCAACTTTATATGAAGATTATGCCATTAACGAGAACTTGTTTCACTGGCAAAGCCAATCAGGAACATCAGTTGAAAGTAAAACAGGACAAAGATATATTAACCATTTAAAAAATGGTAGTAAAATAGCTTTATTTGTTAGAGAATATAAAACTAAAGAGGGATTTACATCACCTTTCACTTACTTAGGTACTTGTGAATATAGAGGTCATAGTGGCAGTAAGCCTATTAGTTTTGTTTGGGAATTGCATGAAAAAATACCAGCTAGGTTGATAAATAAAGCTAATAAATCCATAATTATATAATAAAAGAAGGAAAACTTCCTTCTTTTATTTCTAGAGTTATGAAATTATACTGTATATATTACTAATAACTTACTCTATTAATGGGGAGGCAAGCTATGAGCAGGCAGGGTAAAAATGAGGGCTCTAATGAAAATTACAGAAAAGAGCACCTACTAAAAGATGGTCAACAACTTATAATAAGAACTCCAGAGTTAGAGGATGCAGAAGATTTAATAAATCTGATGAAAGTTCTTGATTCTGAAAAAAATTCTTAGCTCGTGAAGCTGATGAAAATAGCATGATTTTATTCTTAAATAGCATAAAAAACTGATAAAAATTTGATATAGCTAGGATTTTTTATACTTAGTCATAGGCACCTTTGTTAAAAAGAAGGTGTCTTTTTATTTAATAGCAAAGCTCCATTTTTCCTGATATAATGATATTATCAGACAAATTTTGAGAGGTGAAACAAATGAGAAAAGCCACAGTTAAAGGACTTAGAAGCAAAGGAAAAAGCTTAATTGGGACACTATTTCTTATAGTTACTATGTCAGTATTCTTTGCTGGATGTTCTTCTTCGATTACAACTGATAATAATGGACAAAGTGCCCTTGTTAAGCAGGAGGAATCCTTAAAGGAAACTGAAGAAAAAAATAAAGAAACAGCCTCTAATACAGTAAATGGAAGCTTAAAAATACATTTTATAGATGTTGGTCAAGCAGATAGTATTTTAATAGAACAGGGCAGTGAAGCAATGCTTATAGATGCTGGAAATAATGATGATGCGGAAGTGTTAAAAGCTTATCTTAATGGACAGAATATAGAGGAACTTAAATATTTTGTTGGAACCCATAAGGATGAAGATCATATTGGAAGTGCTGATATTGTTATAAATTCCTTCAAGGTAAATAAGGTATATTTCCCAAAGCAGACTGCAACTACAAGAACCTTTGAAGACTTTGTAAAGGCAGTAAAAAACAAGGGCTTAAAGCTTACAGTACCTTCTGTTGGAGAGAGTTTTAAGTTGGGAGAAGCTACAGTTACAGTACTTGCTCCAAATAGTTCCTCTTATGAAGATGCCAATGATTATTCAATAGTCTTAAAAGTTACTTATGGAAATACATCCTTCTTATTCACTGGAGATGCAGAAGCAGTATCAGAAGATGAAATGCTGTCAAAGGGTATGGATTTATCAGCTGACTTATTAAAAGTAGGCCACCATGGAAGCCGTTCCTCAACAACTGAAGCCTTCTTAAATAAGGTAAATCCTAAATATGCTGTTATAAGTGTTGGAAAGGACAACAGTTATGGACATCCAACTGAGGAAGTTATGAATAGATTAAAGGCTCATAACATAGCTGTTTATAGAACTGATGAAAATGGAACAGTAGTTGCAACAAGTGATGGAAAGAATATAAGCTTTAATGTTGAACCAGGAAGCTATGCTTTTGCTTCTTCAAGCAACAGCTCAAGCAGTAAATCTAATAGTAATACAAGTAGTAAGGCTGGCAGTAGTTCTAATAGCAGCTCAAGTTCTAACACAAGCAACAATACTAGTACAAGTGGAACTGGCAAAATTAAGGGCAATATAAATTCAAAAGGCGAGAAAATTTATCATATGCCAGGTGGAGCTTATTACGATAAAACCATAGCAGAAGTTTGGTTTTCAACTGAAGAGGAAGCTCAAGCAGCAGGTTTTAGAAGATCTAAAAGGTAGGTGTTTATTTTGAAAGTAATAATAGACAGATTTGAAGGAGATTTTGCTGTCTGTGAAAGGGAAGACAGAAGCATGATAGATATAGAAATTTCTAAACTTCCTCCAAAGGCAAAAGAAGGAGATGTATTAAATATATCTCAAGATATTATTACAATAGACCTTGAAGAAACTGAAAGAAGAAAAAGAAAGATAGAAGAACTTACAAAGGATTTGTGGAATTAAATAGATAAGGCTGAAAAAGGGGCTGTCGCACTAATAATTAGTGCACAGTCCCTTTTTGTGCAAAAAAATAAATCCTAGACTCCATGAGTTTAGGATTTATGATAAAATATTTTTATGCACAAAGAAAATATTTTACAAAAGAATTATACATTAAACCAAAAGTTTTATCAATTAAAACTTCCATTAAATATTGATTACATGATACCGGTTAATGATTCAGTGCGATTACTAAGTCAATTTGTAGAGGAGATGGATTTAACAGATTTATATTCGACTTATTCCAAGATAAAGGAAAATCAAGTATCGCCAAGAAAAATGCTGAAAATCATGACTTATGGATATATGAATAAGATTTATTCGTCTCGAGATATTGAAAAGGCATGCCGTAGAGACATTAATTTTATGTTTTTGCTTGAGGGAGCATCCGCTCCGGATCATGCAACATTTGCAAGATTTAGAAGTCTTCATTTTGCTCCATGTTCTGAAAGGATCTTAGCTGAAACAGCTAAATTTCTTTATAAAATTGGTGAGATATCAGGAGATGCTATCTTTATTGATGGCACAAAAATAGAAGCTTATGCAAATAAATATACTTTTGTCTGGAAAAAGGCAGTTACAAAAAACATGGCAAAATTGCTAATTAAAGTGGCCGACCTTGTTAAAGAGTGCGAAGAACTTTATGATATTAAGTTAATCTATAAAAATGAAGTTCAAATGAAACATGTAAAAAAGCTTAGAAAAAAGCTTTATGCACTAAAGAAATCAGAAGGAATAGAATTCGTTCACGGATGTGGGAAAAGAAAAACTGCATTGCAACGATCAATAGAAAAACTTGAAGAATATCTTTCAAAGTTTAAAGAATATACTCAAAAAGTGTACACTTGCGGAGATAGAAACAGTTACTCAAAAACTGATGTTGATGCTACATTTATGAGGATGAAAGAAGATGCTATGAAAAACGGTCAACTTAAGCCAGCTTATAATGTGCAGCATGGTGTAGATTCAGAATATATTACATGGCTTACAGTTGGACCACAACCAACGGATACAACTACGCTAATACCTTTCTTGAAAAGCATGGAAGAAAACTTAAAATTTAAATACTTAAAAATAGTTGCAGATGCTGGATATGAAAGTGAGGAGAACTATTCATTTATTGAAGAAAATAATCAAATAGCATTTATTAAGCCATCTAATTATGAAATATCAAAAACAAGAAAATATAAAAATGATATCGGTAAAATAGAAAACATGGATTACAATGAAGAAAAAGATTTCTACATATGCCGAAATGGTAAGCAGTTAAAGGCTGAAAATATAAAAATTAGAAAATCTAAAACAGGATATGAAAGTGAAAAGACAATTTATGTTTGTGAAGATTGCAATGATTGCACTTACAAGAGTAGTTGCATCAAAGGGAATAATTGTAAAACTCCTTTGGAAGAAAGAGTAAAAAGATTTGAAACATCAAAAAAGTTTAATCGCCAAAGAAAGTCTGATTTAGAAAGAATTCTAAGCGAAGAAGGTTGCTTGCTTAGAATGAACAGAAGTATTCAAGCAGAAGGTTCTTTTGCACAAATAAAACAAGACATGAATTTCAGAAGATTTATGTGTCGTGGGCAAAAGAATGTATTAGCAGAAAGTATACTTCTTGCAATGGCACACAATATAAATAAATTACATAGTAAAATACAAGCGGGCCGCACTGGTAAGCACTTATTTGAATTGAAGAAAGCCTCATAAGTTAAATTTTAAAAAAGCTTTTTTTCTGAGGCTTATTGAAGTGCGCCTATTTTTAGTTGATTTACATGCAAATAAAAATAACACCTAAAAAGTTAATTTATAGAATAGAAAAAGGAGCTATCGCTAACGGATTTTAATCCACTAATGCGACAGCTCCTTTTTGCTTATAAAAATGATGAATAAACTTTTAATAGTTCTTAACTTCTTAAAAGTATATAAGTTTATAAGATTAAAAAACTATATGAAAAGAATTTCCGGATTAAGTGGCAAAAAAAGGACAGTCTATTTTATAGAAAACGTTATCTTATTTTGCTATTATAAATATGCAAGGAGGGATTCAGTATTGTTGAATAGTAGATGCATGCATATATTAAATAAAATTACAAACAATAATGAGTTTGTTAAAATTAGTACTTTATCAAAAATGTTTAATGTTTCTGCAAGAACTATAAGAAATGATTTACTTAAAATTGAAGACTATTTAATTGAAAATGGACTTAATTGTTTAATAAGAGACTACAAAAATGGCGTTAAGGTTAATTCCTCTAATGAATTGCAAAAACTTATTAGTGAGTTTAATTATACTATTGAAAAAAATCAGATTATTTATTCTAAGGAAGATATAAAGAAATTTATTATCTTAAAATTATTAATTGAAAAGAAACCTCTTAAGCAAAAATACTTTGAAGACATCTTCCAAGTATCAAGAACAACGATTTCTAATTGTATTAGTGAAGCTCATGAACTTCTATATAATAAAGAATTAAAAATTGAGAGGATACCAAAGGTTGGAGTTGTTATTAAATCTGATATTGTTAGTAAAGTAAATGAATTTTCAATGCAATTTATTAATAATTGGAATATTGCTGAGTTCTACAATTATATTAACTGCAAAGAAGTTAATGCAAGTATTAGCAACTTCTATTTAGAAAATTTAATAGATAGAGATTTATATTATTTTCTAAAAAATAGAGTTGTAAAAATAGAAGGAATGTTAAATAAAACTTTTGATGATACATCTTTTATAAAGGTAATATTATTTCTTTATAAGATGATTACTCATAAAGTAGAACAAGATATTATTTATTACAAGGACAAAAAAATAATTTTAACTAAGGAATATGAAGTTGCAAATAATATAATTTTTCAATTATTAGAGGAAAAGTTTAATTTTGAGGTTAGTCAAAATTTAGTTAATTGTCTGACTGTTATATTATTAACTTCAAAGGGCATAAGAAAAGACAATAAAAATAATATTTCTTCTGAGTTCATTAATAAACTTATAGTTCTTGTAGAAAAAGAATTAGGAATTGAAATTAAAAATAAAGATAAGTTAAAAGAATCCCTCATTTTGCATATTGAACCTATGATTTATCGCTTAAAAGCTGGCATTATTTCTGAAAATCCTCTATTTTTACAAGTTAAAACCGACTATAATAACATTTTCAAAGCAGTTAAGAAAGTAAGTATTATTTTTGAAGAAGAATACTTTATTAAAGTCAATGAACAGGAGTTATCTTATATAGCTATATATTTTGCTTCAGCTTTAGAAAATGAAAAAAATAGTCCTATAAAAAAGAATAGGGTAGTTGTAGTTTGTGTAGAAGGAGTGGCAGTTTCAAAGAAGCTTGCTATATCTCTTAAGCAGCTATTTGATATTGAGATAACGGCAGAAATGTCAGTAAGAAATTTAAATGAAAAAATTATTTCAGAAAATGATTATATAGTATCAACAATTGATGTTCCAAACGTTGGAAATAAATTAATAAAGGTATCAAATGACTTAAATCAGGATGACATAAAATTATTAAATGAAAAATTTACAAAAAAGATAAATACAGATATAGATTTAAAAAAATTTGAAAAAATAATGAACTCAATTAAAAGATGGTGTGACATTAAGGATTTAGAAAGTTTGCAGTATGAAATATTTCAAGTGATGATGGAGAAGCCACAAATTTTCGAAAGTGAGCTAGAAAAGAAAAAAATGATCTTTAGCAGGGAGCTTATTAATATCCTAAATGATGTAGATTCATGGGAAGAGGCTATTAAAGAATCAGGATATTTACTAGTTAGAAAGAACTACATAAAAGAATCTTACATTAATAAGATTATACAAAATATTAAGGAATTTGGTGGCTACATGGTAATTGCCCCTAAAGTTATTTTAGCTCATGCTGGGATTGAAGATGGGGTAAATGAAAATTCAATTAGTATTCTAAGTATAAAGAAAGGATTTGAGTTAAAAAATCAGTTTAATTTACCTATTAACTTAGTTATTACAATGGCTGTAACAGATGAAAAATCCCATTTAATGTTTTTAAAAGAACTGGTTAAATTTATGAATGATAAGAGCAATATAAATAGGCTCTTAGAAATTGACAATATAAATGGGATATATACTATGCTAAAAAATAATATAAAATTCTAGGAGGTTATGTAATGAAATTATCAGTACTTGGTGGAGGAGGAGTAAGAGCTCCATTTCTAATAAAAACATTAGTTACAAATGCTAAAAGCTTGAATATCGATGAAATATGTTTAATGGATATAAATCAAAAGAAATTAAAGATATTCGGACAACTTGCTATTGAAATTGGAAATAAAATAGATTCAAATTTAAATATTTATGTTACATCAGACAAGGTAAAGGCTTTAAAAGATGCAGATTTTATAATAACTACTTTACGTGTTGGCGGAGATGAAGGAAGATATTTTGATGAAAAATTAGCACAAAAATATGAAGTTTTGGGACAAGAAACAACTGGTATTGGTGGCTTTGCAATGGCGCTTAGATCTATTCCAGCCATTAAGGAATATTTAGACTTAGCTAGACAAGTGTCCAAGCCAAATGTTAAGATATTCAATTTTACAAACCCATCTGGATTAGTGACACAAGCATTGATAAATGATGGATATACAAATATATATGGAATTTGCGATGGACCTTCTTCTTTTATTCGTCAACTTGCAGAAATGATGAATACTGATCTTAAGGAGTTTGATGTTACTTGCTATGGTTTAAATCATCTATCTTTTTATAGAGATTTTAAAATAAATGGTAGAGATGCAACTAAAGAAGTACTAGAACATGTAAATTTATTTAAAGATACTGAAATGAAGGTCTTTGATAAAGAAATAGTGCCATTACTAAATTATGAGTTGCCTAATGAGTATTTATACTTCTTTTTCTATAATAACAATGTAATTGAAGCAATTTCCAGAACAGGTTTTGCTAGAGGAGAGCTAATAAAAAATATAAATGAAAAAATGATTAAAGAGCTTGAACTTATGGAAGAAGAGAATCTGGAAAAGCGCTTTAGTGTTTATATTAAATATTTAATGGAAAGGGAAAATTCCTATTTTTCTATAGAATCGAATGGAAAACGTAACATTAAACATAAAGAAGTATCATTACAGGAATTTTTAGATGCTCCTGATAAAGGAGGGTATGCGGGAGTAGCTTTAAATATTATCCGTGGATTACAAGGTAAGGATGCTATTCCTATGACAATATTAGTTAAAAATAATGGATATATAAAAGAATTAAAAGATGATGATGTTATAGAAATAACTTGTGACATGGAAAATGGAGAAATAAAAGCAAGAACTATAGATAATATTCCTGAAGTTCAAATGAACTATATTAAATCAATTAAATTATTTGAGAGATTAACAGCAGAGGCTATTAAAGAAAAAAATAAGGAAAAAGCAATAAGGGCATTAATGGTTCATCCATTAATAAACAGTTATACCAGAGCTAAAAGTTTACTAGAAGAGCTATTAGCTCAATATAAAGAATATACTGGGGAATGGAAGTAATGAGGATAGAAATAGTTGAGGATTATAAAGAGTTATCAAAAAGACTTGGTACAATTATATTAGAAGAATTAAAGAAAGAGGGAGCAATTGTCCTGCCTTCTGGAGATACACCATTGGGAGCATATGAATATGTATTAGAAGAGTTTAAATTAAACCCCTTTGAAATTAAAGCTACTATTTTTGGATTAGATGAGTGGTGTGGTTTAGATAGAGATGATGAGGGAAGCTGTCAATATTATATGCATAAATACTTATTTGATAAACTTCCTTTAAAAGATGGACAAGTTATTGAGTTCAATGCAAAAGCTCTTGATTTAAAAGAAGAATGCCAAAAGATGAATCAGGTTATTGAAAAGGTTAAAAATTTTAACTTAGTTGTTTTAGGTATTGGAATGAATGGACATCTAGGATTAAATGAACCAGGAACTAGTTTTGAAAAAAATGCTCAGATAGTTAATTTATCTCAAAGAACTAAGGAAGTAGCGCAAAAATATTTTAAAAATAAGCAAAAGTTAGAAAAGGGTATCACTTTAGGGATTAAGAATTTTTTAGATGCTAAAAAACTAATTTTAGTAGCAGCAGGAAAGAAAAAGAAAGAAATAGTAAAAAAGATTATCGAAAGTGATGTTAGTGAAGAAATACCAGCAACAGCAGCAAAGTTGCACAATAACAGCATTTTATTGATGGATAGATTATGTATTGATTAGGAGGAGTTATAGTATGAATACTGAACAAATATGCTTTAAAATTATATCTCTTGCTGGTGAAAGTTTTAGTAAAATGGTTGAAGCATTAAATTCTGCTAAAGTAAAGGATTTTAATAGATCTGAAGAACTGTTTGAAGAGGCAAGAAAAATACTGCATGAGGCCCATGCAATTCATTCAGAACTATTAACAGCAGAAGCAAGTGGAAATAGTCCAGAGTTCTCAGTATTATTAGTTCATGCTCAAGACAATTTAATGAATACTGTTTTAGCGGAAACTATTTTTTCAGAAATGATTGAATTATATAAAAATAGATAGGAGTGAGTTATTATGGCAAATAAGATGAGTATTTTATTAGTTTGTAATTTAGGTGCGTCAACAGGAATAATGGTTGCTAAAATGAGAACGATTGCTGAAAAAAGTGAAAAGTTAAAAGGTAGAGAAGTTATCATTGATGCAAGACCTGCTGGTGATTTAAAGGAATATGTAGAAAAGTATGATTGTGTATTAGTAGGTCCTCAAATGAAACATAAATTTGAGGATTTAAAGAAAGTGTGTGATGTTCACAATAAGCCAATTGAAATTATTAATACTGAAGATTATGGAATGGCAGACGGAGGGAAAATATTATTACAAGCTTTACGTTTAATTTCTAATAGTAAGAAAAATAAAAAGAAAGAGAGTGTATAATATATGAATAAATTTGTTAGCAAATTAGAAAAGTATGTTGCACCGATTGCGAATAGAATAGAAAGTCAAAGGCATATCGCAACTATTAAAAATGGTATGATAAGCTTAATGGCGGTACTTATGGTAGGATCTATAGGAATGATTATTTCAGGTATAGGATCATTTTTCCCAGCTGATAGCTCAGTAGGAATGTTCTTTTCAGAATACTCATCAATATTAAATATACCATTTCAATATACTTACGCAGTATTATCTATTTATTGTGCTATATCAATTTCTTTTTACCATGCAAAACAGTTAGATATACCACCATTTCACTGCATAATAGCAGGAGTTTCTGCGACTTTAGTTTTAAATACTAAAGTTGTGGATGGCATTTTAGATACTGCCTTTTTAGATTCTAGAGGTTTATTTGTTTCTATATTTGCATCAATTTTAGCTGTTGAATTTATGAATTATGCAACTAAAAAGAATTTAACTATTCGCGTAAAAGGATTACCTGATATGATCGGAAAAACTTTTGAATCAATAGTACCTCTACTTCTAGTAATAGTTGCTTCAGCATTTATATCTCAAATAACTATAAGTTTAACAGGTGGACAAATAATTCCAGAATTATTTACCACAATGTTAGCTCCAGCTGTAACTGGTATAGATTCAGCTTTAGGAGTATTTACAATAATATTTCTAGAAATGATATTCTGGTTCTTTGGATTAAATGGGTATGCAATTTTAGTAGGATTTACATTACCATTTATGACTCAATATGTTGCTGCTAATGCAACAGCATTTCAAGCGGGGGCAGAGGTGTTGCCACATGTATTTACTGAAGCCTGGTGGGGAACTATTGCAGCAGCAACAGGATCAGGACTTACAGGAGCAATATCTATATTAGGATTAAGGAGTAAATCAAAGCAATTGAATGCAGCAGGAAAAGCTTCAATAGTACCAGCTATATTTAATATTTCAGAACCTGTAGTTTATGGCTTCCCAATTGCATTTAACCCATATTTTTTTATTCCATTTGTAATAGGAACACCAATATTAGCAACTATTAGTTACTTTGTTTTTAGATTGGGTTTCATTCGTCCGCCGGTTGCACAAGTTGGAGGAATGCCTACACCAATTGCTCAATATTTAATTACATTAGATTGGAAAGCACCTGTATATGCAATTTTAGTGATTGTTGCAGCTGTAGTTATGTATTATCCATTCTTTAAAATGTATGAAAAAAGTGTAATTGAAAAGGAAAAGGAAGCAGCAAGAAGAGAAGAAACAAATTTTGATGATGATATAGATTTTGATTTAGATTTTTAAAAAATAATATAAAAATATTATGGGAGATATTTAGAGTTTTTCTAAATTATCTCCTAATTTAATTTTAAATAAACTCTATGGAGGTAAATAATGAATTTAGATATTAAGAAGAGATTATCTATATTTTTGCTAGGAGCATTTATTCTAACACTTGGAGTTTCTTTAATAATCAAAGGGGATCTAGGAGCTGGTTCTTGGGATTCGGTTAATGTTGGTTTATATAATAAGATAGGACTATCTATTGGAACATTCGCTTTTATAATTGCTATTTTTATGGTAATTATTGCAGGAATTTTAAGGAAAGGAAAATTTAATTTTTATACATTAATAACAGCCTTTATACTTGGATATTTAACAGATTTTTGGATTTTTATATTAAATAAATTACTTACATTCAATAACATATATATTAGGATTTTATATTTACTTTGCGGAATAGTAATTTTATCCTTTGGATTAGCTTTATATTTAATACCAAACCTTGCTCCGAATTCCTTAGATGATTGTATGATGGCATTTAGAGAAAGGTTTAACTTAGGAGTAGGAATTTCAAAGGTTATAACGGACACTATTGGAATTATAATAGCATTTATTGTTTCTGGACCAATAGGCTTAGGAACTATATTAATTACTTTTTCTGTAGGACCATTAACTAACATAATATATAATAAATTGAGCAATAAATTATATTAATTAAAGGAAAAGGGAAATAGTATTAAATGTTATTTTCTAAAAAATCTTACTGAAAATTATATTTTTCAGTAAGATTTAATAATATAATTGAATTTAAATTTTACTTATTTAAATTATTTACTATAAGTTCAGTCTTATTTTTCCCCTCTATATCGATTAACCTTTCAAAGATTAAATCTGTTACGTATAGAAGTGTATACCTTGAATTTTTTGGGAAAAACTTCTCAGTGATAAATGTATTATTAAATATGTTTGTAGAAATAATATATTTAACTCTTTTTGAAAGGGTATTTTTATCCCTGTTAGACAAAAGAATGGTTAAAATTTTATCTCATATCTTTTTACAAAATTCAATAAGTTCTCTAGATTCTCCACTGTTTGATATTAGTAAAACAATATCATTTTCACCAATTTTATTTATATATTTATCTGTATCCTCATTATTATAATTAATAAATACTTTTGATGCTTTTATTTTTTTTTAATCTAAGATAAAAATCATAAGCGATACTACGAGACATTCCAGATGATAGAATGAATACTTTATCTGCATCTAAAATTAATTTAGCTGCTGTGTTAATAGAATTTATAGATATAGTAGTGTCAATGTTTTCAAAAATATTTATAAGTATGTTAATGTTAGAAAGACCGTAACTCTTTGCAGCATATTTGAATTCACTAAATCCACTATATCCGAATTTTTTACAGAAGGCATTGACAGTACTTATAGAGCAGAAAGTTGATTTTGCTATATCCCTAATAGTCAAAGAATCTAAGATATCTTTATTGTTAATTATATATTCAGCAATCATTTTATGAGTTTCAGAGAGAAAGGGATATTTCTCTTTTATTTGATTAAATATATTTTCCAATTTAAAATCACCAACTTAATATATAAGTTTTATAAGTAAATGTATCCAATAAAAGTATAGTCTATATAGCTATAAATGTACAGCCTATATATTTATACGAACAATTTCGATGAGTTAGAACAATTGTTAGAATACCCTGTAAATCTTGTAATAGAGGATTCTAATTTATATAATAACATCATGATACATGTATCAGCTGGTATAATAGGTAATAAAAAAGGAGAGGTAGAAATGAATAGTGATATCAAAAAAATTGTTGGTATAACAGCTTGTGCTGCAGGCATTGCCCATACTTATATTGCAAAGGCTGCTATAGAAAAAGTATGTAAGAAACTTGGAATTGAATGTAAAATAGAAACTCAAGGTACAATAGGAACTGAAAATGAATTAACTGCTCAAGATATAATTGATGCTGATGTTGTTATAATTGCATCAGATATAAATATAGATTTAGATCGTTTCTATGGTAAAAGAATTTTACAAATGGATACTAAAACTATATTAAAAGATACTGAGGATATAATTATTAATTCAAAAAAGAATTCAGTGGTTCATGGAGGAAAAGGAACAAAAATAAATGGGAAGATAGAAATGGGGACAAGTAGTAACAAGTTTGTAAAATGTCTTATGTCAGGACTTAATGATATGATCCCTATTACTATAGCAGCAGGTTTATTACTTGCCATTGCAAATGTTTTTGCCTTCCATCCTGATCCTAATAATGCAGATTTAGTTGTATGGGGATTTTCTGAAGATGGATTTGGTTTATTTATGTCCAAGCTTTTTGATTTAGGAAAAGTCGGATTTAACTTAATGATACCTATATTTGCTGCAGGGGTAGCTAGGGCAATTGGAGATAAACCAGCAGTAGCACCAGCATTTATATCCGGATGGATTATTAATGATGCCAACTTTTTAGGAACAGAAACCGGAGCTGGATTTTTAGGGGCTATCTTAGTAGGATTTGGTGTTGGTTATACTGTAAAATTATTGAAAAAGGTAAATTGGCCTCAAGTAACAAAAACAATTGTTCCAATATTAATAATACCATTAATTACAACTTTTATTTGGTATGTAATTATATACTTTGTTGTTGGACGCCCAATCTCAGCAGGTATGAACTCATTATATCAATTTATTAATTATATAACTATTGAATATTCAGCTGCACCAATATTATATGGAGCAATTCTTGGAGCAATGATGGGATTTGATATGGGAGGTCCAGTAAATAAGACAGCAATGTTAGTGTCATCAGCAATATTTGTTGATACTATGGCACAATATGGTCCAATGGGAGTAAATGCAGTTCCTCAAGCAGCAACTGGAGCAGCAATAGCAGTTGCACCTTTAGGAGCAGCAATAGCAACTTGGTTATTTAAGGATAGGTTCACAATAGAAGAACGAGCATTAGGTTCCTCAGCATTTATTATGGGGATGGTAGGAGTTACAGAAGGTGCAATTCTTTTTGCAGCAGCTCATCCTAAACTAATTATTGCAAATACATTATCATCAGGACTTGCAGGAGCTTTAGTTGCAGGAATAGGAATTCATTTTTATGGTGGAATAGGCTCGCCATTAGGAGCTTTTGTAGGTTATACAACAGGAGTTAAATTCTCATGGTTAATATGGATTGTATGTATATTTGCAGCAGCTTTTGTAAATGCATTATTATATAATTTGATATTAAAAAATAATAAAGTAAAGGTAAGTGAGAAAATTAATGAACAACAAAGTATTTAGCAAATCAATATCTTTTTCTTAAATGAAACATTAAAAAGTAAAGAGGAGTTTTTTGAAGTAATTTCTGAAAAGGCTCAAGAGTTGGGATATTTTGAAAAAGCAGAAGATTGCTTAAAGGGGTTAAAAGAAAGGGAAGCATTAGGTACAACAGGTTTTCAAGATGGATTTGCTATACCTCATTGTAAAAGTTCTAAAGTATTATTTCCTGGGATATTATTTTTCAAGACAAAAGCAATTGAATGGGATAGTTTAGATGAAAATCCAATTGAATGCTCTTTTGTATTATTAATTCCTGAGTCAAAAGCCGGTACAGAACATATAATATTACTTAGTAAAATTGCTACTGCTCTTATAGATGATGATTTTAGGGATAATATTAAAAGTGCATCAATTGATGAGTTGGAAAGATTAATAGAAGATATGATATTATCTTAGATAATAAAATAAATGGGGCTGTCGCATTAGCGGGTGAAAAAAACGCTAGCGACAGCTCCTATTTTTCAATAAAAAGAGAAGATTCGAATCTTTGCTGACAAAATAAAATTATTTCTTAAAAAAGGCGCACTTTAATAAGCCTAAGAAAAAAGACTTTTTTAAAATTAATTATGCAGTTTTCTTTATTTCAAATAAATGTTGTCCAGTTCGGCCTGCTTGGATTTTTCTATGAATTTTATTTATATTATGAGCCATTGCAAGCAATGTACTTTCGGCTAAAACATTTCTTTGTCCACGACACATGAACCTTCTAAAATTCATATCTTGTTTAACTTGCGCAAAGGAACCTTCTGCTTGAATACTCCTATTCATTCTTAGCAAGCAACCTTCATCACTAATTATTCTCTCTAAGTCTTCTTTTCTTTGACGATTAAATTTTTTTGAGGTTTCAAATTTTTTAGTTCTTTCTTCTAAAGGTGTTTTGCAATTATTTCCTTTAATGCATTTGCTTTTATATTTACAATCACTACAATCTTCACATGTATAAATTGTTTTTTCACTTTCATATCCTGTTTTTGATTTTCTTAATTTTACGCCTTCCATTTTTAACTTTTTACCATTCTGACATATGAAAATATCATTTTCAGGATTATAATCCATATTTTCTATTTTACCAATATCATTTTTATATTTTCTCGTTTTTGATAATTCGTAGTTAGCAGGTTTAATAAATGCTATTTGATTATTATCTTCAATAAAAGAATAATTTTCTTCACTTTCATATCCAGCATCAGCAACAATTTTTAAGTATTTAAAATTTAAATGTTCCTCCATAGTTTTTAAAAATGGTATTAGAGTCGTTGTGTCTGTGGGCTGAGGCCCTACCGTAAGCCAAGTAATGTATTCTGAATCTACTCCATGTTGTACATTATAAGCAGGTTTAAGTTGTCCATTTTTCATAGCATCTTCCTTCATTCTCATAAATGTAGCATCAGTATCTGTTTTTGAATAGCTATTTCTATCACCGCAAGTGTACACTTTCTGATTATATTCTTTAAATTTTGAAAGATACTCTTCAAGTTTTTCTATAGACTTTTGTAGTGTAGTTTTTCTTTTACCACATCCGTGGACGAATTCTATACCTTCTGATCTCTTCAACTCATAAAGCTTTTTTCTTAGCTTCTTCACATGTTTAATTTCTACTTTATCTTTATAAATTAATTTAATTCCATAAAGTTCTTCAGATTCTTTTACAAGGTCGGCTAATTTAATTAATAACTTTGCCATGTTTTTTGTAACAGCTTTTTTCCAAACAAAAGTATATTTATTTGCACAAGCTTCTATTTTAGTACCATCAATAAATATGTTGTTACCTGATACTTCTCCTATTTTATAAAGAAAATTAGTCATTTCAGCTAAAATCTTTTCAGAACATGGGGCGAAATGTAAACTTCTAAACCTTGCAAATGTTGAGTGATCCGGAGCGGAAGCCCCTTCTAGTAAAAACATAAAATTTATATCTCTACGGCAAGCTAGCTCAATATCACGTGAAGAATAAATTCCATTCATATAAGCGTATAGCATAATTTTCAGCATTTTCATGGGCGATACTTGATTTTCTCTTATTCTAAAATAAGTAGAATATAGCTCAGTCAAATCCATCTCCTCTACAAACTGGCTTAGTAATCGCACAGAATCATTACTTGGAATTATGCAATCAATATCAAAAGGAAGTTTTAGTTGATAAACCTTTTGATTTAAAGTATAATTTTTTCGTAAGATTTTTTTTATAGGCATGAAAAATATTTTACCATAAATCCTAGACTTTTAAAGTCTGGGATTTATTTTTTTCATCAAAAAGGAGCTTCACACTAATTATTTAGTGCGACAGCCCCATTTATTTATAAGGAAGTAGTTTTTAATATGAGAGGAGATTTAAATATGGTAAAGGTTAATGTAGTTAATCATACTCATTGGGATAGAGAATGGTATTTTACAACTATGGATACGCTTGTTTTAAGTGATCATGTTTTTTCTGAAGTTTTAGATGAATTAGAAGCTAATAAAGAGGCAAAGTTTTGCCTTGATGGTCAGATATCTATTTTAGAGGATTATTTATCAATAAATCCAGAAAGATTGGGGCAAATAAAAAAGTTTGTTTCCGAAGGAAGATTATCAATAGGACCATGGTATACACAAACTGATGATTTCTTAGTATCCGGAGAAGCTATTTTAAGAAATCTTGCTATAGGAATTTATGAAACAGAAAAAATAGGGAAATATATGCCGATTGGATATTTGCCTGATATATTTGGCTTTAATGCTCAGATGCCTACAATTCTAAGAAATTCAGGAATAGATAATATAATATTCTGGAGAGGAATAAATTTTGAAAAACATGTAAAATCCCCTTATTTTATATGGAAGGGATTAGGAAATGAACATATATATGCAATAAATTTAATTAATGGATATGGTGGAGGAGCAAGATTAAATACGTCAGAAGAGTTTAAAGAAAAAAATTATTTCCCTTAGTTAAAAAGATAAAAGAATTAGCAAATTTAGAAGAAATACTTATACCTGCAGGAGGAGATCAACTTAATATTATTCCTGATTTAAATAATAAACTTCAGGAAATTAGTAAAAATTCTGAGGATGAATATTTAGTAAGTAGTTATGAGGAATTTGTAGACTTTATTAGAAAGAATAGAGAGAAATTAAAAACTTATACAGGAGAGTTTAGGGAGCCCTCTTATGCCCGTGTTCATAAAAGTATAGGTTCTGTTAGATATGATATTAAGAAAACTAATTTTGATTTAGAACAAATGTTGATAAATAGAATTGAGCCCTTATATGCAATAGCAGAAAGCTTAGGAATAGATATAAGTAAAAATCTTATAAATACAGCATGGAAAAAGGTATTAGAAGGACAAGCTCATGATGGAATGGGAGGCTGCATTACAGATAATGTAGCAGAAGATGTATTATATCGTATGAAACAGGCTAGGGAAATTTGTGAAGCCGTAGAAAATTTGATCAAAAGAAAGATAGCCGAAGGAATTGGTCTAAAGGAAAATGAAGTAATAGTATTCAATACCTTGCCATATGAGTTTAAGGGATATAAGATTGTTGAATTTATGAGCAAAGATGAAAATGTCTATTTAAAGGATACAGATGATTTTAGAATACTTTCTGTTAAGCATTTTGAAGGAAAAAAGGATATGTTAATTGAGGAAGCAGAAGGAAATTATTATATAAATGAAGATCCTTATGTTAAAGTAACAGCCCTTGCGAAAATATCCTTACCTGCAATGGGATATAAGGTATTTGAAATAGCAGAGGGGGAAGTTCAGAAAGCTTTTATAGATGAAAAATTAGAAATTAGTAATGAGACTTATAAAATTTATATTGTAGATAATAAAATTTGTTTAAAATTAAAGAATGGCAAAGTAGTAGAAGATTTCATATTCTTTGAGGACTGTGGTAATGATGGGGATACTTACGATTTTTCTGAATTAAGAAATGATAAGCCAATATATTTTAGAGTTACAGAAGGAATAAAAGAAATTAATGGGCCACAGGAAAAATTAATTCTATCAGGAAGGAAATTGCTGCCTAAAAATCTTGAAGCAAGAATAACAAAAAAAGAATTAGAGAATCTTGATTTAAAATTAGAAATTACATTAACTAGAGAATCTGAATTAATTTCTTGCAAAATTATTGTTGATAATAAGATAGACAGCCATAGACTTAGAGTAGGAATAAAATCAGATATATATTCTAAAGAATCAATAGCTTCAGTCCCTTTTGGATATATTAAACGTCCTATTTTTAATGGAAATCTTTCAAAGGATTGGCCTAGAAAATATGTAGAAATACCAATAGACATAGAAGTATTTGAAAGTACAGCTGCTATTACAAATGAAGAATATACCTTATCTGTTTATTCAAAGGGAATAAAGGAGTATCAAGTAATTGATGATATTTTATACTTAACTTTATTATCAACTACAGGGGAGTTAGGTAAGCCAAATTTATTATATCGTCCTGGACGTGCATCTGGTGATACTACTAATAAAGGACATGTTATGATTCCTACACCATTAGCACAGCAGCATGGAATTAATGAATTTGAATTTGCTATAGTATTAGAAAAGGCTTCCTTTGATGGAAAGCTAATAGATAAACGCTATGAAAGCTATACAGCTCAAAACATAACTTATCAAATGCAGACTTTTAATAAGTTTATTAATAGACTAGATAATAAAATTCAAGCATCAGCAAAGAATCTTCCTAAATTTGACAGAGAATATTCCTTGTTAGAATTAGACAATAATCTTGTATTTAGTAGTCTTGCACCATCATTAAAGGATAAGGCAATATTATTAAGATTAAAAAATTCAACAGATAAGAGCATGGAAGTAAAAATTAAAGACTTTAGAAAATTCTCTAACATTTCAATTGTAAATAATATAGAGGTTGAGCAAGAAGGTAAAGATTTGATTATTAAACCATATAATATGCTTACAATAAAACTTTGGTATTAAATTTTACTTAATAAGGGATAAGCAATATGAGAAAGTATTTAGCCTTTGATATAGGCGGAACAAATCTAAAATATGGAATAGTCACAGAGGAAGCAGAACTGATTTATAAAAAAATAATTAAGATTCAAGATACTTATAAGGAATTAGTTGATTATATTTGTAAAATATATGATGAAACTGATGATATAGAAGAAGTTATAGGGATTAGTTGTCCGGAAAGTTATAATAAGGAAAAGAAAATAATTGAAGGAAGTTCTGCTTTAAGTTATATAATAGGAGAAGATTTGTTAGGAGACATAAAGAAGAAAGTTAATGCTGAAGTTATTATTGAAAATGATGGAAACTGCTCATTACTTGGAGAAATTTGGAATGGAAAGGCCAAGGGTAAAAAGAATGTTGCCCTATTTGTAGTAGGTACGGCAATTGGCGGGGCAATATGTATTGACGGAAAAATAATTAAAGGGGTTAATAATAGTGCTGGTGAACTAGGATATATGCTCCTTAGAAATGATGTAAAAAATATGAATTTTAATTCTTTAGGAGGATTAAGCTCTGTAGGCGGGATTGTTGAAAAGACTAGAGAAGTTCATAAGGGTAAAATCACTAATGGAATAGAGCTTTTTAATGAATTTGATAAAAATAAACAATTAAAAAAAGCAGTTGAAGAATATATTACTTATCTTTCATTGGCCTGTATAAACATTCAGTATATTATAGATCCTGAAGTTATCATTATCAGCGGGGCAATTAGTTCTAATGATAAGTATATAGATATTTTAAAAGAAAAGGTTGATGAAATATTGAAAATAAAAACATTCCATAAAATAAAGCCAACTATAGTTAAAGCGATTTTAGGTAATGATTCTAATTTATTAGGGATTGTATATAAGTATAAGCAAGAAATAGAATATAAAACTTAAATTCTAAAAGGGCTTTTCAATAAAATTTGAAAAGCTCTTTTATTACACACCATAACTCATATCTTTGTTGGAAAACCCATTTATTATCCAGTACAAAGTAAATCCTAGACTATATGCAATAAAGTCATAAAAGTCTCCAGTGTTAGTAACTAGATATATTGGAAGTATTATTTCTCAAGACGAGAATGCCAAAATTGACACTAACGATTTCCCAATGTATACTTAAAGGCATAAGTAAGGGTATAGAGGTGGTTAGATGTCTGCAAAAAGAGTAACAATGAAGGATATAGCAAGGGAGGCTGGAGTTTCGACAGCTACTGTTTCCTATGTTTTAAATTATTCAAACAAGGAAAAGATAAGCCATGAAACAAGGATGCGTATTTTTGAGGCTGCCAATAAGCTTAAATATGTTCCCAATATGAATGCCAAGTCCCTAGCAAGCAAGAGAAGTTATATGGTTGGAATAATAATCAACATAGAAGCTGAAAATAAAAAGAGCAAATTGCATAACTATTACGATTTAGCAAGGGAAATGCAGAGAAAGTTAAATGCTTTAGGCTATGATGTGCTTTTACTGCCGAGTAAGGAAGTTATGAAGGATTTAGAAATAGGACAGAAGCGTTCTTTGGATGCGATTTTTATAGTGGATTTAGATAAGGGAACCTTTAAGAAAATCGCCAATCAATTTTATGTGCCTGCAATTTTTATAGATGGATACATAGAGGATGACATCTTTTATAAGATCCTAACTGATTTTGATGAAGTCATGGATAAAGCAGAGGAGTATTTAGGAAAGGACTATTATGTTGTTATGGATGATTATTCAAATAAGACAAGCTTAGAGACCATAGAAAAAAGGGTGCCAAGGGAGGATATCTTTATTAATAAATATGAAAATAATCTTAGGGAGTTTTTGGAGAAGAGAAAGGATAAAAAGGGTTTGGTCCTTGGTGAGCTTCTTGGCATGCAGCTAGAAAGGTATGTAGATAATAAAAATCTCTGTGTAGTTGTAAACAGCGAAAAGGATATTATGCTGTTGCCAGATACTAAGAGAATTATTGTAAGCAACAGGGAAAAGGCAGAAAGGGCAGTAGAAGTTATGGAAAAATTATTAAGGCTGGAAAATAAAGAAGAGAATAATCATGTTATATATATAAAATCACTAAAAAATAAATAAAAAGCTTTAGAAAATTGTGCAAGTATACAAAAGCACAATTTTCTTTTGTTTATAATTACAAAAAATTAAGTGATTAATAAAAGTCTGGCAGCTGTAGGAAGTCTTGCAGCTTCTAGACTTTTTTATTTAATAATTTACTTAACAAAAAAATTTAAGTAAATAGAAGATAGTTTACATAAAGAGAGGCTTGTTAGAACTTCCAAAGTTAGCCATAAAAAGCAATTATAGATTGAGATTGTTTACAGAAAAGGTTATAATTTCAGTAAGTTAAACGCATAAGTTAAATTTAAGAGAAGATAAAAATCTTAATAAACGAGGAAGTTTTTAGATTATTTAAGAAAGGGAGATTAGGGTGAAAAGAAAAAAGGCATTAATCTTATCAATTTTTTTCTGGGGAAGCGGACAGTTTTTTATATGTAAGCAAAGATTAAAGGGACTTATCCTATTTGCATTTCAGTTATTGATGATATCAATTGAATTATTCAGCGGATATTGGCTTGAATATTTTGCAGGTTATGTAAAGGATTTCTCAATCAGGCTCCATGGGGGATTTTTTACAAAGGGCTTTTGGGGCTTGATTACCTTAGGAGAAAAGGCAGGGGGAAAGTATGGAGACCATTCTACCATGCTTTTAATTAACGGAGTAATAGCTTTATTTACTTTAGTTATCTTTATAGCTGTTTATATTTTCAATCTTAAAGACGCCTATCAAACAGCTAAAGGGATAGAGGAAAGTGGAGAATATATAAGCTCAAAAGATTACTTTATAAAATTTAAAAATAAAAATTTTCCTTACTTAATCCTAATGCCAATTGGAGCTGCCTTCTTATTTGTAGTTATTATGCCAATAATTTTCTCAATCTTAACAGCCTTTTTAAATTACAATAGGGATCACCTTCCTCCAGGAAAGCTGTTAGATTGGGTTGGACTTGCTAATTTCAAAAAAATCTTTACAGTTCCAATTTGGTCAAAGACCTTTATTAAGGTATTAGCTTGGACAATAACCTGGACCTTAGTAAGCACCTTATCTTCATATTTTTTAGGTCTTTTGCAGGCAATAATATTAAATCATAAGGGAGTAAAATTTAAAAAACTATTTAGAACAATCTTAATACTGCCTTGGGCAATTCCCCAAATGATCTCCCTCTTGGTTTTTAGAAATCTTTTAAATGGGCAATTTGGACCATTAAACAGCTTCCTATTAAAGCTGGGAATTATTTCAGAGAACATACCATTTTTATCAGATCCAAATATAGCTAAAGTCACAGTTTTAGTGGTTAATCTATGGCTTGGCTTTCCAGTCTTTATGGTTATGATGTTGGGAGTATTGTCAAACTTAGATAAGAGCCTGTATGAAGCAGCTTATATTGACGGAGCAGATAAATTTCAGGCCTTTATGAAAATAACCCTGCCTCTAGTATTTAAGGCTACTCTGCCCAATTTAATTATGAGCATGGCAGCTAATTTTAACTCCTTTGGGGCAATATATTTTCTGACTCAAGGGGGACCTATAAATGAAAAAATGCAGTTTGCAGGGGATACAGATATTTTAATTTCCTGGATATATAAGCTGACCTTAAATCAGCAGATGTATGATATTGCGGCTGTTATGAGCGTTTTACTATTTATCATCATAGGGGCTGTATCCTATTGGAACTTTAGAAGAACTGTAGCTTTCAAGGAATTATAGGAGGAAGATCATGAAAAAGAAGATAACAGGATTTTTAGTAAATTTAGAGCTTATTATTATGTCCTTAATAGTAATAGTGCCTGTTTTATGGATTATACTTTCTGCCTTTCAAAAGGGAAGTGGACCCTTAACAGAAATAAATTTTAGCAATTTAAGCCTAGATAACTTTAGAAGACTATTTGCAGAGACCAATTATTCGCTATGGTTTTTTAATAGCTTAAAAATTGCAGTTGCCAGTACAATATTTTCCTTGATTTTAATCATGCTGACCTCTTGGATAATGTCCAGATTTAAATTTAGGGGGAAGAAGGCAAGCCTTGTGACAATAATGATAATTTCAATGTTCCCTACATTTTTGTCAATGACAGCCATATATACCCTATTTCTTCTTTTAGGTCTGATAGGAAAGCCAATAAGCATGATAATTGTTTATGCAGTAGGGGCAATACCCTATAATACCTGGCTGGTAAAGGGTTATTTAGATGGAGTTCCATATGCCATAGACGAGGCAGCTTATATTGATGGCTGCAGCAAGTTTCAGGTTTTTTACAAGATAATAGTTCCTATGTCCAAGCCTATTATCACCTATTGTGCTGTTTCCCAATTTATGCTTCCTTGGATGGACTTTATTTTACCAAACATACTGCTGTCTACAGATAAATCAAAAACCTTAGCCGTTGGTTTATTTGCATTAATAAATGGAAAGGAGAGTGTTAACTTTACAATCTTTGCTGCAGGAGCAATCCTAATTGCTATTCCAATTACAATAGTATTTATTATTTTCCAAAAATATTTAGTTCAAGGCGTCTCTGCCGGAGCTGATAAAAGTTAATTAGGAGGGGGTATAAAATGAAATTTAAAAAAATAATAAGTTTAACTTTAGCTGCATCAATTATAGCTGCTGCTATAACTGGATGTTCTAAAAAGGAGATACCAACTGAAGATGAAAATGCTTTTAATGATAGTGCTGAACTTAAACCAGAGGAAGGAGCGGAACTGACCTTTTGGACCCTATCTGGAGATTCAGAATTTGGACAAGCTATTGCAGAAGCCTTTGAGGCAAAATATGGGGTAAAGGTTAATGTTCAGGAAAATGGCTTAGATTCAGTTAATAAAATGATGTTAGATGGGCCAGCTGGCAATGGGGCTGATGTATTTATGGCAGCCCATGATAAGTTTATGACAGCAAAGGATGCAGGTCTTTTAGCAGAGCTAAGTGAAAAGTCTTCAGAGACAGTAAAGAATGAAATCAATGAAGTAGCAGTAAAAACTGTTAGTACAAATGGAAAGATTTATGGGGTGCCAGTATCTATAGAAACTTATGCCCTGCTTTATAATAAGGACTTAGTTAAGGGAGAAGCAGCTAAGACCATGGAAGAGATTATGGAAGAAGCCCTTAAATATAATGATCCTGCTTCGAATAAGTTCTGGTATTTAACTGTTCCAACAGATGGCTATCCAGCATTTCCTTTTTTAAGTCTTTATGGCTTTGAATTATTTGGGGCAGATGGAATAGATGAAGATAATCCAGGATTTAATAGTGAAGAATTTAAAAAGGGCTTAGAAAAGATAGCAGAGCTTAAAGAAATTATTCCTATTAAGGCAGAAGACTTAAAAATGGAGACCATGTCCCTTCTTGAACAAAACTTTAAGGAAGGAAAAACTGCTTACTATCCAATAGGACCATGGCTAATCAAGTCCCTAAAGGATGAAAAGGTAAACTTTGGAGTAACAACTCTGCCAACTATGGATGGAAGGCAGTTAAAATCCTTTAGTGCTGTTCAAAATGCCTATGTATCTTCCTATTCAAAATATCCAAAGGCAGCTGAATTATTTGCCCTATTCCTAGCCTCAGAAGAAGCTGCTCAAATTTTATATGATAAAGCCTACAGAATTACTGCCAGGGAAGATATATCTAATATAGAAGGCCTAAAGGATGATGAGGAATTAAGAGTATTTTCAGAAGCCTTTAAGACTTCAGTTCCTATGCCAAGCTCAAAAAGAATGTCCTACTACTGGACAATAATGCAGGGAGTATTAAATTCTGTATTTGATGGAAACCTAAGTCCAGAGGAAGGAGCAGCAAAAGCCCAAAGTGACTTTGAAGCCTTGGTTGCAAGCGAATAAGGAAGGAGAAACTAGCATGAATTTTGCAGCAATTATACATGAAGCTAAAAGCAATCTTGCCTATGCCTATGATAAGGAGACCCTTCATGTAAGAATAAAAACTGGCAAAAATGAAGTAAAGAATATTGAAATATTAGCAGTAGATCCCTTTAACTGGATTCCAAGAAAGGATGGAAGCGGCATATATGATTTTGATATAGCCTCAGTATATAAGATTAAAATGGAAAAGGAGCAGATTACAAGAGATCATGACTGCTGGTTTGCAGAAATTAAGGATATAAAGTGGAGAAGAATTAAATACTGCTTCATCCTGGAAAATGATAAGGAAAAATATATCTATGGAAGCCACTACAGGCATCCATACACAGAAGATAAGGATAGACTGTATGACCTATCAAATTACTTTAACTACCCCTATATAAATGAAGAAGATTTATATAAGGCTCCAGACTGGGTAGAAAATACTGTCTGGTATCAGATCTTTCCAAAGAGCTTTTATGGGGGAGAAAAGAGTAAGGAAGGAACTTTACAGGGAATTATAGAAAAGCTTGATTATATTAAGGAAGCTGGCTTTAATGGGATATACCTAAATCCAATCTTTGAGTCACCTAGCCAGCATAAGTATGATACTACAGATTACTTTAAGATTGATAAGGAATTAGGAGATAATGAGACCTTTAAAAAATTGGTTGAAGAAGCCCATAGGCGAGGCATTAAGGTCATGCTGGATGCAGTCTTTAACCACTGTGGTTTTAACCATCCTTACTGGCAGGATGTAGTAAAGAAGGGAAGTAAGTCTAAATACTTTGACTGCTTCTATGTTCTGAATCCTAATAAGCCAATAGTAGCAGGAGAAATAATAAATGGTAAGCCTCAGGTAGTTCCAAGGGAAGAATTAAATTACTTCACCTTTGCCTATACCCAGTCCATGCCAAAGTGGAATACAAGTAACCCTATTGCCAGGGAATATCTTTTAAAGGTGGCAAGCTATTGGGTTGAAAAATATGATATAGATGGCTGGAGGCTGGATGTTTCAAATGAAGTATCCCATGATTTCTGGAGGGAATTAAGGAAGAGATTAAAGGCTATTAAACCAAGCCTCTATATTCTAGGAGAAAATTGGGATAATTCCTATCCTTGGCTAAGGGGAGACCAGTTTGATGCTGTTATGAATTATGAGTTTTCAACTCCTATCTGGTCCTGCTTCCGATTAAATAATAAGGAAAAAATGAAATACAGCCTAGATGACTTAAAAGTTGAATTAAGCAGGCTCTTAGTAAGCTATCCAAAGCATTTAACAAGAAATCTCTTTAACCTCCTAGACAGTCATGATACTGAGCGTTTCTTTAGCTTGGTGCAGGAAAGAGTAGAGCTTGCAAAGTTTGCCTACTTAATACTACTGACCTTTCCTGGCTCTCCATCTATCTATTATGGCAGCGAAATTGGCATGACAGGGGTAGAACATACTAACAGACAGCCAATGATTTGGGATAAAGATAAGCAGAATAAGGAACTTTTCTCCTTTATAAAAAAATTAATCCAGCTTCGTAAAAAGTATAAGAGCTTTAGGTCTGAAAATCTTAGCTGGATAGAACTTGAAGGCCTTGATAATGTCTTAAGCTATAAAAAGAAGGGCAGGGAAGAAGATTTATATGTGATTTTAAATATGGGTGAAAAAAATAAGAAGTTTAGCCTTCCAGAAGAAATGAGAAATTTAAAGCTTAGGGACTGTCTTGAAGATAAGGAGCTTTTATTAGATAGTGAAATTGAACTTTTCCCATATGATTATAAAGTTCTTTTACAAAAGAAATAGTATTTATGTTTAAAGCCAATGCTTATATAAGTGTTGGCTTTAAATATGAAAAATAACTACAAAAATGGATAATAACTTGATTGCACAACTTAAGAAAAGAAATCCAATCCTAATATTGTAAACTATGTCATCATATGAAAAATAAAGAAAATTAGAATTGGAAAAGTATACTATATATTTTCATTGTTTAAATATTTTACGAGATATATAATTTAATCGAAGTATATTATATGGAGTGGATACTTATGAAAGGTTTAAACAAAAAAACATTAAGGTTTAAAATTGGATTTATACCTATTATTAGCGTTCTTATAGCCATTTTGCTTATAACGGCAAGTATAATTTTTATTGCTAAAGAATCAATTATGAAACAAGTAAAGACAGATGGAATAATGATTGCAAATCAGGCTGTTTCTCAACTTGAAATAAATGATACTGCTTTAGAAATAATGAATTCAAATGTTGAAGCAACTGCTAAAAACATAGCTAATTTCATAAATGATAATGAAAAATCCATAAGTAATGATTTTTTAAAGAAAATTGCTCAACAATTTGAAATAGATGAAATAAATATTGGAAATAAAGAAGGAGAAATTATAAATTCTAATTTAGAAACTAGTATAGGCAGTGTTTACGATGCAGACCATAAGGCTAGTATAGTTCTTAGGGGCGAAGCTGATGTATATATGGAGAATATTAGAAAAAGTAGAGAAACAGATGATTACTATAAATATGGTTATGTAAAAAGAAATAGTGGCGGAGTTATTCAAATAGGAATTTTGGCTAATAAAATTCAAAGCTTTAGTGATAGTGTTGGCTATCAAGCTTTAATAAATAGTATAAAAAAGGAAGAAAACATAGTTTATGCCTCCTATGTAGACAAGAACTTTAATATAGTTGCCCATTCAATAGCAGAGGAAGTTGGAACAGTACGTGAAGATGAGGCGGTTAAGAATGTATTAGAAAAAGGAGAAACTTATACAGCTAAGTATTTTTTTGATAGAGAACAAGTTAATGTATATAGTATTATTGTTCCAGTAAAAGAAGGAAATGATATTATTGGTGTTATTGATATTGGTCTTTCCCTAGAAAATGTTGAAGATACTATTCAAAATATAATAATCATTGCATCCATAATAGCAATAGTTTTATTTATAATTATTTTTACTTTATTAGCTTTAATTTCTAGATCAGTTATAAAACCAATTAAGGAACTTTCAATTTCCTCAAAAAATATAGCTAATGGAGAGTTATATCATTCTATAACTGTTGGAAGCCAAGATGAAATAGGAGTTCTTGCTTCTAGTTTTAGAGATATGGTTAATAATTTAAAAGATATAATAGTAAATATTCAAAGTAAAACTAATGAAACAGGTGAAATGTCAGAACAGCTTTCTTCCTCATCTAGCCAATTAAGCTCTGCATCAACTGATGTAAGTTATGCTATTCAAGAAGTTGCACAAGGCATTACAAGTCAAGCAAATGACATTTTAGAAATTACTAATTATATGTCAAGGTTAGCGGAAGAAATTGAAGGTATACATAATAAAATGGATGTAGTAAAACTTAATGTTGATGATGCTGGAACTAAAGCAAATGAAGAAGTTGAAAATATAGATAATATATTAACTTCCTTTACTAACTTAAGAAATGGATTTAATGAAGTAGTTAAAAAAGTTAGTATTTTATCAACTAGTATATCTCAAATAGGAAGTATAACTGAAGCTATAAATGGAATATCTGAGCAAACTAATCTTCTAGCTTTAAATGCAGCTATAGAAGCAGCAAGAGCTGGAGAAGCAGGCAAGGGATTTGCAGTTGTAGCTGAAGAAGTTAGAAAACTTGCTCAAGAATCTAGGGATGCTACAGAGCAGATAAATTTATTAATAAATTCAATTACAAATGAAACAGATGAAGTAAATAAAACATCAAAGGATGTTGAAGAACTTATAATAAATCAGGTAAGGGCTGTAGAACAGACAACTAATTCATTAAAAGATATTATTAATGCTTTTTCAAACATTACTCCTTTAATTGATGATACTTATGAATACATAGACAGCACTCTTAATTCTAAGGAAATTGTAATGGATAAAATCCAAGGAGTTTCATCAGTATCTCAAGAGGTATCAGCTACTACTGAGGAAATTGCAGCATCTTCAGAGGAAATGATGGCTAGTGCTCAAGAAGTATCTGCTTATGCCTCAAGACTAAGAGACATATCAAAAGAATTAGTTGATGGAGTTAGTAAATTTAAATCAGATAAGTAATTAGTACATATTATAAATTAAATATTAAGCTAAATAGACTTAGATAACCTAATATCTAAGTCTATTTTTATAATATTACTAAAATCTTAATAATAAAAGCATTATCAGATAAAACAATGATGCTTATAGGGATAGTATTAATATCAATAGGAATTATATTTACTCTTGTTGTATCTTTTGCCTATGAAATAGTTTATAGTAAAGATATAATTGGATGGATAGATTTTATTTACGATTTTCTGTTTTTTAGTGGTGTGGCATTTATGGGAATGGCATATAAGAAAAAACATGGAAGTAAATAAGGTTGAAAGGGATAGTATTTAATATAGGAAGGAAAATAATGATGAACAATAGAAATACGAGTTTAAAATGGTTAAAAGAAAAAGTAAATATTTTTATTGATAATAGAATTGAAGATGTCAATAATCCGATAATGGGTGTTTATGGAATTTTTGTTGAAAATGAATTAGAAAAAAATAAAAAGTGTGTATATGTTGGACGTTCAGAAAGTATATATGATAGAATGTTTTCATCTAATGGACATGTTTCTATGATGAAGAATAGAAAACATTTTATTTCAATATTAAATGAAGCAAGAGAGAATGAGAAAATAAAGGTATTTATAGAGGTATTAGAAGAAGTTCATTTTGAGTTTGATAATTATTTTAAAGATATGCAACGCTTAGCATCAGCAGAAAATTATCATATTAATAAATATCAAAGTATGAATCAGTGTTTACATCAAGTTCCAGAAGGTACAAAGATTAGTGAAGATGCTTGGGAGAATATGAAAAAGAAATATTAAAATAACTTATTATGTAGATATAATTTTATTTATGATTTTTTAGTTAGTATGTAAAACACATGGACAAATTTTGAAGAAAAAAATACTAAAGCAGAAGCACAAGCAGCTTATTATAAAAAAAGGACTTATCAAAGGAGCAGATTTCCTTCGATAAAGCCTCTTTCTAATTATTAGTTAGCAAAATTTTCTTCTGCTTGTTTCCAGTTAACAACCTTCCACCAATTTTCAATATATGCAGGACGCTTGTTTTGGTAATTTAGGTAGTAAGCATGTTCCCATACATCTAAGCCTATTATTAACTTATAGCCTTCTGAAATTGGACTGTCTTGGTTAGCTGTACTTATAATTTTTAGATTTCCTTCAGCATCTTTAACTAACCATGCCCAGCCTGAACCAAATCTTGATGCAGCTGCTTGAGCAAATTGAGCCTTAAATTCTTCTACTGATCCAAAAGTTTTAACTATAGCATCAAGTAAAGCTCCTGATGGTTCTTGATTATGATCTGGAGACATTATATTCCAGAAGAAATCATGGTTGTAAAGTCCTCCAGCATTATTTATAACAGCTTGTCTAATATCTGCTGGTATTGCATCTAAGTTCGATAATATTTCCTCTAAACTCTTTTCATAGAATTCAGGATATTTTTCTAAAGCCTTATTTAAATTGTCCACGTATGCTTGATGATGTCTGTCATGATGTATTTCCATTGTTAAAGCATCGATATATGGTTCTAAAGCATTATATGCATATGGTAATGGTCTTAAACTAAATTTATTCATATATAATCACCTCATTAATAACATTTTTATAAATTATTGATAACCTTAATCAACTAATAATTATTATCAATTGATATCTTTGATTATATTATACATCAAATTAGAAATTTGTCTAGACTAAATTTTCAGATAATTTGAAAAAATTATAAGTTTTCAGATCCTATTCCCCTTGCTCCAGTATCAAAATGAACATTGTGACCAATATCTATTCCTATTTTCATATATAAGAACCTCTCAAAAATTTCTTTTTCATATTTTATATATACAGAAGTTGCGTATATAATAAAATCCAGCTAGTTTATTTTTTCTAAAGGCAAAAAGAAATAAATATAATATTTGATTTTGCAAGAATATAAGAAAAGCCTAAGGACTTAAAGTTACTAGGCTCTTTTTTTATAAAATTTTTAAAAAATTTTTCTAAAAAATTGCAAGTTAAGCATATTTAATAGTTAAAAGTTAAAAAATTAATTAAAAATTTTTTCTAAAAAATTTTAACTTCAGGGTATTTATTAAGTGAAAGACAAAAAATAAGATTTAAAAATAACTTTGGGAATGGACAAGTTTCCTTAAAGAGAAAAGCAAGAAAAATCAAAAAAGGAGAGGATAAAATGATCAATGAGGAATTAAAAACACTAAGATTAACAAAGGGCATAACCCAGGCACAACTGGCAGATAGGCTGAATATAACTACATCTTCCTACTGCAGAAAGGAAAATGGAAAGCTAAGATTTTCCCTAAAGGAAGCAAAAATACTAGCTAGAATCTTCAACAAAAGCGTGGAAGAACTTTTTACAAACTAGAGCTTCCTTATTGGGAAGTCTTAAAAAATATTTTTTATAAGTTAGTTGCGTAATAAACAATAGACTTAGAAAGGAGCATATTATGGAAAAATTAAGTTTACCAGAATTTTGTTATGACTATTATTATGAATTTGATAAGGAGTATCCAATAGCCCGCTGCGATCATTGCCATAAGTTAATTATGTCCAATGATGATGCTTATAAATTTGAGGATGATATTATTCATGCTGACTGTCTCTATGATTATATGGAGAAGTACAAGCTTATATGGTAACTAAAGGGGAGGAGTTTCTTATGGAAAGGTTAAACTATATACAAAATGAATATATGCAGTCTTTCATATTTAACAAAAGAAGTTCTAGAAGGCCCTACAAGCTAGACTGTGAGATTTTAATAAAAACCAAGGATTTAGACCATAAGGAATGGCTTAGGGCAAGAAAGCTTGGAATAACAGGAACTGATATAGCAGCCATCGCAGGAGAAAATAAATACAAGTCAGCAATGGCTGTTTACCTAGAAAAAATCAGTGATGAACTCTCAGAAGACACAAATGAAAAAGCTACAAGAGGCTAAGATTTGACCTAAAGGCCTTAAAAAGGGAAGAACCAGAAATTTATAAAAGATATTTAAAGGAGACAAGCTATAGAAAGTTTGAAATAAAGACAGAATTAGATAATTAAAAAGCTTAGGAGAATTGTAAGTCAAAAGTAGAAAGGGAGGATATTATGGCTATTTTCAGGGCAGTAAAAAATAAAAACTATACAGTAATTCACAATGGTTTCTTAGAAGACAGGAATTTAAGCCTTAAGGCAAAGGGTTTGCTTGCTTACTTTTTAAGTAAGCCTGATGATTGGAACTTTTACTTGAGAGACATAATAAAACATGCTAGAGATGGGAAGGACAGCATTTCAACAGCCATAAAGGAATTAATGGAATTCGGCTATATAGAAAGAATAAGAAATAGAGATGAAAGGGGCAAATTCACTGGGGGATATGAATATTTAGTTTATGAAGTCCCAAGGGAAAGAGAAAGTTCTGAAGATGGAAATAATCCACTTTGGGAAGAAGCCATACTGGAAGAAAGTGAAATAAAAAGTTCAATAAAGGAAAAGCATAGGGCTGAAAAATGGAATGTGGATAGTTCTAATGCGGAGAAATGGAATTCGGAAAATAGCAAGGAGCAAGAGCCGAATTCGAAAAATCCGCCCCTACTAAATACTAAATCTATACTAAATACTGATAAAGAACTAAATACTGAATATATACTAAATACTAATACTACAACAAATACTGATATAACTAATAATAGCATAGAAGCTAAATCTAAAAGTTATGAAGGCTCTGAAAAAGAAGAAGAAAGATTAAGTTGTAGTTGTAGTTGTGATAATGAAAGCATATATAAATTATTTAGAGATAATGGCTTTGGAAAAATAAACGAGATAACAAGGGAGCTTTTAGATGACTGCATAAAAAATTACTCAGAGGAAGCTCTGAGAGAAGCTATGGTAGAAGCAATAAGACATAATAAATACTCCTTAAGCTATGTGGAAGGCATACTAAAAAACAAGTTTCAAAAGTCTAGAGAGAAAGAGGGGATAAAAGGTGGAGATGCTATATCAAGTTATGAAGAAGAACTTCGAAGAAGGGGATGTATCCTCGACCTTGACGACTTGTAATATCTGTGGGGAGAAAACACAAAAGATTCTAGAACTCTTTGGAAGAAGCATGAGGGTGAAGGTTTTATGCAGCTGCAAAAAGAAGGAGCTAAAAGAGCAGGAGATAAGGGAGAAGGAGGAAGAAAAAAGAGATAGACTAAAAATCCTCCTAAAAAATTCCCTTATGGAAAGAAGCTTTTATGACAAAACCTTTGAAAACTGGGACTTTAAGAAGGGAGATAAAAGGTTCTATAACCTTGGCCTTAAATATGCAGAAAACTTTAAAAAGATCAAGGAAGAGGGACTAGGCCTTCTAATAACTGGCTCTGTAGGTAATGGTAAAAGTTATTTATCCTTTGCAATAGCAAATAGCCTCCTAAAGAAGGGAGTTCCTGTAGTCTGCATTAGCATTAATGGTCTTTTAGAAAGAATAAGGGAAACCTACAACAGCTGGGGCAGGGAAGGAGAATACGAAATCCTAAAATCCATAGAAGCTGCTGACCTTCTAGTAATTGACGACCTAGGCACAGAACAAGGGACAGAATGGAGCCTATCAAAAATCTACACCATCCTAGACAGCAGGTACAGAAAGAAACTGCCAACCATAGTTACAAGCAACTATTCCCTTGGCCAGCTAAAGGAAAGATATGGGGAAAGAATTGTTGATAGGCTTATAGAAATGTGCATAAACATAGAAAATAAAAATCCAAGTATAAGGAAGATTAAATCGGAGGAGAATAAGGAGAAACTGAGGGGGATGTTGGGGGGATAAAGGATATTCAAAAAAATAATATTCTTTAATTTTAAGATATTTAAAAATAACCAGTAACTAAAATAATTAAGTATAATATGATAAATAATAATACTTAAAATTTAGGAGCTGGTATCTTGGGATAGTTAAAAATTTTGAAGAAGCTGCAAACTATGTATCAAGAAAAATTGTTAATGAGATGCTAAAGAAACATCTAAATAATCAATATTTGAAAGAGATTCAAGTACCTAATATTGAAGAGGCAAAGTATCTTAAAGAAGAACGTGCCTTATTAGTTAATAAAATTTATACTTCTTTTTGGAAGAAGATTTGTGAAGTTTTTGGATATGAATATAAGGATAAACATGATGAGATTATAATTAACAGGAATGATGTCAATAATATTCATTTTTTGGTGGATAGCTTTTAATTAGAGGATGATTTACTTAAGGAATTTAAAAGGTTTAAAATCAAAAATGATAGGATGAGAACTCTTAAAATAGAAAAGAATAACGAAGAGAATAAATTAAGATTTATAAATTATATAAAAAATAATTTGGATAAATAATTTTTGATATAAGTAAGTAGAGATAAAACATATTCAAAAATTATTAAAATTAGTGACTGTATAAGATAATTCTGATACAGTCACTAACCTTATAATTTTCATTTTATAAAAATGTTTTATTTTTAATTAGGAAGTTCAAGAAAATTCAAAGGTATCTCATTGAAAAAATATTTACAACCATTTATCTCCATGTAATCTAATATATCTTTATATTGAGGTTTTTTAAACCAGTCATTTAATAAATAAAAATATTTTACTTTTATTTTTAATGGATCAAAAAGCTTTGAATATTGATAAATTTTAAATCCAAATGTTTGTAATTTTTCATCAACAGAACCGCCTACATTTTGAAATTTTTTCTCTATTATAAAAATAGTATTAGTTTTTTCTAGAAAAAGAGCCTCATCTGGTAATAGTTGTTTTGAAATATATTCTTTATAGTTTATTCCTCTTGGATTTAATATTAGTTTATATAAGTCATGCTTTTTAGCAAGCATGCCAATATATTCGCCATTATAATATATTACATTATTTATAATTTCATAACCCGGTACATTTGATAAGGCATCTTGTAAATCTGTTTCTTGTTCAAATTTTAGTCCATTAATATTTGTTTGTTTTCCCCCACCATATATATTTTTAGCCAAAAAAATTCCCCCTTTAAATGAAATATATAAAAGCTTGTCTAAGCATATTATAAATGAAAGTAATGTAGAAAAGAATAAATCAAAGAAATTTTGACCAAAATTCCTTCATAGGGAAGTGATAAAATGTATAGAGAATTTAATCTTGAAACCAAATCAATATGGAGTTTTAAAAATAGGGGAAACTGGGAAACTCATAAAGGAGATTATCCAGGCAATTGGAGTCCATATGTGCCTAGAAATCTTATATTAAGATATTCAAAAGAAAATGATCTAATATTAGATCAATTTTTAGGTAGTGGAACTACTCTTATTGAAGCAAAGTTATTAAATAGAAGAGCTATTGGAATAGATATAAATGATGAGGCTTTAAAGATATCTAAAAATAGAATTTATTCAATTAAAGGTGATAAAGATATAAAATTAATCAAGGCTAGTGCTAGAAATTTAGATGTTATTGAAAGTGAGAGTATAGACTTAATTTGTACTCATCCCCCATATTCAAATATTATAAAATACAGTAAGGATTTAGAAGATGACTTATCATTGCTAAATTTAGATGAATTTTATGAAAGTATGAAGGAGGTTTCAAAAGAAGCATTTCGAGTATTAAAAAAAAGGAAGTATTGTGCAATTATGATGGAGGATATAAGAAAAAATGGTCGTGTTATTCCATTAGGATTTAATGTTATGCAATTATTTATAAATGAAGGTTTTAATCTTAAGGAGATAATAATAAAAGAACAGCATAATTGTAGTTCTACAAAATATTGGGAGGAAATAAGTTTAAAAAGAAACTTTTATCTATTAGCTCATGAATATATATTTATTTTCTTTAAATAATATCTTTTAAATTGGATTTATTGATAAATTTCTTTATAATAAAGAGTATGAGTATTAACTATAAAGGCGGTTAATTATGAAATACATAGATGAAAAAAACTACAAGTTATTATTGGGGGATTGTATTAAGGAATTAAAGAAAATGGAAAGTAAATCAATAGATATGATATTCGCGGATCCACCTTATAAACTTAGTAATGATGGAATAACATGTAAATCTGGAAAAATGGAAAGTGTTAATAAAGGGGAGTGGGATAAATCTTTAGGAGTTGAACTTGATTATAAATTTAATATGAAATGGTTAAAGGCATGTGATAGAGTTTTAAAAGATAATGGAACTATGTGGATATCAGGAACATATCACATTATCCATTCAATTGCCTTTGCATTACAAAAGTTAGGATATTACATAATAAATGAAGTAACTTGGGTAAAACCAAATGCTGCCCCTAATTTAGGTTGTAGATGTTTTACAGCAAGTCAAGAGACATTACTTTGGGTAAAAAAGAATAAGAAAGCAAAACATACTTTTAACTATTATTTGATGAAAGAAATGAATGGTGGAAAACAAATGAGAAGTGTATGGGAAATATCAACAACTCCGAAAAGGGAAAAGAAACATGGATATCATCCAACTCAAAAACCAAAAGAACTGTTATATAGATGTATATTATCAAGTACAAATGAAGGTGATATAATTTTAGATCCCTTTTGTGGTTCAGGATCAACTGGAGTTGTTGCTATAGAAAATAATAGAGTTTTTATAGGAATAGATAAAGAAGAGGAATATCTAGAAATTACAAACAAAAGAATAAAAGAAATAGAAAATCTAATTACATAATGGAGTAGTTAGATTAATTTAGGAGTGATAACAATGAAATCTAGTATTAAGCCCTTCTTAAAATGGGCTGGTGGAAAGACACAGCTTTTAGATGAAATAGTGAGTGATTTACCTGAAAATATAAAAGACATTAAAAGATACGTGGAGCCTTTTGTTGGTGCTGGTTCAGTGTTTTTTTATTTCTTAGAAAATGATTATTTTGAAGAATACATAATAAATGATATAAATTCTAAGTTGATAAATTTATATGAAGTTATTAGAGATAATCCTGAAAAATTAATAGAAGAAATAAAGAAGCTTAAGAATATATATTTAAACTTAGAAATGGAAGAAAGGGAAAAACTATTTTATGAAATCAGAAATAAGTTTAATTCCTTAGATTGTAATAAATTACAATTAGCTACTTATTTTATATTTTTAAATAAAACATGTTTTAATGGATTATATAGAGAGAATTCAAAAGGAGAATTTAATGTACCCTTTGGAAAGTATAAAAATCCAAGTTTCTTTGATGAAGAATTGTTAATGAATATTTCTAAATTCCTAAATATGAAAAATAAAAATGGGGAATTTAGAGTTAAAATTTTAAATAAGAATTTTTATGAAGTTGATGAGTATATAAATAATAATACATTTGTATATTTTGATCCACCATATAGACCAGTAACAAAAGGGGGATTTACGTCTTATAATAAAAGTTCTTTTAATGATGAATCACAAATATTATTAAGAGATTTTTATAAAGAGATGAGTGATAGAGGAGCCAAAATAATGTTAAGTAATTCGGATCCTAAAAATTTAGATGAGAATGATAATTTTTTTGATGATTTATATTCTGAATTTAATATAAAGAGAGTTTATGCAAAAAGAAATATTAATTCAGACGCAAGTAAAAGAGGGAAGATAACAGAATTGTTAATAACTAATTATTAAAATAAAATTATATACTTCTATTTATAGTATAGACAAAAATATATAAGTAAAGAGGGGATTTGGGATGAATTTAGATAAAAAAAGAATTGATTATAATAAATCAGAAGAAACATTTAAATACTTCATGAGTAGTTTAAAAGATAGCATAAGTGGATGGGATTATTTTGTAAAATGGAAAAAAGTTTATAAAAATTTATCAGAAGTAGAAATGAGTTTAAACTTATTAAATTATTTACTTGGAAAAGAGAAGGTTGAAGAGGAATTTAAAAGTTTATTAAAAAAGTATCCAGATATTATAAAAGCTATTCCTATATTACTAGCAAGTAGAGAGAGTTGTTTTCAAATATTAAAACCAATTGATGATAATGAAATAAAGTTTGATATTGAAAAATATGATTTGTCTAATACTGTTGATTTATCAGAGAATGATATAGATAGAATTGTAGAATTTACTAAAAATACAGGGATATTGGATATTATTAAAAATAAGAAAGTTAAAAATTTAGTAGATTATGTACTAGGAGTAGAGGTTGGGCTTGATAGTAATGGTAGAAAAAATCGTTCAGGAACTAGCATGGAAAATTTAGTTGAGCTATTTATAAAAGATTTATGTAATAAATATAATTACGAATATACTGTACAAGCTACCCCTAATAGAATTAAAGAAAAGTGGAATTTAAATGTTAAGGTTGATAAGGCTAGTAGAAGATTTGATTTTGCAATTAAAACAAATAATAAACTGTTCTTAATAGAAACAAATTATTATAGTGGTGGAGGTTCAAAGTTAAAAGCGACAGCAGGGGAATATAAAACATTATATGATTTAATAATTTCTGATGGTTATGAATTTATTTGGATTACTGATGGAAAAGGATGGCTTGCAGCAAGTAAATCTTTACAGGAAACTTTTGAACATAATAAATATTTATTAAATTTAAATATGATAGAAGAAGGAATATTGGAAAGTATATTAAATGAAAGTATAAGTATATAAATAGATTATTTAATAATTTTTAGAGCTAATTTTAGATTGAATTAAAAAAGGCTAAAAGATAAATTACAATCTTTTAGCCTTTATATTTTCTACATGAACTTTTTTAATAAAATCATTAGCATGGGTGTAAGCTTACAACTTTATATATAATTTATCTATTTCTTCCTTTGACATTAAAGTAAAGGAATTATTCATATCTTCCTTAATTGCTTTCTTTTTATTACCTTTGCATTAGAAGAAATTAGATTAATTTTTTAAGAGTATAATGCTCACTAAATATAATAAAAAATTTATAAAAATTATCCTATCAATTTCTAAAGTAGATTTTAATGTGCTTATATGACTTTTATTTTGCCATATTGGATTATAAAACTTATTCTTTTGATTATTTTGAAGGGTTTGTGTCCAATATTTATTTTTCTCATCTCCAACGATTTAACTACTGTAATTTTTAGGTTTTAATAAATATATAAGGTTTATATAGAAAATATTGAAATTTAATATTTTATTAGGTAAAATTGAGTAAAAAATGAATAAAATAGTATAATTCAATTAGATTTGGAGGAGAAAATGTGGAAAATTTAACAATAGAAGCTTTTAAAGGAATAGGTTATATAAAACCTTTAAAATTTTATGAATATTCTATTGTACCAAAATGTGAAATAGACAATATTCATAAGATTTTAGGACAAGCTAGATACAAAATGCATTCATATAATAATTTTAAAGCAGTATTTGTTAAAAATCACAAGTTATATGCTTTAGAAAAGCTTAGTATTCCAAAGATGGATAATATGGAGATCAATTTTAATAAATCAACAGAGTTAGGAATTGAAAATAATTTAGATATTTATAAAGAAGTTGTAATTTATTATATAAACAATTCTTTAAGACAAGTAAGGAATAAGTTTGGGTATAAGAAATATATTACAAAATATACGGATGAGATAATATGTAATACTATAATAGATAGAGATTTATCTGAAAAATATCAAACTCAAAATGGGATATATTTCAAAAGAAAATTTAAGATTAACCCTGAAGTTTTGAAAAATGGTGAAGTAATTTTATATATTAGTTGTTCATCAGATTTTTCAACCCAAAAAACTATTTTTGATTTTATTAACGAAAAGAAAGATATAATTGGATTAACAGTTAAGAATAAGTGGAGTAATATTAAAGGAACTGGTGAAATTGTAGAAATTTCTGATAGAAGGGTAGGTGAAGTATCACCTGAACTAGGAGTGAATTTAATAGAGTATTATAAAAATATGAACCAAGCTTATAGAGTAAATCAATTTACAGAGGAAGATAAGAATGCTAATGTTATAAAAGTTAAAACAGGAAAAAAGATTTATGAATTTATTCCCCATTCTTTAGAACCAATTATTACTAGAGAATATTTGAAAAAATATGACCCTAATTTCTCTATAAAAATAGAACCTTTGTTAAAAATGGAAATGAGTTATAGATATGTAACTTTAAAATCTTTTATAAATGATATAGGAAGTATAAAGGAATTAAATGATATTAAATTTATAGCTTCTTATTTTGATGATGTCTCTAAATTAGGCTATAGTAAGGGAATTATTGAAGAACCAATATTATTAAGTGCTAATGGAATTATTAAAAATAAGATTAATGTTTTTAGTAAGGGATTTTATAAAATTTCAAAACAAAAAGTAAACTTTGGGGTTATATATCCTGAAGGAGAAGAAATTGAAACTCAAAAAACTATTAGAGCAATATTCGATTTTTTAAAGGAAGGAAAATATCATAAAGAGGAAAATAAGTATATTAAAAAGAATTTATTATATTTAAATTTTGATAAAAAAGAATGTATATATGAGGAATATAAAGCAGGAGATATAATAGATTATAAAAAAGCTGCTTTGAGACTTAAGGAATATAGTAGTCTAAGTTTTATTATTGCAATAATTCCAAATATTGAAGATGATGAAAATGAAAATCCATATAATCCTTTTAAAAGAGTATGGGCTGAACTTGGAATACCATCTCAAATGGTTTCTTTAAAAACTGCAGAAAGATTTGTAAATTCTACAAGCAAAACAGAATTGTATTATTTACATAATATTGCTCTTGGTATTCTTGGAAAAATAGGAGGAGTTCCCTGGGGAATTTCAAACATGCCAGGGGATATTGATTGTTTTATTGGTTTAGATGTTGGAACAAGAGAAAAAGGAATACATAATCCAGCTTGTTCGGTTGTTTTTGATAAGTATGGTGAGCTTATTAATTATTACAAGCCTACAATACCTCAAAGTGGTGAGATTATTCAAACTGAAATATTACAAGAAATATTTGATAAAATTTTATTATCTTATGAAGAAAAATACGGTAGATATCCTAAAAATATTATGATTCATAGGGATGGATTTTCTAGAGAGGATTTAGATTGGTATAAAAATTATTTTGATAAAAAATCAATAGATTTTACTATAGTTGAAATAAAGAAGAATATACCACTAAAAATAGCTGAGATTAAAAATGGAGAGGTAAAAAATCCAAAAGCCGGAAGTTATATATTAAAAGAAGACAAAGCATATTTAATAACTACGGATATTCGAGAAAATTTAGGTTCACCTAGACCATTAAAAATTGAAAAAATATATGGAAAAGCTGAAATGATGACAATTCTGAAACAAATATATTTTTTAGCAAATGTCCATGTTGGATCTACCAAAGCTTTAAGATTACCTATAACTGTAGGGTATGCAGATAAGATATGTAAAGCTATTGATTTTATTCCATCAGGTGTATTAGATAATAGGTTGTTTTTCTTGTAACATATAAAGTTTTCAGTAATTCATAGAATATCAGAAAGACTATAGAGAGTAATTAATGAAATAGTAATACTATGGATATAAAAAAATATTTTGATAAGTTAAATATAAGTTTAGAAGAGGCAATAGATTATAAAAATAAATTTATACCTAAAATTTTATATAAATATGTATCATTATTAGATGATAGATATGTAGCGTATTATAAGAAAAATAAAAAGAGATTAAATTCGTTAAGAGATAATATGTTATGGCTTTCTAATTATAAAAAGTTTAATGATCCATTTGAATTAAAAATGCTAACTATCGATAGGGAAAGGCTTAAAGGAACAGGATGGAATTCAGAAGAGATAGAAAAATATTTAGAATATTTTAGAAATGCTACACTTATATCTTGTTTTAGTTCAGATATTGACAATAATATGCCTATGTGGGCACATTATGCAAATAATCATAAGGGTTATTGTGTAAAATATTCTGTTTTAAATCCACAATTAATTTTCCCAGTAATGTATGAACCTGTTAGAAGTAAAAGTGCAGTAATTGTAGCTAATATTATTAAAGAAATAATGGAAGCATATATTAATAAGCTAGAGAAGCCATCAGAAGGATTTTATAAGTATTTTGGCTTTTTATATAGTTCATTTACTTGTAAGCATAATATGTGGAAAGATGAAAAGGAATATAGATTATTATATATTAATAGTAATTTAAATAATCAAGAAGGTAAATTAATAAATTTAACAGAGGTAGGATTAAAAGTAGATGCAATATATATTGGGTATAATTGTGATGAGATTTATAAAACACAGCTTATAGAAATAGCTAAGAGTATCGGTTGTGACTTATTAAAGATGACATTTGATGAATATAGTGAAGAATTTAAGTTAGTACCAGAACTATTATATAATAACATAGATTAGTAAAATAAATATTGAAAAAATAAAAATAAAATTATAGATTTGTATATTATTTATATTATATTTAAAGAAAATAATAATTTTGCTACAAATAAGCTTGTGTAATTATTAATTCATTTAATATTGTTAACATATCAAATGTTATTAAATTTAATAAAACATCATTTTAGAGAAAAGATCTAAATTGTGCAATTTGTAAATAATTTGTTTGAAAAAGATAGAATTAATAGTAGGATTATAGAATATAAATTATGAACTGATATTAACATAATCTATTAAAAAGAAGAAAAACATATAGTGAAAAATGGAATCAGAAGTTTGGAAAATAATATATTTTGATGAATAAGCAGCAGTAGACTTATTAGAATTAGAATAATGAAGGTAAAGAATCGGTAGTTATTAAAAATCTTAATGAAACTGTAGCACAAATTAAAGGAGAAGGTTCAATAAATAAACGTTTTTTAATCTTTCGTATTAAGTTATTCACTAATATTTCCACCTATTCTGTGAAGAATTTATTTTTTAATTACTTGTAAAACTATTTATTTTATCAATAATTTATCTTCACAGAAATAAACTCTATCACTAATCTAAATATTGTATAATTAATATATACTTATAAGGAGAAAGTAGCATGCAAACCTACTGGAACACCATCTACCAAACCCTAAACAACAAGCCACCAAGCTACGACCTCTGGCTAGACAAATACGAACCCATACTAAAAGCCAACAAAGACAGCCTAATAATAGACTTAGGCTGTGGCTCAGGGGGAGACACTTTATATTTAATAGAAAGAAATTACAAGGTCCTATCCTGTGACTATTCAGAAGAAGCCTTAAAAATAGTAAGAAAATACATAGCTAATTCAGAAACAAGTCAGCTTGATTTAACTCAAAAACTTCCCTTTGAAGATGAAAGTGCTTCAGTTATCATAGCTGATTTATCTCTACATTACTTTAACGATGCTGCTACTAAAAAGATTATCCAAGAAATAAAGAGGGTTCTAAAGCCTAAGGGCTATTTAATAGGCAGGCTTAATTCAGTTAATGACAAAAACTACGGAGCCTTAGCTGGGCAAAAAATAGAAAAGCATTTTTACTTAACTGAAAGTGGCTATAAAAGATTTTTTGATAGGGAAGATATAGAATATTACTTTAAAGATTTTGAAATTAAGCACTGCAGTGAAGAAAGTATGATGAGATATGTAGATGAGAAAATAGCTTGGGAATTTGCCGTTCAAAAAATATAGCTTTTACTTTTATTAAAGAATAGGTGGTCTATTTATGAGTAAAAAAGAATATAAGTATTTGCCAGAAGTAAAAAGTAGGGAAATAATAAGTAACCAATCTAATGATGAAGTTTATGTAAAGGGAAATTCACCATGTCCTTGTTGTGGATTTATTACCATTCCCAATAATGGAAATGCACTTTCTTATGTATGCCCAGTATGTTTGTGGGAAATAGATTTGTTCCTTAAAAGTGATAATGAAGCAAGTGATTTAAATCATGGCTTAACATTAATTGAAGCAAGAAAAAATTATAAAGATTATGGAGCGGTATTGTATAATTTAAAGGAATATTCTAGAGAACCATTAGAGAAGGAATATCCAAATAAATAAGCTTAGAATTAAATTGAGCAAAAGGGGGAGCAGCAAATGAAAGAATACAACAAACTAGTAAGGGACAAAATACCAGAAATAATAAAGGCAGCTGGCAGTGAATGTGAAATAGAAATTGCCTCAGAGGAGGATAAATATAAGCTTTTAGAAAATAAACTTAAGGAAGAGCTTGAAGAATTCCTAGAAGAAAAGAACCTAGAAGAGCTGGCAGATATTATGGAAGTTTTATTTGGACTTGCTTCTGCCCTAGGATATAGTGAAGAAGAACTTATTAAGGCAAGGAATAAGAAAAAAGAAGAAAGAGGCGGCTTTAAGGAAGGTATAATTCTTAAGGCTGTAAAATAATTTTACTTAAAAAGGTGAGAGATTGTGAAGGCTGTTAAGGATATAAAAATAAAAGAACAATTAGATATAAATATAAAGGCTCCAATATTTATTGAGAGCCCTAATGCAATAACTGGAGACAAGAATTTTCTATATTACAGTTTAAAGGAAAGCATAAAAAAGGCAGAAGCAATTGACATCATTGTATCCTTCCTAATGGAATCAGGAGTAAAGCTTATTTTAGAGGACTTAAAGGAAGCTGTTTCAAGGGGAGTTAAAATTAGAATTTTAACAGGAAACTATTTAAGAATAACTGAACCTTCAGCCTTATACCTTCTTAAGGGGGAACTAGGAGATAAGATTGATTTAAGGTTTTATAATGTCCCAAGTAAGTCCTTTCACCCTAAATCCTATATCTTTCATAATCAAGAGGACAGTGAAATTTACCTAGGATCTTCCAATCTATCAAGAGGAGCCTTAACAGCTTCCATTGAGTGGAATTATAGATTTCTAAAGTCCCAAAATCCAAAGGATTTTAATGTTTTCTATAAGACCTTTGAGGACTTATTTTATAATCATTCCCAAGTAATTGACGAAGAAGTTATGAAGGAATATTCAAGGACTTGGAAAAGGCCTAAAGTTTATAAGGACCTAGAGGAAGAAGAAGCTTTTAAGGAAAATAAGCTGCTCGAACTATTTGAGCCTAGGGGAGCCCAGCTTGAAGCCCTATATGCTCTAGAAAACTGCCGTAAGGAAGGTTATGATAAGGCTCTGGTTGTAGCTGCAACAGGAGTTGGCAAAACCTATTTGGCAGCCTTTGATTCAAGGAAATATAACAGAATTTTATTTGTTGCCCATAGGGAAGAAATAATTAAGCAGGCAGCAGAAAGTTTTAAAAATGTTAGAAAGAGCCAGGATATTGGTTTCTTTTATAGTGATACAAAAGATAAATATAAGTCCATGATTTTTGCCCTGGTTCAGACTTTAGGAAAGGCTGAATACTTAAAGGAAAGCTATTTTAGCAGGGACTACTTTGATTACATAATAATAGATGAGTTTCATCATGCAGTCTCAAAAAATTATAGAAATATTATAGAATATTTTAGGCCTAAATTCCTGCTGGGATTAACAGCAACTCCAGAAAGACTAGATTCTAAAGATGTCTTTGCCCTTTGTGATTACAATACTGTTTATGAAGTTAGGCTTACTGATGCCATAAACAAGGGCTATCTGGTTCCCTTTAGATACTATGGCATATATGATGAAACGGTAAACTATGATAATGTGGAATACAAAAATGGGAAATATAATGATAAGGACTTAGAAAAATCCCTAATGATTAATAAGAGGGCAGAATTAATCTTAAATCATTATAAAAAATATTCTTCCAAAAGAGCCCTAGGCTTCTGCAGCTCAAAAAATCATGCTGAATACATGGCAGAATATTTCTGCAAAAATGGAGTAGGAGCAGCAGCAGTATACAGTGGAGAAAAAGGGAAATATTCAGAAAACAGGACTGATGCCATAAATAAATTAACTAAGGGTGAATTAAAAGTAATCTTCTCTGTTGATATGTTTAATGAGGGCTTAGATATTCCTTCAATTGATATGGTTATGTTTTTAAGACCAACAGAGTCTCCAACAGTATTTTTGCAGCAGCTAGGCAGGGGACTAAGAAAGTACAAGGACAAAAAATACTTAAATGCACTAGACTTTATAGGAAACTATAAAAAAGCAGATTTGCTTCCCTTTTTATTAAGCGGCAAGGAATATTCATCAAAAGAAGCCAAAAGGGGAAGCTTTAGGGAAGAGGACTATCCAGAAGACTGCCTGGTGGAATTTGACTTTAGGCTGATAGATCTATTTAAAAGATTAGCTTCTAAGGAAAGGCAGACTAAGGAGAAGATAAAAGAGGCCTTAAGGGAAGAATATTTAAGAATTAAGGAAGAACTGGCTTACAGGCCAAGCAGGCTTGATTTCTTTAGAAATTTAGATGATGAAATTTATTCAATAGTAAAAAGCAAGGCAGATTTGAATCCCTTTAATAATTATCTGAAGTTTCTAAAGGAAAATAATGAATTAACTAAAGAGGAAGAAGGTCTTTATAATACAAGGGGCAGGGAATTTATTAATATGATAGAAACTACCAGCATGAGTAAAAGTTACAAGATGCCTATTTTTCTTGCCTTTTATAACAAGGGCAAGCCAAAGATGGAGATTGATGAAGAAGAGGTATATCAAAGCTTCTATGAATTTTACCATAAGGGTTCTAATAAAGTTGATATGCTAAGGCATAAATCAACAGCTGACTTTGAAAGCTGGGATAGAAAAAGATATATTAAATTAGCCAAGGATAATCCAATTAAATTTTTATTAGATACTCATGGAGATTTCTTTAAAATTAAAGAAGGAGCCCTAATTGCCCTTCATGATGATATGAAGGATATTATTAAGGATAAGGCCTTTATAGATCATATGAAAGATGCCATAAATCTAAGAATTGATAAATACTACAAGGAAAGAAAATTATAATAAAAAATGAATTATATATTATAAAAAAGAAAACGCTTTAATAAATGACTTTCAAACATTTATTAAAGCATTTTTTTAAAAATAAGTATATAAAACTCAAATTTTCTTTCATCATTATCGTTATTTATATTGAATTTTACATAAATAGGTTTAAAATAAAATATGGACTATTTTTTAACAAGGATTAAAGGAAAATTATATAAAATTAGGATAATTTACTAATTAATTCATCAGTTAAATCAGATATAAGCAGGTTTATTGCTTCTATATCTTCTAAAGTTATATTGTCATAATGGATGCCGCAGCTTACAACTACTGTAGAGTTAAGGTTTTTTGACAAAACTTTGGCAAGCCTTTGAACGATAACATCTTCCTTATGGCCTGTTATTGTTAAAAGAGAAACGGAAGAACTTATTTTATTTTTATCTTCAAGGCTGGGACGGGGAATTCCAAGAGCAATGGCACCAATGTGGGGAAGATCTCCACCATAAATTGATACATTAAGGTCCTTTCCCATAAAAAGAGCTGTCAAAGTAATTTCTTTATTTTTAAATTGTTTAGTTAAGTTTATCATTTTGGTCCTCCTGTAGGATTAATTAGATCTTTATAAACAACAGATAAAAACAATATATAACTTTACAAAAGAAGCGTCAATATTTTTAAATTTTAGGGGGATAATATGTCTTTTAAAGATTTACAATCATTTATAAAAGAATTAGAAAGGAAGGGGGAGCTGGTCAGGGTAAAAGTTGAAGTAGACCCAGAGCTGGAAATAACAGAGATAACAGACAGAGTGTCTAAAAGCTATGGCAAGGCTCTTCTTTTTGAGAAGGTTAAGGGCTCAAAATATCCAGTCCTTATAAATGCCATGGGAACCTATGAAAGAATGGCTATGGCTCTAGGAGTTAAAAGCCTAAATGACATGGGAGATGTTATAAATGACCTTATGGATATGAGCAGCTACATGGGAGTAGTTAAGGCAGTTAAATCTATCCCAAAGCTTACTAGAATGGCCTCTGTTTTTCCTATAAAGCTGCCAATAAAGGGAGCCTGTCAGGAAGTTATAAATCATGATCCAGATTTAAATGAGCTTCCTATTATAAAGTGCTGGCCAGAAGATGGAGGAAAATTCTTAACTCTTCCTTTAGTAATAACCAAGGACCCAGAGACAGGGATACAAAACATGGGCATGTACAGAATGCAGGTCTATGATAAAAATACAACAGGAATGCACTGGCACTGGCATAAGGATGGAAGGGAAATCTATGAGCAGTACAGAAAGCTGGGAGGAAAGATGCCAATATCAGTAGCTCTTGGCTGTGATCCAGCTATTACCTATGCAGCTACAGCACCTCTTCCAAAGATGATTGATGAAATGATGTTTGCAGGCTTTTTAAGAAAAATGCCAGTAAATATGGTTAAGTCAATAACAAATGATATTTATGTCCCTGCAGATGCAGAATTTATTATAGAGGGCTATGTGGATGTAAATGAGCCTTTAAGAGTAGAAGGACCTTTTGGAGATCATACAGGTTATTATTCCTTAGAAGATGATTATCCAGTATTCCATGTAACCTGCATAACTCACAAAAAGAAGCCTGTATACCCAACAACAATAGTAGGTAAGCCTCCTATGGAAGACTGTTATATGGGTAAGGCAACAGAAAGAATTTTCTTACCATTGTTTAAGATGATAAATCCAGAAATTATAGATATAAACTTTCCTCTAGAAGGAGTTTTCCATAGCTGTGTTATTATCTCAATAGATAAGAAATATCCAGGCCATGCTAATAAGGTTATAAATTCTGTATGGGGTATGGGACAAATGATGTACACCAAGATGGTTATAGTTGTAGATAAGGATGTTGACCCTCAAGACACAGAAGCAGTAGCCTATAATTTATTTAATAATATGGAGCCTCAAAGGGATATTGTAATAACTGAAGGACCTTTAGATGCCCTAGACCATGCATCAAACACCCCTCTATATGGAAGCAGGGTAGGAATAGATGCAACAAGAAAATGGGATATAGAACTTCAAGCTAGGGAAGTTAAAAAGGAAGAAGTTACAGCAGAAAGAAAAGAAGAGGCAAAGAAGCTCTTAGAAGATTTAAAAGATAAGGGCGGAATACTAGACTTTAACCTACCTTATAAGGAAGACCTTACAAAGTGTATCTTAGTATCAATAGATAAGACTGAAGCTTGGCAGGCTAAAAAAGTGATAAATTCTATTGAAGAAAAGCTAAAGGAAGTAAAATTAATTGCAGTTTTTGATAAGGAAATAGACCCTAATAATCTATCTATTGTGGCATGGAAGCTCTTTAACAATATTGATGCCAAGAGGGATTTAATAATAAAGGAAGGCACAGTTGGAGTAGATGCAACAAGAAAACTAGCCAGCGAAGGACATACAAGACCTTGGCCAAAGGATATAGAAATGAGCCAGGAAATGAAGGAATACGTAGACAGAAGGTGGCAGGAATATGGAATTGACTAAATTAAAGAAGATAAGAAATAAAATATTTGATTATGGAACCCTGGTTATGTTTTCCCATACTATCTTCTCCTTATCCTTTGCCCTAATTTCCATGCTTATAGCAGGGAACAATAGGCTTGATTTTAGAACTATCTTTTGGATAATTGTAGCCTTCTTAGGAGCAAGAACAGGGGCTAATGCCATAAACAGGGTTATAGATGCCAAGATAGATGCAAAAAATCCAAGAACAGCAACAAGACAGCTTCCTCAAGGCTTAATGAAGCCAAAGGAAGTAATAGTATTTTCAGCAGCATGCTTTGCAGTAATGGTCTTTGCAGCAGCAAAGCTTAATACAATATGCTTAGTATTATCACCAATTGCCTTATTTTTAATGATTATATATTCCTATACCAAGAGGTTTACCTGGGCCTGCCATATAGTCCTAGGAGTAACTTCAGCAGCAGCCCCAGTAGGAGCCTGGCTTGCAGTTACAGGCAAAATAAGCTGGATTCCTCTTGTAATGGGAGCTGCAAATACTGTCTGGGTAGCAGGCTTTGACATAATCTATGGGGCTCAGGACTATGATTTTGATACTAAAAATGGCATTCATTCAATTCCAGCAAGCTTTGGGGTGAAAAATGCCCTCCTTATTGCAAGGATCTTTCATGCTATAGCCCTTATAAGCTTATTCATAGTGGGTCTTTTAACTCCAGTTCTGGGAACAATATATTACATAGGTTTAGCGGTAATAACTGTATTATTTATAATTCAGCATAGCATGGTCAGCCCAGATAACCTAACAAATGTTAAAGTGGCATCTTACAATGTAAATCAGGTTATAAGCATTGTTTTCCTAATAACTGGTTTACTTGACTGCCTGCTTTAGGAGGATATTATGAAAAAGATAGTAGTAGGAATAACAGGAGCCAGCGGCAGCATATATGCTAAAAGGCTTATAGAAGTATTAGTTAAGGAAGGAATTCAAGTTAATGTGGTAGCCACAGACAAGGGAAGGCAGGTCTTTGCCTTTGAACTTGGCATTTCCTTAAAAAATTGGATAGAGGAATTAAAATTAAAATATGAAAATATTGTCCTTGAAAATAACAATAATATGTTTTCAGGAGTAGCCAGCGGTTCCAATAAATATGATGCAGTAATAATACTGCCATGCTCCATGGGAACCTTGGCAGAAATAAGTAATGGCTTATCCAGAAGTTTATTAACCAGGGCTGCAGATGTAGCCCTAAAGGAAGGTAGAAAACTAATATTAGTACCAAGGGAAACTCCCCTAAACACAATACACTTAGAAAATATGTGCAGATTATCTAAGATGGGAGTTGGAATAATTCCTGCCATGCCAGGTTTTTACCACCACCCGGAGAGTATTGAGGACATAGTGGATTTCCTAGTAGGGAAAATATTAGATTATCTAAATATAGAAAATAATTTATTTAAGAAATGGAAGGATACAGAATATGAAGATTAAAAGATTAATTGCAACAATTATGACTTTATCAATGTTTGGTGTAATGGCTGGATGTTCTGCAAGTGCTAATAAAGAAGCAGAAACAAGCGAAATGAAAAAATTAAGCTTTGGTGCCATGAGTTCAATTGATATAGTGCCAATAGTAATAGCTCAAGAAAAAGGCTATTTTGAAGAAGAAGGCCTAGACTTAGACTTTCAATTATTCACAGCAGCAAAGGATAGAGATGCTGCCCTTCAAGCTGGTGCTTTAGATGGATTAATAGCTGATGAAATAGCAATATCAATTTATCAAAATTTAGGTATCGATATGAAGATAACTGGACAAACAAATGGAGCTTGGACTTTAGTTGTTGGAAAAGATTCAGGAATTGAAAACTTAAGCGGCCTAAAGAATAAGAAGATGGCTATATCAGAAAACACAATGATAGACTATTTATCTGACTATATAGCAACTGAAAATGGAGTAAGTGCTGATGAAATAGAAAAGGTAGCAATTCCAGCAATGCCAGCAAGACTTGAAGCCTTAAAAAATAAGCAGGTAGATGCAGCAATCTTACCAGCACCATTTGATGATACAGCTGTAGCTGATGGAGGAAAGGCTCTAGCTAAGATTGACAATGCTGATATCACAATTTCAGCCTTTGGCTTTACTCAAGAAGAAATAGATACAAATGGAGATGCTATAAAGGCCTTCTTTGCTGGATACAATAAGGCAGTAGAATATATGCAAAATACAGATATAAAAGAATATGAAGATGTTTTAATTGAAACTGTTGGATACTCTGAAGATACAAGAGGAAACATAGTTCTTCCAGAACTTAAGTTAAACTATCTTCCAAAGGTTGAGAATGTACAAGCTGTCTTTGACTGGTCAAAGAAGAAGGGAATAATAGACAAGGATCTAAAGGCAGAAGATGTAATTGTAGATACTTTTGTAAAATAGTTAGTTTAAGAGGGAGATTTTATGATACAGATAAGGAATTTATCTGTCTTCTATGAATCTAAAAATGAAAAAGTTAAGGCCCTAGGACCTATAAATATTGACATAGAATCAGAGGATATATGTGCAATTATAGGTCCCTCAGGCTGTGGAAAGACAACTTTATTAAAGGTACTAGCAGGAATAATAAAGAAATATGAGGGGGAAGTTCTTCTAAAATCAGAAAAACTTAACCCTCATATTCATAATATAGGCCTAATTCCGCAAAACTTTGGACTTTTGCCATGGAAGACAGTAGAAAAAAACTGCATTTTACCATTAAAGATAAAGAAGATTAATACAAAGGATAAGGAAATTCAAGATAAGATGGATGCCATGATGAAGCGTCTAGGGATCTATGACTTAAAAAATAGATATCCTAGGGAATTAAGTGGGGGACAAAAACAGAGGGTTTCTATAGTGAGAAGTTTTTTGTCCAAGCCAGATCTGCTTCTTATGGATGAGCCTTTTTCAGCCCTTGATGCAATAATAAGGGAAGAGGCACAGGAGTTATTTTTGGAAATATGGAATGAAAACAAGAATAATACCTTTATTGTAACCCACAGCATAGACGAGGCCCTATATATGGGAAGGAAGATTATAGTTGTATCAAACACTCCAGGACAGATAATTGAAGTTATAGATAACAAGCTCTTTAATAACAAAAATTATAAGGAAGATGAGGACTATTCCAAAATATTTTCCCATATAAAATCCCTAGTGAAGGGTGGGATTAAGGAATGAAAAAATTTAAAAGGCTTTTAGGCTTTATTGAAGGATTTTTAATGGTAAACCTTCTTTGGTTTATAGGAGCTAAACTTATGAATTCAAGGATTCTTCCAAATCCACTAGAGATATATAAGAATCTTCCTGAGCTTTTTAAGAAGGACCTTGCAGGGCATGTAGGGGCAAGCCTTTATAGGGTTGGCTGGGGCTTACTAATAGCCTTTGTTATAGGAATTTTAATAGGTCTTATTATGGGCTATTCAGATAAGATGAATAAGTTTTTAAATCCCCTTATTTATTTTTCCTATCCAGTTCCTAAAATGGCCCTGCTGCCAATAGTAATGACCTTGTTTGGACTTGGGGACTTGTCAAAGATAATAATGATAGTTTTAATAACAGTCTTTCCAATAATAGTTTCTGTAAGAGATTCAATTATTAATGTGGGAAAGGAAAATTATAATGTTTTAACCAGCCTTGGAGCAAGCAGGCTGCAGTTATTTATCCATGTAACCTTGCCTTCCATAGTTCCAGATATCTTAACCAACATAAGACTATCCCTAGGAACAGCCTTTTCAATTTTATTCTTTTCAGAAGGCTATGGAACAAGTGAAGGTCTAGGTTACTTTATTCAGGATTCCTGGTCTAGAATTAATTACATAGATCTTTATTCAGGAATTCTAGTTCTAAGCATCTTAGGGCTTGTGTTATTTATTCTTTTAGACCTAATTGAGGGCCTTGCCTGTAGATGGAATAGGGAAGGGTAGTTAGGATTTTACTAATTTACATCAATAAATAATTCTGATAAGCTTTAATTACAATTAGATAGATTTGATCGAGCTCTGGAAACCTTAGAGGCCCAGGGCCTTTTTTATATTTAATTAAATTTCCAAATATAGAAAAGACGGAACTTCCAATATATTTCGGCTTAATCGGTACCCCTGATATAAGCAAAGTGAAAATTATTGAGAAAAAAAGAAATATAGAAGCCGAAGCGAAAATAATTGATGCTAATGATGCAAGAATATATCTTGTATATATGAATAAATTCGAGGGGTCAGATTTTGAAATCATAGGGATCTCAGCAGAGGGTAAAGAATTAACAAAGATAGATGACAATATATCTCCATATTATGCAGAGCAGAAAGCATTTAAGGCTTATGAATAATACCTTAAGACTTATAGTTTTAATTAATTACGAAAATCTAATCTTTTTAAATAATATGTTATAATTAAATTATTACATGAGTCATTAGTTTCCTTAATAGCTAATAAATTATAAATTTACCTAAAGGGAGAAAACTATCTTATGAAAAAAATTATAATTATAGGCAGTCCTGGTGCTGGGAAAAGTACCTTTGCAAGGGCTTTAAGTAAAAAGACTGAAATTCCTATCTTGAAGTCTGTCTTGAGGGGATAGCTTCCCGTATAGGAAAAGTAAGGGAAGATTTTCCTTGGATAGAGGAGGAGCTTCACCCTGAGTTCCTGAAATTTGTGAAGGACTTTCATAAGGAATATCTGCCAGAGATATACCTTTTACTTAAGAAATATCAAGACAAGGATATAACAATATTTAAAAGCCGCCAGGAAGCAGAGGAATATTTAAAAAGTTTAAAATAAATAAGTATTTAATTTTTTAATCTAATTTTAATCTTTCTTATATTTTAGATTAATCTTCCATCTATATTATAAAAGCATGATAAGTGATTAAAAAAATTAATTAAATGGAGGGTTAATCAAATGGAAAGAAATGAAATGATAGAAATTTTAATTGAAAAGACTAAGGTAACTCGTGAGGAGGCAGTAGAGGCATTAGAAAAAACTGATTGGGATCTTCTTGAAGCTATAATATACTTAGAAAGAAATGCAAAAGTAGAAAATACTGAAACTACTAAAATAATAGAAGTTAAGGCAGAAGGACAATACCAAGGAGATAATAATTCTAATAAGGAAAGTTATGGTGGATTAGGAACTATCCTTGGCAGAATAGCTAGAGGCATTGCTAAATTCATCAGGAAGGCAAATACAAACTTCTTTGAAATTAGAAAGGACAATGAAAGACCAATAAGAATACCTTTAATAATAGCAGCGCTTTTATTAATATTCTTATCAGTACCAACAGTAATTTTATTAATAGTTGGATTATTCTGTGGATATAAATATTCATTAAGTGGACCAAATATAAACTGTGACAAAGTAAATGATGTATTTAAAAAAGTATCAGAAACAGCAGATAATGTAAAAAGAGACTTTAAAGAAAGCTATGAAGAATAATGTAGAATGGAGATTTTCTCCATTCTACTTTCTAGTATTTATTTAAGGGGTGAAGAGTAATGGGAGAAAATAAGAATAATAAGGCTATAAAATCAACAGTTAAAAATGGAATTTCCTTTGGTTCATGCTTAGCAATGATTATTTCTTATACTGCATGGAAGTCAATTCCTTGGGCTATTTTCCATGGTTTATTAAGCTGGGTATATGTAATTTATTATTGGGTTAAATACTAAGGGGTAGAAGCATGAAAAATATTATCTTTATAAATGGAACAATGGGAGTAGGCAAAACAGCAACAAGCAAAGAATTACAAAGGACATTGAAGATGGAATAAGGAAGAAGGATGTTATTGAAAGAAGCCTGGCAAGATTAAAAAATTATATTGAAATGGATACAGAGAAAATTGATGTAACTAATATCTCTGTTAAAGAAGCAGCTGAATTGATAGCTAAGGGTATCAAAAAACTGCACACTACTAACTCCAAACTCCTAACTGAATACAAACTCCACACTACTAACTCTTAACTCCTAACTGAATATACACTCCAAACTCCACACTACTAACTACTAACTGAAAAGTGCTTAATATTGTAGAAACTACCTAGTAGTTTCAACCTAAACTGCACACTCCACACTAACAACTATAAACTGAAAAGTCTCTCAGACTTTTCTTTTGGGGGTTTTTATGGATAAACTTAAATTAATAAATAAATTAAGAGAAAAAGCAAATATAAGTTATGAGGAAGCAAAAATTGCTTTAGAAAATAACAATTGGGATATGCTAGATGCCTTGTTATATTTAGAAGAACAAGGGAAGCTTCCAAAGCCTTCAATAAGTATTTTTTATACTAATGAGGCAAGGCCTAATCTAGAAATCCAGGAAGTTAAGGGCGGTAATGAATATAATTATCAAGGTCCAAGGGCTTCTCAAGGTTTCTTTGAGCATGTATGCAGGTTTATAGACAGCTGTAATAATATTTTCTTTGAAATAAGAAGATTTGATAAGCTTGCCTTAAAGCTTCCTTTAACAGTTGTTACTATCCTTACAATTTTTATGTTTTGGATTGTTATTCCAACAGCTATAATCAGTTTATTTATGGATGTAGAATTCTATCTATCTACAAATAAGCTTAATATAAATTTAAAGGAAGTTAATAAAGTATTAAAAAGAGCTTCTGACTATGCAAAGGATATAAAAGAAAAATTCATAAGGGTGAGAAAGCATGACTAAGATTTTAATAGTTGAAGATGAGGAAAAATTAGCTAGATTTATTGAGCTTGAGTTAAAACATGAAGGCTATGAGCTAGTTAAAGCCAATAACGGAAGAACTGGCCTTGAAATTGCAGAAAAGGGAGATGTAGATTTAATTCTTCTTGATATAATGCTGCCAGAAATAAATGGGCTGGAAGTTTTAAGAAGAATTAGGAGGAATTCCAACATTCCAATTATTATGCTTACTGCCAGAGATGCAGTGATGGATAAGGTATCAGGCCTAGATGCAGGGGCAGATGATTATATCACTAAGCCCTTTGCCATAGAAGAATTACTTGCAAGAATAAGAACAGCCCTTAAAAAGAGAATAGTAACAGTAAAGAAGGATGAAGACATATTAAGATGTGGTGAGTTAGCTTTAGATAAACTAAGACACAAGGTAACCTATGCTGATAAAGAAATAGAACTTACCAACAGGGAGTTTACCTTATTACAGGTACTATTAGAAAATAAGAATATTGTTTTAAGCAGGGATGTCCTTATGGAAAAGGTATGTGGCTATGACTATATTGGGGAAACCAACGTAATAGATGTTTATGTAAGATATTTAAGAACCAAAATAGATGATCTTTTCAAGGTGAAAATAATAACAACAGTCCGAGGTGTGGGGTACGTAATTAAAGATGAGTAAGAAAAAGAAGAATAAAAATGTTACATCCATTGCAATAAAACTAAATTCAAGTTTCGTAAGAAATTTATTTTACAAATTTATAGTCATAGATATAGCTATAGTTGGAGCTTTAATTGTATTATGGTGCATTGAAAGTGAAATTAGCTTCTATGGAGAGTTTGTTAAATTTGCTCAAAGATCTTTTAATTTTTATCCAATAGAAACTGCCACTTACAAGGTTATATGGGATGATGGAAAAGTTCTAGTAAAGGATGCAGTTTCCTTTTTAAATCTTTTACTGAAGGCAATTGAATTTGTAGGCATTCTAGAGGGCTTTATGCTTATTAGCCAGATTCTCTTTGGTACTGCCAAAAATAGAAGGATTTTAAAACCTCTTAATGAAATGGCAGAAGCTGCAAGCAGACTTAGTGATATGGCCCTTAATGAAGAGAAATTCCAAAGCCTTGAAGATGCTATATCAAGAATCAGTCCAGATGCCTATGGAGAAAGAATTCGCATAGGGGATAGTGAGCTTCAAGGATTGGAAGAGGCAATAAATAATCTGTTAGATAGAATGAGGGAAGCTAATAGGCAGCAATTAAGATTTGTTTCTGATGCCTCCCATGAATTAAGAACCCCTATTTCAGTAATCCAAGGCTATGCCAATATGTTAGACCGCTGGGGAAAAGATGATCCTGAAGTATTAGAAGAATCAATAACTGCTATAAAGACTGAAGCTGAAAACATGAAGAACCTAGTGGAGCAGTTATTATTCCTAGCTAGAGGAATAAATGGCAAAACAGAGCTTAAGGCAACAGAGTTTTCCCTTAATGATATGATGAAGGAATTATTAGAAGAATATATGATGATAGATAAGGATCACATATACACATATGCAGCTTCAGAAAATATAACCGCCTATGGAGATACAGCCTTACTTAAGCAGGCAGCTAGAATATTGATTGATAATGCTGCAAAATATACAGACAAGGGTGAAGAAATAATCCTAAGGGTAGGTAAGAGCAGTAATAATGAAGCTTTTTTCTCTATTCAAGACCATGGAATAGGAATAGACGAAAAAGATATACCCCATATTTTTGAACGTTTTTTCAGGGCAGATACAGCTAGAGTAAGAAAGGATGGAGGTACAGGACTGGGCCTTTCCATAGCAAAATGGATTGTAGACAGCCATAAAGGCTACTTCAGCGTCTTAAGCAGGAAGGAAATAGGAACGAGGATAACAGTATTTTTACCTAGTGAACAATAAATAAAGATTGCGAAGCACTTTTTATTAGTGCGCAGTGTACAGTTCACAGTGTACAGTTTAGGAAATAATTCAGCTTAAGCTGAATTATAAATATTATAATTTCTAAAAGAGCTTATAGAAATATAATTTTAGAAACTACGCAGTAGTTTAATCCTTAACTGTGAACTGCACCTTGTGAACTGTAAACTAGTTAATAGGTTATGGGCGTGTAAATTAACTATTTTAATTATACCTTTCATCAGTTCACTTTTTTCTTATTATCTTCAGTTAATTGATTAAATGCAATTTCTCTAATATCTTTCTTTAAAATTTTTAATAGCATAATTTTAGGATTTATTTTGGCGATAAAGCAAGGGGGAATAGGATATGAGAAGATGTTTAAAGTGTAAAAGTAAATTTAGTCCTAGAGCCAGGATTAAAACTCTTTTAGATAAAAATAAAACTCTAGAATGTGAGAATTGTAGTTCAAAATATTTTCAAGATCTGTTTCAAGTTAAGATAGTTTTTTTGATTTCGGCATTAGTATATATAATATTCGATAGTAAATTAACTTCAATTTTAGCTAAATGGATTTATAGCGATTTAATAAATCAATTGATAACTCTTTTAGCTGGTGCAATATGGATGATATTTTGTGTTTATGTATCTCAATTTTTTCTAAGGTTTAAGAGGTATGAATAGTGTTATATAATTTATATAAATTTTCAGAAACTAAGCAGTAGTTTCATCCTAAATTTTGCACTTTGCATTTTGAACTGTGAATTAAAAAAAGAAAGGTGTATCACACCTTTCTTTTTTTAATATATTCTGTCTCCATTAAATATGGAATTCTTAACAATTACATAATCAACAGTTCTTATTGCATCTAATTTTTTGCCTCCAGCATAGGAAATAGAAGATTGAAGATCTTGTTCCATTTCTATTAAAGTATCCTTTAAGGAACCTTTATATTCAACGAACATTCTCTTTCCTTCAACATTTTTTCTTTCTCCCTTTTGGAATTCGGAAGCAGAACCAAAGTATTCCTTATAAAGCTTTCCTTTCTTTTCAATAGTTACACCTGGAGATTCTTCATGTCCAGCAAAAAGGGAACCTATCATAACCATGGAAGCACCAAATCTAATGGATTTAGCTATATCTCCATGAGTACGGATACCGCCGTCTGCAATAATTGGCTTAGTGGCAGCTTTTGCACACCAGCGTAGGGCAGCTAATTGCCAGCCGCCTGTTCCAAAGCCAGTTTTAATTTTAGTTATACATACCTTTCCTGGTCCGATACCTACCTTAGTTGCATCTGCGCCAGCATTTTCTAGTTCCCTAACTGCTTCTGGAGTTCCTACATTTCCTGCAATTACAAAGCTATTTGGTAAGTGTTTCTTTATATGTTGAATCATATTTATAACTGAATTAGAGTGTCCATGAGCAATATCAATTGTTATATATTCAGGTTCAAGATTTTCCTTTGCTAATTCTTCAATAAATTTATACTCTTCTGGCTTAACCCCAACGCTAATAGAGGCGAACAATCCTTTTGATTTCATATCTTTGATAAAGTCTATTCTTGTTTCTGGTTTGAAACGGTGCATTATGTAAAAATATCCGTTTTCAGCTAAAAAGCTTGCGATTTTCTCATCTATAATAGTCTGCATATTTGCTGGAACTACAGGAAGTTTAAAGCTTCTTCCTCCAAAGTTTATAGATGTATCGCACTCAGAACGACTGTTTACTATACATTTGTTTGGTATTAGTTGAATGTCTTCATAATCAAATACGTTATCCATTATCATACTCCTATATGCGAATATTTTTTATTGAAATTAAATTATAGTTCGTATACAAGGATTATTATACATAGATTTTATAAATATGTCAAAGATATTTAATTCTTTTTATACATATGACTTATTATAACCAAGTAAATTTCCTTTATTAAAATAATCATAGCTTTTATTTAGAATTTGTAGTAGTTTTTTCCTTCGGTAGAATAATGCTAGAAATTTATAGAATTTATGATAAAATAATAAAGGGTATTTAATGATAATTATTATTAAATAAAAATAATATTCAAGAGCTTTAAGAACAATTAGGCTCTTGTATAAGTTTGTAGGAGAAAAATATCTAAAAACTTAGAAACTTAAGTTAATAATAATTAGTATTTTTATCAGATATTTAATAGAATAGGTGGGAGCTTATGATTAGTAAATTTAAAAATATAAAGTTATCAAAAGGTGTTTTTTTTATATCATTATTAGCAGTTGTATTTGCAGTTGTTATAGGTTTTGTAGGAGATTTTACCATAAGTCAAATTAATGAAAATATAAAGGTTATGTATACTGAAAGTGTAGATCCTTTGTCAATTGGAGTAGGTATTAGGGGCGAATTCGCCAATATGAGAATTGAAGCCCATAAGGAAATGTATAAGCATGATACTAGTTACAATGCCGGCATAGCTAAGCATAATGAAAATATTCAAAAATACCTTCAGAAATTTAATAGTGCCTTTAAGGATAGTGAAGATTTAAAAGATATAAATGATTTTAAGGCAAATTATGAAGAATACTTAAAGTATTGGGATAAGATAGACAAAGATTTAGCTGCTGGAAAAGAGGTTTCTGAAGAAGATTATAATAATCTGGCAGCGGTTGCAGTAAAGGCAGAAGAAGCCTTATTTAAATTAAAGACTTATAATGTTGAAAAGGCATCAAGCCTTTATATTGAAAGTGATAGTCTTTATACTAGATCAAGAGTAACTTTTTTAGCTATAATAGGAGCAATAATTCTTGTATTTTCTTTATTCTCTTATCAATTTATTAGAATAATTAAACTTGCTTCAAAAGATATGCATGATAAATTAGAAGTTTTAGCAACAGGAGACTTTACAGTTGATTTAGAAACAAAGGACAATAATGAATTTGCTTTATTGAAGAGAAGTTTATCAAAAACAATAAAGGAAATATCAGCCGTTATAAGAAAGGTTAAAGAAGTTTCAGATGATATAGATCTTAAGGCAGAAACTTTAGCAAGTACAGCAGAAGAAATGTCAGTATCTTCAGGAAATGTTTCAATTGCAATAGAAGAAGTAACAAAAGGTACAACCTCCCAAAGTGAAGATTTAATAGAAATAACTACTGTAGTTGCTAATTTTGGAGAACAAATTAATGAAATTATTGAATTAATTCAAGGAGTTGAAAAATCTTCAGAAACTGTTGGAACTATGGCATCTGATAGTAATAGGAGCATGCAGGCATTAGTAGATGCAATAAATCAAATAAGGGAATCCTTTAAGGGAGTTATTATTCAGTTTAATAACTTAGGTGAAAAGATTAATAATATAAGTGAAATGACAGATTTAATAAACAAAATTGCTGAACAAACTAATCTTCTAGCCTTAAATGCATCAATAGAAGCAGCAAGGGCAGGGGAACAAGGCAGGGGCTTTGCAGTAGTTGCAGAAGAAATAAGAAAACTAGCAGAGCAATCTAAAACTTCTTCCGATAATATATCTGCCTTAGTTAGTGATACAGAAAAGAGTAAAGATTCAATGATAGAAAAAACTAAAGTTATGAGTAATGAATTAAATGAGCAAATAACTGTAGTTAACAATGCAATAAATTCCTTTGAAAGAATTGTAGCTTCTATAAATGATATAGTACCAAAAATTCAGTTAGTAAATTCGTCTGCCAATTTCATTGGTTCAAATAAGGAATTTATATTAAATAATATTGAACAAGCCTCTGCGACATCAGAAGAAATTTCAGCCTCAGCAGAAGAAATTATGGCTTCTTCAGAAGAAATGGCTGCTGCTACAGAAGAAGTAGCTGCTACAGCCCAAGAGTTAAGCAACATGACCAAGGGTTTAAGAAATAGAATAAATAAATTTAAATTATAATATATAATTAAAATTTAAAAGACCAGTAAATAACTGGTCTTTTTTTGTAATAAATTAAGATTGCTGACGAACTTAAATTATCTTTCTACTAATTACTCCTAAGAAAAACATAGCTTAATAAAAATATAATTTTAACTTAAGATTTCGTAAGAAATTTTTATAAGACTTGTAAGCTCTAGCTTCTAAGATTTATATAAAGAGATTTAGAAGAGGAGCAATTATTATGAAAAGGAAAATAAGAAAAATAATTATACTTATTATAATAGCTGTTATTTTTTACTTTATATTAAATAATATAATTCCCTTAAATAAGGGGACAGAGCTTTATGATGGCATAGTTAAGGTAAATAATTCTAATGAATATACAAAGGAAGAACTAGAAAAGGAAGTAAATTTAGTATTAGTTAATAAAAACTATGGATTAAGTAAAGACTATAAACCAAAAGAGTTAGTTATACCAGATATTTTATTTACAAGTGATATAAGCCGAGAAGAAAAACATGTGGATAAAAGGATTGTAGAAGACTTAGAAAATTTAATAAATTCAGCTAGAAAAGAAGGTATAATATTATTAGGAAACTCTGGATACAGATCCTATGAAACTCAAAATAAAATTTATAAAAAAAGAGTTAAATCAGAAGGAGAAGAAATGGCAGAAGCCTATGTAGCAAAGCCAGGCTTTAGTGAGCATCAAACAGGCTTAGCCATTGATATCACCAATGAAGAAAATTTTTTAACTCAGGGTTCAAGGGAAGCAATTTGGCTTGAAGAAAATTGTCATAAGTTTGGATTTATTATAAGATATCCTTATGGAAAGGAAGATATTACAGGAATAGCCTATGAGCCTTGGCATATTAGGTATGTTGGTAAGGAAGCAGCTAAATATATATATGAGAATAATATCACCTTAGAAGAATATTTAGGCCTTTAGGCTATATGGGAGGTTACAATGAAAAATAAGATTTTAGTGGTAGATGATGAAAAGGAAATTAGAGATCTATTAGAGATAAATCTTTTAAATGAAGGCTATGATGTAATTAAAGCGAAAAATGGAGAAGAAGCCTTAGAAATATTAGAAAAGGAAGAAATCCATTTAATGGTTCTAGATATTATGATGCCAGGGATGGACGGTTTAGAAGTCTGCAGAAGGGTAAGGGGGAAATATAATATTCCAATTCTTATGCTGAGTGCAAAGGCAGAGGATATGGATAAAATTCAGGGAATAATGACAGGAGCAGATGATTATGTCTGCAAGCCCTTTAATCATTTAGAACTTATAGTCAGGGTAAGGGCCTTAATTAGAAGAACCTACTTTTTGAATAATAGCATGCAGGCTTCAGATAATATAATTAGGATAGAATCAATGGTCATAGATAAAATGCAGCACAAGGTAACAATAGATGATAAGGAGATAGGCCTAACTGCAAGGGAATTTGAAATCCTATATTTACTTGCAAGCAATAGGGGCAGGGTTTTTACAACAGAAGAAATCTTTGAAAAAGTATGGAAGGAAAAATATTATCAATCAAATAATACAGTAATGGTCCATATAAGCAGATTAAGGGACAAATTAGAACAACATATGGAAGGCAACAAAATAATTCATACAGTTTGGGGAGTTGGATATAAAATTGAAAAATAAAAGATTAAAAAAGATGCTTATATCCTCAGCAATGGATATAATTTATGCCCTATTATTAACCCTAGTAACTCTCATATTTACAAAAAATATATTAAATTATTTATATAAATATACAGCCTCTACATTGGTCTGGTATATTTGGGATTTTTGGCGTACCATTAAATATACTCTTTTTAATGGAATTTTTGCTTATATAATGATTTTTTTAGTATTTATTTCTTTTTATCTATTAATAACTTATAGAAGAACCAAAAGTCTGGTAGATATAATAGATCAAACAGAAATAATGGCCGATGGTGATTTAGACAGGTTAATAGAAGTTGATATAAATAATGATATGAAAATTTTAGCTGATAATATTAACAGTATTTCAAGAAAGCTTAAGGAGAGAACAATAGAAGAAAGAATAGCTCAAAAAACAAAAAATGATTTAATAACCAATGTTTCTCATGACTTAAGAACTCCACTAACCTCAATAATGGGCTATTTAGAAATTATAGATAAGGATAAATATGAAGATGAAGTACGTCTTAGATACTATGCAAGTATTGCCTATGAAAAAGCAAAGAGCCTAAGCCTGCTTATTAATGATTTATTTGAGCTTACCAAAATGCAGAATAACAGCATTAAATTAAATAAAAGCATTATTAATTTAGTTGAATTAGTAGGGCAGGTAACTGCTTATTTTGAATATCAATTTAAAAAGGCAGATATGGAGGCAAGGATAAATTTTTCAGAGGATAAATTAATTGTAAAGGGAGATGGAGAAAAATTAGTTCGTGTCTTTGAAAATCTCCTTTCCAATGCAATTAAGTATGGTCAAGAAGGCTATTATGTAGATATAGTTACAAGGGCAGAAGAGGATATGGCAGTAGTTCAGGTAATAAATTATGGTGAAGCAATACCTTCAGTAGATCTGCCTTACATATTTGATAGATTTTATAGAATAGAAAAATCAAGAAACAGCAATAAGGGTGGATCAGGCCTAGGCTTAGCAATAACTAAAAATATTGTTGAGCTTCATGGTGGAAAAATATCTGCCTATAGTGATGATGATAAGACTGTATTTGAAGTTAAATTGCCAATGGAAGAATAAATATATATACCTTCAATCAATAATTAACTTAATTGTTAATATGGTTGAAGTTTTTTTTACTTTATAAAGCTTTGTAGAAAAGTATAAAAGGAGTAATTGGTAAATATTGACATATAAAATTTAGAATGTTAAGCTTTTATCAAAGGCATATTTTTTAAAAACAAATTTATTGATGGAGGTATAATATGGCGGAATTTAGGGTACTTGAGATAAAGCAAAGTGTTTTTGAAGATAACAATAGGCAGGCAGATTTACTTAGGGAGGAATTAAAAAAGGAAAAAACTTTCTTGCTAAATGTGATGTCCTCACCTGGTTCAGGAAAGACCACAACTTTGACTAAAACAATAAATAACTTAAAAAAGGATATAAGAATTGGAGTAATGGAAGCAGATATAGATTCAGATGTTGATGCTCATACAATTTCTGAAACTGGTGTTAAAGTCATTCAGCTGCATACTGGAGGAATGTGCCATCTTGATGCAGATATGACAAGACAGGGACTTACAGCTCTAGGAACTGAAGATATTGACTTAGCAATCTTAGAAAACGTAGGAAACTTAGTATGTCCTGCAGAATTTGATACTGGAGCCTCAAAAAGCATAATGATTTTAAGTGTTCCAGAAGGCGATGACAAGCCTTTAAAGTATCCTTTAATGTTTTCTGTTGTAGACCTTGTATTAATTAATAAGATTGATGTTTTAAATTATTTTGACTTTGACCTAGAAGCCTGCAAAGAACGTATTAAGAAGTTAAATCCAAAGGCAGAAATAATTCCTATATCAGCAAGGACGGGAGAAGGAATAGATAAGTTTTCAGACTGGCTTCGCAGGGAAATTAAAAATTGGAATGAAGGCTAAAGTAAGAAAAATGGAGGATAGGGTTATATGGTAAAAGAAAAGGTGCTGGATCTGGCTAATCATATAAGCAGAAAGAAGCGTGGCTCAAAAAATGAAATAAAGGCAACAGATCCAGAATATTTAATTTTGGAACCGGTTGTAACTGATGAAATGGCAGAAGTTGCTCTTTGCATGAAGATAAGAGAAAAAACTACTGCAAAGGAACTTGCTCCAAAATGCGGCAAATCAGTAGAAGAAACAGAGAGACTTCTATACCAATTAGCAGAGGTAGGAGTATGTTTTGTTAACAATATAAATGGAGTTGATACTTTCTGGTATGACACTTGGGTTCCAGGCATTATGGAAATGATGGTTAATAACAAAAAGAATGTTGAAAAATACCCTCAAATTGCAGAGGCCTTTGAAGCTTATGGAAGGGTAAGGGGACCTAAGTCAGCAGGAGCCTTTCCAGTAGGAGTGGGCTTAATGAGAGTTATTCCTATAGAAAAGGCAATTGATGGAGAAACAAGAAGGGCTTCCTATGAGGAAGTTTCAAAATACCTTAACGACAATACTATCTTTAGTGTTTCAGACTGTTCTTGCCGTGTATCAAGAAGGGTAATGGGAGAAGGCTGCGGCCACTTGGCAGAAGACATGTGCATTCAAATGGGACATGCTGCTGAGTATTATATTAGAACAGGCAGAGGCCGTCAAATAAGCAGGGAAGAAGCCTTTGAAATAATAAGAAGGGCTGAAGAAAATGGGCTTATGCATCAAATACCAAACCTTGATGGTTCAGGCAAAACCCATGCTATTTGTAACTGCTGCGGCTGTTCCTGCCTTTCCTTAAGATCTGCTGGAATGTTTAAAAATTCTGATATGGTCCGCTCAAATTATGTTTCTTCAGTCAATAAGGATAAATGCGTTGCCTGTGGAGAATGTGTGGCAGTATGTCCAGTTAATGCCCTAAAGTTAGGACCAAAATTATGTGAAATTAATCCTCCTGAGGAAAAGGAATATGAAACTCCAAGGGATACAGAATGGGGACCTGATAAGTGGAATTCAGACTATAGAATTAATAGGGAAAATGTAACTGAGAGGGGAACAAGTCCTTGTAAGACAGAATGCCCTGCCCATATAGCAGTTCAAGGGTATATAAAATTAGCTTCCCAGGGAAGATATAGGGAGGCCTTAGAATTAATTAAAAAGGAAAATCCTTTCCCAGCAGTCTGTGGAAGGATATGCCCAAGAAAATGCGAATCAGCCTGCACTAGGGGAGATATAGATGACCCTATTGCCATAGATGAAATAAAGAAATTTATTGCAGAACAGGACTTAAATGCAGAACACAGATTTATTCCTAAGATAAAAAATAACTATAATAAAAAAATTGCAGTAGTAGGTTCTGGAGCAGCAGGCCTTTCCTGTGCTTATTACTTGGCTGTTGAGGGCTATAAGGTAACAGTATTTGAAAAGGAAAGGGTCTTAGGGGGTATGCTTACCTTAGGAATTCCGTCCTTTAGATTAGAAAAAAATGTAGTTGAGGCTGAAATTAATATCCTAAAAGAATTGGGAGTTGAATTTAAAACAGGAATTGAAGTTGGTAAGGATTTAAGATTGCAAGATTTAAGAGAGGAAGGCTATGAAGCCTTTTATATAGCAATTGGTGCTCAGGCAGGAAGGAAGCTTGGAATAGAGGGAGAAGAGGCAGAAGGAGTTATTTCAGGAATTGATTTCTTGCGAAAGGTTAATTTAGGGGAAAAGCTAGAGCTTAAGGAAGATGTAGTTGTAATAGGAGGAGGCAATGTTGCCATAGATGTAGCAAGAACAGCAGTAAGGGCTGGAGGAAAGAAGATTAGCATCTACTGCTTAGAAAAGCCAGAAGAAATGCCAGCTTTAGAGGAAGAGATTGAAGAAAGTTTATCTGAAGGAATTATAATAAACAACTCCTGGGGACCAAAGAGAATAATAACAGAAGATGGAAAGGTAAAAGGAATAGAATTTAAAAAGTGCCTTTCAGTCTTTGATGAAAATAATAAATTTAATCCAAAATATGATGAGGAAGAAACTATAACAGTTAAGGCTGATACAATAATTCTTTCTGTTGGACAAGCTATTGACTGGGGCGGTCTCCTTGAAGGCAGCAAGATAGAATTAAATCCTAATAATACAGTAAAGGCAGATTCCTTTACTTATCAGACTGAGGAAAAGGATGTTTTTGTAGGAGGAGATGTATTTACAGGGCCTAAATTTGCTATTGATGCCATAGCGGCAGGAAAGGAAGGGGCAATTTCCATTCATCGCTTTGTTCATCCAGGTCAAAGCCTAGTAATAGGCCGTGACAGAAGGAAATATAAGGCCTTTGATAAGGAGAATATTCTTCTTGAAGGCTATGATAATATTCCAAGGCAGAGGACAAATCATGTAGATGGTAAAAAGGCAAGGGAAAGCTTTAAGGACTTAAGACTAACCTTTACAGAAGAACAGCTTAAAAAGGAAACAGAGCGCTGCCTAAGCTGTGGAGCAACGGTTGTTGATGAATTCTTATGTGTAGGCTGTGGTGCCTGCACAACAAGATGTAAATTTGATGCCATTTCTCTCGTTAGAAAATATGATGCAGAAGGGGTTGCCTTTGAAGATCTAAAGCCAGTAGTTATTAAAAATGTTATTAAGCGTAAGGGAAGAATTGTCCTTAAAAAGGCTAAGAAAGTATTAAAGAGGAGCAGATAGTATTTAGTATTGAGGAGAGTTTATATGCATGAAATAGGTGTTTTATTTGAGGTGGTTAAAACTGTAGAAAAGTTTGCAAGGGAAAATGATGTAAAGAAAATTGAAACTCTAGTCTTACAGATAGGGGAACTCTCCTCTGTAGTTCCTAGATATATGAAAAATCTATATCCAGCAGCAATAGAAGGAAGCATCTTAGAAGATTCAAAACTAGAAATACAAGTACTGCCTGCCAACGCCTTATGTAAAGATTGTAATAAGGTTTTTGCTTTAATTAAGAACAAAGGAATATGCCCCAAATGTAATAGTAAAAACTATGAAATACTAGGGGGCAGGGAGTTTTTTATTAAGGAAATTGTCTGTTATTAAGATTAAAAATAATTAATAAAGAGGGTTGGAATATGTTTACTTTTAATTATGAAGCAGGAGCTAGCTTTGCTTCTGTATGGTTTGTTTGGATAGCAGTATTTCTAAGTTTATTTTTATTAAATGAAATATCAAGGCGGTCTAAAATTTGCGGCTTTATTTGTTTTGTTATTCTGCCAACAGTCCTTTCAGTTTTATGGTTTACAGTCTTAAAGGATAAGACTTATACAGATTGGTTCCATTTAGCAAAGGTATATTCCTCAACAGCAGGCTGTATTGGCTTTTGGTGCATAAGGTATTTAAAAGGGGGAAGAAGAAAAATTTTCCTTGCCTTTCCTCCATTGATTTTAGCAATTAATATTCTTGAAGCAGTAATTCGTGATATTGAAATCGGCCTTAAATATACTGGAGGCGGAATTCTTACAGATGGAAATATGTATGTATTGGGAGGGTCATGGAATTATATGAATGCCTTGGCTGGTATCTTAAATATTATAACTATAAGCGGCTGGGTAGGAATTTGTATTCGTAAAAAGACAGCTAAGGATAAGAGTCAAGACATGCTTTGGCCAGATATGCTATGGTTTTGGATTTTAGCCTATGACCTATGGAATTTTGCCTATACCTATAACTGCCTTCCTGGTCATTCCTGGTATTGCGGTTTTGCCTTACTTCTTGCTCCAACTTTATGTGCCTTCACTGTTGGAAAGGGAGCCTGGCTTCAACATAGGGCCCATACTCTAGCACTATGGTGCATGTTTGCCCAAACCTTTCCATCCTTTATTGATGAAGGTAAATTTGCAGTAGCATCAAGTTATAGTGAAAGCTGGTTATTTATTATAAGTTTATTAGCTCTTATTGCTAATGTAGCTGTAACTATTTATATGCTATATAAGATCAAGAAAACAAAGCGCAATCCATATTTAGAAGAATTGTATGTTGACTTAAAACAATATAAGGAAATAAAGAGTATGTCTATTTAACTATTTAGAATAGGGGAGAAAGGGATAAAAGGAGGAGATAAAATGCATATGGTAAATAACCTTATTAGTCCAGCAGTCGCAGGGCTAATGTATTCCTGTTCTACGGCGGTAGCAGGATATTCAATAAAAAAGATTAAATTAGAAAATAGTCCAGAAAGGACTGCAATGATGGGAGCTGCTGGAGCCTTTGTTTTTGCAGCCCAAATGGTTAATTTTACAATCCCAGGAACAGGTTCTTCAGGCCACCTTTGCGGAGGAATATTACTAGCTGCCTTATTAGGACCTTATGCGGCTTTCTTAACCATGGCTGGAATATTACTAGTACAAGCTTTGCTCTTTGCAGATGGGGGAATTTTAGCCTTAGGCTGTAATATATGGAATATTGCCTTTTATAGCTGTATTGTTGGAGGACTTTTCATATGGAAGCCTATTATGAAGGGGGGAGTATCAAAGAAGAGGATTATTATAGCATCTATTATAGCTTCAATAATAAGCTTACAGCTTGGAGCCTTCTCTGTAGCTCTTGAAGCCTTAGCTTCAGGAAATTCTCAATTACCTTTTGTTGATTTTATATCCGTAATTCAGCCTATTCATTTGGCAATTGGCCTAGTAGAAGGCTTTATAACTGCGGGAGTGCTTTCCTTTGTATATGAAGCAAGAGCAGAATTAATCTGGGGAGGAAAGAGAGAGGAAGAAAAAAAGGCTAAGTTATCCTTTAATAAACTAATTGCTGCTCTTTCAGCAACAGCAATATTAACTGCAGGAGCTCTTTCTTTAGCAGGCTCTGAATATCCAGATGGTCTTGAATGGTCCATAAGTAAAATTACTGGCTCTATAGAAATAGAAAGTTCTAGCGAGTTTTATAAAAAACTTGATAGCTTCCAAAAAGCTATTGCAATTCTGCCAGACTATTCTTTAAAAAATTCTGATACTGCTTTTGGAACATCTTTATCAGGGATTTTTGGAGGAGCTGTAGTTGCCCTATCTTTAATTGGAGGATCTTCTTTAATTAATAATTCTAAAAAAGACAGCTTAATAGCAGGATAAGAAAGATAATTTAGTAAAGTCATACTGTAAAATTAAAATAAAAAAGAAGAGCAGCAAGGCTCTTCTTTTTTATTGTTCAGTTGCTGGACTTAATTCCTTTTCTTTCATCATTGAATTTATTCTCTTGATATAAGTAAGTGTCAAAGGAACAGCAGCAGCTATCCAAGCAGCAGGATCAGCTAAAGCTATTCCTGTAAAATCTAATAGCTTTGGAAGAGTAAAGGCAACTACTGTTCTAGCTACCATTTCAGCAAAGCCAGCCATCATAGGTACAAAACTATCTCCAATACCTTGAAGGGTGTTTCTAAATATAAAGATTAAGCCTAAAGGTATATAGAAGATAGAAACTGTATTTAAGTAATGTTTTGCTGTTTCTATTACTTCAACATCATTAGCACTTACAAACATCTTTATAAAGGCAGTTCCAAATATTAAAACTATAAGGGTAGAGCTTATACTTACTATTATGCTTATAATAACTCCCTTTTTAACTCCGTCCTTTATACGATCTATTTTTCCAGCTCCAAGGTTTTGGCCAGCATAGGTAGCCATTGTAACTCCAAAGGAAATAGAAGGCTGCATAAACACTTGCTGAACCTTTAAGGCTGCAGTATAAGCTGCTATTTTTATTGAACCAAAGCCATTTAGGGCAGCTTGTAGAATAACAGCACCAGCAGCAGTTATGGCAAATTGAAGGGCCATTGGAATACCAATTCTTAGCTGAGTTTTTGCATAATTAGGGTCTATTCTCCAGTGTTCTTTCTTTAATCTTAAGATTGGAAATTTTTTTACTATATATATCATACATAAAATTGCAGAAATTCCCTGGGAAATAACAGTTGCATAAGCTGCTCCTTCTGGACCCATTCCAAAGCTTCTTATAAATACAATATCTAAAACTATATTTAAAAGTGAAGAAATAATTAAGAAATATAATGGAGTTTTACTATCTCCAAGGGCTCTTAGAACACTGGAAAGGATATTATAAAATACAGTTGCTGCAATACCTGCATAAATCACAATAATGTAAGCTAGAGCATCATCTAAAATATTATCTGGTGTATTCATAAGTATTAGAAGAGGCTTAACAGTAATTACACTGATAATTGTAATTATTACAGTCATAATAGCAGATAAAACTAAGGAACTTGCAAAAGCTTTTTTTACTCCTTCTTTATTACCTGCACCAAACTTTTGAGAAACTAATACTCCAAAACCTCCAGTTAATCCAATAACAAATCCAATTACTAAAAAGGATAGGGCTCCAGTTGAACCAACTGCAGCTAAAGCATTAACCCCTAAAAACTTACCAACAATTATAGTATCAGCCATGTTATAAAACTGTTGAAAAACATTACCTATAAGTAGCGGAAGAGAAAAGGTTAAGATTAGTTTTATAGGATTTCCTCTTGTCATATCTTTTGTCATGACCATTCCCCCTTTGTAAAAATTTATATAAATGTATAATTGATAAAAGTTTTCATAACTACAAAACATTATTATATAATTATTAATTAATAAAGGCAAGAACATATATAATTATTTCATTTTTTGAAAATAATTGAATTATAATAGGATTTATATAAAAAGTTACTTAGGTCTTAAATTGCCTCAAACTATTGAAATAAAAGGGAAGAGAACCTATTATACAAATGAGGAGAGTGATAGATATGAAAGAAAAAAGCTTAGAAGCACATAGCAAATGGAAGGGTAAAATTGAAGTAATAAGCAGATGCGATATAAAAAATAATGAAGATTTAGCAGTAGCTTATACTCCTGGAGTAGCCCATCCCTGCTTAGAAATTCAAAAAGATGAGAATTTATCCTATGAATATACAAGAAGGGGCAACTTAGTTGCAGTTATTACTGATGGCAGTGCTGTTCTTGGCTTAGGAGATATTGGACCACTAGCAGCTATGCCTGTAATGGAAGGAAAATGCGTATTATTTAAAGAGTTTGCAGGGGTAGATGCCTTTCCATTATGCATAAAGGATAAGGATGTAAATACAATAGTTAATACAATAAAGCTTTTAGAAGGAAGTTTTGGGGCTATTAATTTAGAAGATATAAGTGCTCCAAGATGTTTTGAAATAGAAGAAAGATTAAATGAAATATGCGATATACCAGTCTTTCATGATGATCAGCATGGGACAGCCATAGTAACCTTAGCAGCCTTGTTAAATGCTAAGAAGCTTCTTAAGAAGGATTATGATATGAAAATTGTAGTTAATGGAGCTGGAGCTGCAGGCATTGCCATATCAAACTTGATTTATGAAGCAGGTTTTAAGAACATTGTAATTTGTGACAGGTATGGTATAATAACTCATGAAAACGCTTCTAACGATTATCAAAGAAAATGTGCCGATAAATTCAATAAGGGTAAAGAAGGCACATTAAAGGATGCTCTAGAAGGAGCAGATGCCTTTATAGGAGTTAGTGCAGCTAACATTGTAACTAAGGAAATGGCTCTATCAATGAATAAGGACGCTATTATATTTGCCTTAGCAAACCCAACTCCAGAAATAATGCCTGAAACAGCTCGTGAAGCTGATGTAAAGGTTATAGCTACTGGAAGAAGTGATTATCCTAATCAAATAAATAATTTATTAGTTTTTCCAGGGATAATTAAGGGAGCTTTAAAGGCACGTATTAATAAAATAAGCAAAGAAATTCAGCTGGAAGTTGCAAGGGCAATTGCAGGATGTATAGATGAAGCTGATTTAAATCCAGATTATATAATACCTAGTGTTTTTGATAAGAGAGTTGTTGACTTAGTTTGTGATGTAGTATATAAATTTAGAAAATAAGGAGTTATTATGGAACATTTAGCTAGGTTATTTAATACATTGACAAATAGTGAACAAAAGGTTTTTACTTATATTTATCATAATGAACAAAAGGTTATGACAATGAAGATAAATGACCTGGCTAAAGCCACCTTTACATCAAAGACTGTAATAATAAATTTAGCTCAAAAGTTAGGTTTTGAAGGTTTTTCAGACTTAAAATATTATCTTAAAACCTCATACAATAATGAAAATTCAAATAAATTACTAGAAGATTTGCAGTATAGCTTAAAGGAAAATATAGAAAGAACCTTTAAGGTTATAGATATAGCTTTATATAAAAATATCGCAAAGGAAATAATAAAGGCCAAGGCTGTTTATGTCTTTGCAAGGGGAACAAGCAAGGCTGCAGGACACCATTTAAACCATATGCTTTTAACCTTAGGAATTAAGTGTATCTATGTTCAAGATTATAACTTATCGACCATTGTAGGGAACACCTTAGAAAAGGATGAAATGGTAATATTAATATCCCTATCAGGTAAGACAAGCAAGATTTTAGAAATAGCTAATATTGCCAAGATGAAGGGCTGTAAAACCCTTGCAATAACTTCCTTTGGTACAAATGAACTAGCCAAGATAAGTGATTATACCTTTGCTTGCGTATCTGACGAAACAGAAACTAAATTTAATGACAGCAGTTCTAGAATAGGGATCTTTTTAGTTATTGAGATGCTTGTGAATACAATTAAAGAATATATAAAAAAATAGCTCTAGTTTAGGGCTATTTTTTGTTTCTGACCTAGGTCATTTTGCCTGACCTAGGTATTTAGATAGGAAAAGAGTATCCTTCAAACTTATTGTAAATGTTTAAATTTAAATATAAAATTAAAATCGAAAAGGGCGCTCTAAAAAGAAATTATATTTTGTATATTAAGTAAGATGGTAAATGGAGGAAGAATAATGAGAAAAGAATTAAGCCAAAAAATTCAACAATTTGGTAGAACTTTATTGCTTCCTATCGGAGTTATGGCTCCAGTAGGTATGATTTTAGGTATAACAGGAGCTCTTGTTCAATCATATATGATTGCTAGATTTCCGGTATTAGGTAATGAAGCTATTAATACAACTTTAGTTAGTATAAGAACTATAGCAAGTGCTATTTTTGATAATATACCTTTATTATTTGCTATGGGTGTTGCTTATGGTATGTCTAAAAAGGACAAGGGAATTGCAGTTTTTGCTTCAGTCCTTGGTTATTTGATTTTAATTATTACAATGAACGTATGGTTAAATGTAACTGGTAAGCTAGTTGATGCAGATGTTATGAGCCAATTCGGTCAAATAAAAGTTCTAGGAATTCAAACAATGAATGTTAATGCCTTAGGAGGTATTATTGCCGGCGGAGTAGCAGCCTGGGCAACTGATAAGTTCTATAAGTTAGAATTACCAATAGCTTTAGCTTTCTTTGCAGGTAAAAAATCAGTTCCTATTATAACAATGGGAATAATGGTAGCTATAGGTTTAGGAATTCCATTTATTTGGGAAGCAGCAGTTGGATTATTAACTAATCTATCAGTAGTATTCTTAAGTCCAGTTGGACCATTCTTTACAGCAGCAGGTGAAAGATTATTTATACCATTTGGATTACACCACTTATGGAATGCATTATTTAGATTTACTGAAGCAGGTGGAACTTACATAATCAATGGAGAAACTTATGTTGGAGTTGTTCCAACCTTAAATGAAATCCTATTCAATTTAGGACCAGACAGCGAATACTGGAGCATGATGCCTAAATTAACAAGATTTATGGCACAACAACAAATGCTAGTAACCTTATTTGCCTTCCCAGCAATAGCTTTAGCAATGTATAAAACATCCCACAAGGAAAATAGACCAATGGTTAAATCTTTAATGTTAACTTGTGTGCTAACAGCTTTATTAGGTAATGTTACTGAACCGTTAGAATTCTCCTTCGTATTTATTTCACCACTATTATATGTAATTTATGCATGTATAGTAGGTATAGGAGCAGTAGCAATTTCCTTCGCAAATGTAGGAATTGGATATATTAGAGGAACAATATTTGACTTTGCAATCTTCGGTTTATTATATGAAAAGACAAATTGGCTAAGCTTTGTGCTTATAGGATTAGTTTTAGCAGTAGTAACTTACTTTATCTTTAAGTTTATGATCTTAAAATTAGACCTTAAAACTCCAGGTAGAGAAGATGTGCCTTCAGTTGAAAACACATTAATCAAAGAAAAGAGATATGATGAAATAGCGAAACTTGTTGTTAAGGGTCTAGGGGGAAGATCTAACATTAAAAATGTTGATAACTGTATTACTCGTTTAAGAATAGATTTAGGAGATGTTAAAGAAGTAGACAAGAAGATCTTAGAGGAATCAGGATGTACAGGAATTTTCTTCCCAGCACCAAAACATATTCACATAGTTTATGGACCATTAGTTGAATTTGTTAGAAATGCTGTGGATGAAGAATTAGAAAAATAAATTTATTTGTAAAATTACAAAATTTATAAAAGAAAAGGTGGAGTTAGATATGAGAAGTAGCAATATTATAACAGTAACTGGAGCAGGAAGCGCAAGAACACCAGCCTTAGTTGGAAGTTTAGTTAAAATGAAGGATAGATTTCCTTTAAAGAAGATAATTTTTTATGATATAGATGATGAAAGAACATCAAAAATGGAGGACTATATAAGATTAGTGCTTAAGCACTTTAGTCCAGAAACAGAAGTTGTATTTACAACAGATCCAGATGTAGCTTATGAAAGAACAGACTATGTATTCTGCCAAATGCGTGTAGGTAAAGGGGAAATGAGAAGTCTTGATGAAAAAATCCCATTAAAATATGGTTTAGTAGGACAAGAAACCTGTGGACCTGGCGGATTTGCATATGGAATGAGATCTATAAATGCAATGATTGAAATGGTTAATCAAGTGCGTAAGCATTCAAAGGATACCTGGATATTAAATTATACAAATCCAGCAGCAATAGTAGCCTTAGCTTTAGATAAGGTATTCCCAGATGATAAAAGACTATTAAATCTATGTGACCAGCCATACTCCCTAATGAGATCCTTTGCAAAGATTTTAGGAGTTCCACAAGAGGACTTAAGGGCAACTTACTTTGGCTTAAATCATTTTGGATGGTTCACAGACCTATGGGATATTCATGGAAATAATCACTTTGAAAAATTAAGAAATTACCTAAGAGACCATGATTTTAAACCATATAATGCAGAACAAAGATCAAAATCTTGGTTAGACACTTACCTAAGAGTAAATAAATATTTAAAATTCTTTGATGAATATATTCCAACGACTTATCTACAATATTACTTCTTCCCAGAAGAAATAGTTGCAGAAAGTGATCCAAATTATACTAGAGCTGATGAGGCAAGAGACAGCAGGGAAAAGGAAATTTGGGAAATTTGCAGCAAGGCTGTAGGAACAGATAATATTGAAGATATAGAAATCATAAGTGACAGTGTATTTGGTAACCTAATGGTTGAATTAGCTGAATCAATTGCTTATGACCTAAATAATGAATTTATATTAATGAGCAGAAACAATGGAATAATAACAAACTTCAGTGAAGATGCAATAGTTGAAGTGTCAGGTACTGTAGGAAAAGATGGTGCTCATCCTTATAAATATGGTGAAATTAAACCATTCTATAAGGGACTTATGGAAGGTCAACATGCTTATGAACGCTTAACAGTAGAAGCATGCTTAGAGCAAAACTATGTGAAGGCTTTACAAGCTTTAACCTTAAATAGAACAGTAGTAAATCCAGAAAAGGCTAAATTAGTTTTAGATGATTTAATGGAACATAATAAGGAATACTGGTATTTAAAATAAGAGGGGATAAAAAAGACAGATTCATTATGAATCTGTCTTTTTAACTTATATTTATAACCAGCTTGTAATTTCTTCGGCAGGTAGTCTGTAGGAAGGATATCCCGGATCCTTAGCTTTACCTATGGCAACAATCATAACGGGATAATATCTATCCTTATCTAATCCAACTGCTTCTGCAATTTTATCTTTTTCAAAGCCGCCGATGGCATTTGTATCATAGCCGTGAGATCTGGCAACTAGCATTAAATTCATGGCAACTAAGCCGCAATCTATTAAAACAGTTTCTATATTCTTTTCCCTGCTCATAGTTTCGTAATACTTAGAAAAGGTACTTAATTGCTTATCCTTAACTTCTTGAGGCATATAGCCTTTTTCAACAGCTGTTGAATAGATTTTTTCTGCATAATCAAAGCTTTGCAAATCTCCAAAAATTATTATCATGGCTGCAGAAGTTTCTAACTGATTAATATTAAACCTAACTAAAGGTCGTAACTTTTCCTTGCCTTCCTCTGATTCTACTACAACAAATCTCCAAGGCTGCATGTTGATTGATGAAGGAGCCTTTACTGCCTCATTAATAATTTGAGTCATTTCCTCCTTACTTATCTTTACGCTGCTATCGTATATACGTATTGAACGTCTGCCTTCATTTATATCTTTAAAGTCATTATTCTTATGTATTTCTGACATTTTTCATCCTCCTTAAAATTGATTTTATATTAATTAATCATTTTTATTATTATCATTTTGAATAATTATTTCGCAGGCTTTAAGGATTTTATATAATATTTCACATATTAATTTAAATAAAATTATTCCTAGAATAGGTGTCATTATAGTTTTTATTGAGTGAATAATATTGTAGAATTTAACCATTTCAGGAGCTACAGCCTTTCCAGGAACAATAGACAAATCCATAAATAATTTAAGTATAATAATTATGAAGTATATTAAAGCAGTAGTAAAGATATTATTTATTATCTTTTGTGAGTTCATGTTTCCAATTTTAAATTTCATAGTCTTTTCTCCTTTTATATTACGAATCTTTTATTTATTTTAATTATACAATATATTTTTACTTAAATGTTAAAATTTGAAAATTGCTATTTATATAAATTAGTAAAGCTAAAAATTAAAACTTCCTTAAAGGGTTCATTATAAAGAATATTATGTTAATATATTTTTAAATAATTTTATTTAATAGAGTTCAAAATAATAAATTAGGAGATGATTAAGGTGATAAAGGGGTTAAATAGTGATATTTTAAACAGCTTAAGCAATTCAGAAATTGAGGTTTTAAAATATATCGAGAAAAATAAAAGAAAGGTCCTTGATATGAGCGTTCAGGAGCTTTCAAAAAATACCTTTATATCTACAGCAACAATAATTAGGTTATGTAAGAAGATAGGTTTATCAGGCTTTGCAGAGCTTAAATATAAAATAAGGGAAGAGCTGAAGCATGAAAAAATTGAAGTTAAGGAACTTAGCAGCCTTGAAAAGGTAAAGGACATCTATCTTTATGAAATTAAACAGACCAGCAGCTTAATTTCAGAGGAAGATGTAGATAAGGTTGTTGACTTGCTGCTTGAAAATAGAAATGTTCACTTTTTTGGCAAGGGATTAACAAGCACAGCCCTTCAATATATATCTAAATATTTATTAACCTGTAATAGACTTAATATTTGTTATGAAGATACTCACATTGCCTACTTAGCAGCTGAAGCCATGACAGAAAAGGATGTTTTATTTGTTGCCAGTTTAAGTGGGAGAACACATCAAGTTTTAAAAATGATCCAAATAGCAAAAAGTAAAGGAGCTAAAATAATAGCAATTACCAACATAGACAATAATGAAATTTCTGAAATTGCAGATATTAATTTTAGGGTTTATGTAAATGAAGATAGTAAGTTCCCCTATGATATGAAATCAAGAATTCCAGTTTTATTTATATTACATGTTATAATAAATCGCTTTGTAGAAAGGAGAAATCTTAATATTTTAAATATCTGACATAGATTTTTATAATCCCCCTAAAGCTAGTAAAAATGCCAGCTGTTATAAATTACATTAGATGAAACATTTGACAAAAGGCTTAATACGCTACTAAAGGCTTGAGATTTATTGAAAAAGTTATCATAAGAAGTTAAACTCAAGCTGTAAACAAATTAAAGATGTTTCTTGAGAGACAAAATAATAACTTAAGATAAAAAATAGCTTTGTAATAAAACAAGGGGGAATTAAAAATGAAAAAATATAATGTTGTAATAGTAGGCGGAGGAAGTACTTGGACACCAGGCCTTTTAAGCAGCCTTTCAAAAAAGAAAAATGAATTTCCATTAAATAAGTTGGTATTATTTGATATAAATGCTGAACGTCAAGCAGTAATAGGAGAATTTGCAAAGATTTTTTTCAAAGAAAATTATCCAGATTTACAATTTGAATATACAACAGATAAGGAAGTTGCTTATAAGGATGTAGATTTTGTTTTCTGTCAAATGAGAACTGGCGGATATAAGATGCGTGAATTAGATGAAAAAATTCCACTTAAATACGGATGTGTAGGACAAGAAACCTGTGGAGCAGGAGGATTTGCTTACGGCTTACGTTCAATAAGAGATATGATAGAGATGGTTAATGATGTAAGAGCAAGCTCTAAGGATGCTTGGATAATTAACTACACAAACCCAGCAGCTATAGTTGCAGAAGCATTAAATAGAGTATTTCCAAATGATAAGAAAATACTAAATATATGCGACCAGCCAGTTAACTTATTAAGGTCTTACGGAAGATTACTAAATATGGATCCATATGAATTTGAACCAGTTTACTTTGGGTTAAATCATTTTGGCTGGTTTACTCACCTATATGATAAGAATGGTATAGATTTAGTTCCTGTAATTAAGGAAATGGTTTATAAAAATGGATTTAAGCCAGTAGATGCAGAACAAAGAGATCAATCTTGGCTAGATACTTATGCTATGGTTGAAAAGATGCTAATAGATTATCCAGAATATCTTCCAAATACATATCTTCAATACTACTACTATCCAGAATATAAGGTTTCAAAGCAAGATCCAAACTTCACAAGAGCAAATGAAGTTATGGCCAACCGTGAAAAGAGAGTATTTGAAGAATGCAGGAGGGTTGTAGAAGCTGGAACTGCAGCAGCAACAAATGTAGTTCATAATGATGCTCATGGAGACATGATTGTAGAAGTAGCTGAATCTATTGCTCATAATAGAAACAGACAATATATCGTGATAGTTGAAAATAACGGCTTAATTTCTAATATTCAAGATGATGCAATGGTAGAGGTAGCAGCCTTATTAGGAGCAAATGGACCTAGACCAATGGGAGTTGGAAAGATAGATACTTTCTATAAGGGAATGATAGAGCAGCAGTTAGCTTATGAAAAACTAGCAGTTGATGCATATTTTGAAAAGTCCTACAACAAGGCTTTAAAGGCATTAACTTTAAATAGAACAATTGTTGACGGCAAAAAAGCCCGCAAAATTCTTGATGAGTTAATAGAAGCTAATAAAGGCTACTGGCCAGAATTAAATTAATAAAATCACAAGAAAGATATTATTCACAATATCTTTCTTGTAAAATTAATTCTTAAATATAGGGGGAAAGAAAATGAATCGTAAACAAAAAATAATGAATTTTTTCCAGGCATTTGGTAGAAGCTTGATGCTTCCAATTGCAACTTTAGCAGCAGTAGGGATTCTTTATGGTTTAACAGCTGCACTATCAAGACCACAAGTACAAGCATTTTTACCCTTTTTAGAAAACGAGTACATTTATTATGTGCTATTTCTAATAAGATCAATGAGTGTTAAAGTATTCGATTTAATACCGGTATTATTTGCAATTTCAATTTCTATGGGCCTAGCTAAAAAGGAAAAGCATATTGCAGCTATGGCAGGTTTTATTGGTTATTATATTATGACTTGGAGTGCCTCAAACTTAATTACATCAGGCTTAATAACTTTTGGTGAAACAGGTTTAGGAACTGTTCTTGGTATTGCAGACACTTTAGAAATGGGTGCTATAGGCGGTATGATAGCTGGTATATTAGTTTCTTACTTACATAACCGTTATTATAATATAGAATTACCTGTAGCAATAGCCTTCTTTGGTGGAAAGAGATTTGTATCAATTGTCGTTGTTTTATGTGCTACATTACTTGGACAAATCTTACCTTTTATCTGGATACCTATTTCAAATGTAATCAACTCAGTTGGTCATGGTATTGCCAGCCTAGGTAATTTAGGAGTATTCCTATTTGGTTTCTTTGAAAGATTACTAATTCCAACAGGCTTACATCATATATTAAATGGTATCTTCAGAACTACAGCAGTAGGCGGAGTTTATGAAGGAGTAGAAGGAGTTTGGAATATATTCTTCCAATTCTTCGGAACTGTTGATATCAGTGAATTAAAACAATTTACAGTTTATATGGCTCAAGGTAAAATTCCATATATGGTATTTGGTCTTCCAGCAGCAGCTTATGCAATATATAAAACTACTAAGCCAGAAAGAAGAAAGGCAGTTAAGGCATTACTTATAGCAGGAGTTTTAGCTTCCTTTACAACAGGAATTACTGAACCTTTAGAATTTGCCTTCCTATTTGTAGCACCATTCTTATTCCTATTCCATTCAGTAATGGCTGGATTGTCATTTATGTTGATGGCAATATTAAATGTAGGTATAGGAAATACTCAAGGTGGTATAATAGACTTACTTGTATATGGAGTAATGGTTCCTGGATCTAATTGGATTTATACAGTAATAGTTGGTTTAGTTTATGCACTAATATATTTCTTCGTATTCAAGTCGTACTTAACTAAGAAAAATATTCAAATTCAAGCAGGAGATGAGGCTGAAGCTTCAGTTTCTGAAGAAAATAAAGGAAATTTAAATGGCAAGGAAGAATTAATTATAGAAGCCTTAGGTGGACGTGAAAATATAGTAGAAGTAAATAACTGCTTTACTAGACTAAGGGTTGATATAAAGGATATGAATAAAACTGATGAAGCTAAATTAAAGGCAACAGGAGCAGTTGGTATAGTAAAGACATCAAATACTCATATTCAAGTTATATATGGTCCAAAGGTTGATACAATAGCATCAGCAGTTAAATCAGCCCTTTAATTATAAGATATGATCACTCGGAGGAATATTTTTCTGAGTGATTTTATCTATTTATATTAGAAATAGTTGGAGGTATAAAATGAAAAAGTTTATATTAGCACCAGATTCTTTTAAGGAAAGCATGACTGCTAAGGAAGTCTGTTTGGCCATGGAGAAAGGAATAAAAAAGGCAATTCAAGATGCAGAATGTATTTATGTTCCAATGGCAGATGGAGGAGAAGGAACTCTTCAATCCTTAGTTGATGCTACAAATGGAAGGATATATTATAAGGAAGTCTTAGGACCTTTAGGAAATAAGGTTAAGGCAAGGTATGGAATATTAGGAGATAATAAGACAGGAATTATAGAAATGGCAGAGGCCAGCGGCCTTCATCTTGTAGAAAGAGAAAAAAGAAATCCAATGTTAACAACATCTTATGGAACTGGAGAATTAATTAAAGCAGTTTTAGATAAGGGAGTAGATAGAATAATAATAGGCCTAGGGGGAAGTGCGACAAATGATGCAGGTGTTGGCATGCTTCAGGCTTTAGGAGTAAGATTTTTAGATAAGGAAAATAAGGAAATAGCCTTTGGGGGTGGAGAATTAAATAAGATAGCAAAAATAGATTTATCAAATTTTGATAAGAGAATAAGAGATATTAAAATAGAAGCAGCCTGTGATGTGAATAATCTCCTAACTGGAGAAAGGGGAGCCAGCTATGTTTTTGGGCCTCAAAAGGGCGCAACTAAGGAAATGGTAGAAATATTAGATTCAAATTTAAAACATTTTGCAGAATTAGTTTATGATGAATTTAATATAGACATAGATAATATAAGTGGGGCAGGAGCTGCTGGAGGTTTAGGCTCAACCCTAGTAGGATTTTGCAATGCAAAATTAAATAAGGGGATAGATATAGTTATTAAATATTCTAAATTAGAAGAAAAGCTTCAAGGGGCTGATTATGTATTCACAGGAGAAGGAAGCATAGACATCCAGACTAAGTTTGGAAAGACCATAGCAGGTATAGCAAAGCTGGCTAAAAAATATGATATTCCTGTAATAGCTTTGGCAGGAAAAGTTGGGGACGGCATAGAGGATCTTTATGATTTAGGAATAAGTTCGATTTTTGGTATTCTCCCTGGAATTATTAGTTTAGAAGAGGCCCTAAAGGATGGATCTAAAAATATAGAAAGAACAAGTGAAAATATAGTTAGATTATTAAAAACTAATAAAGTGATAAAGTAATTTATAATTTATCCGATAATAAATAATGTATAAAAAGGAAACTTTAGGGGAGAAAGACATGAATATTATGGATGAAAGAATGATTGACAGTTTTTTAGGCGAAATTAAGAGACAGTGTGAATATGTTTTTATGTCTGTAGGAATATTAAATAGTTCATTAACACCTAATGGGGGAGGAGCTAATGCCACTTTTTATGCCTTAGAAAATTTAATTAGTTCTTTAGCCAATATATCTAAAATCCTTTATCCCACTGAAAAATATGAGGAAAGAGGTGAAGCTTTAAGAGATAAGCTTGAAATTAAAGAGGATAGTGAAGCTTTCTATAGCCAAAAATCAGAGACAGCAAGAAAGTTTAGGGATATTTTAGAGCGTTATGATGAATATTTTGAAGAATGGTATAAAGAAGGAAGAAATAATATAATAGCAGTTTGTAATGTTGGACCAAGAAATAACATTATAGATGAAAAAGCAGCTAGCTATTTAAGGCATTATGATAATACAAAGGCTAGTTTTATATTCTTAGATGAAGAATATAGTATCCTGCCAATAATAAAGGAAACTGATGAAATCTATAATAAAATACTAAATATTGAAAAGGAGAAATTTAAAAATAGTAGTTTCTAAATATATATTTTTTCAAATTTTGAAAATAATTTAGAAAACGTTGACAAGATTAAAGTCAATTGATAATATTAAGTTATAGTAAATGGATAGTGATTGTTTAAGTACAAGCTAGACCTATTTATATGAGATTCGTTCGACAGTATTGTTGGGCTTATTTTACATATAAATAGGTTTTTTTATTACCTTAAATTCTTGTATTATACAAGAATGATTAAATAATTAAGAAAGGAGGATAATATGAAAATCGAGAAAATTCTTAATAATAATGCTGTTGTAATTAAGGAAAATGACAATGAGAAAATTGTCATGGGCTGTGGTATTGCATATAAGAAAAGGGTTGGAGATGAAGTTTCAGAGGATAAAATAGATAAAATATTTCTACTATCTAATAAAGAAATAAATAATAAATTTCAAGAACTTGTATCAGATATTCCAATGGAATATGTTGAACTTGGAGAGAAAATTATAACCTTTGCAAAGACACAATTAGGTAAGAAGTTAAACGATACAATTTATATTTCACTGGTAGACCATATTTATACAGCAATAACAAGGTTTTTAGAAGGTATCGAAGTAAAAAATGCCCTCCTTTGGGAAATTAAAAGATTTTATAAAGATGAATATCCCATTGGTCTTACAGCTCTAGATCTTATTGAAGAGATATTTTCAGTTAGGTTACCAGAGGATGAAGCAGGTTTTATTGCCCTTCATATTGTAAATGCAGAAATGGATGGTAATGAAAAGGAAGTAAAAAGGGTTTATAAAATAACTAAGATAATGCAGGAAATATTAAACATAGTTAGATATAATTTTAAAATTAGCTTTGATGAAGACTCGGTATATTATTATAGATTCATTTCTCATTTAAAATTTTTTGCAGACAGGGTGTTTAGTGAAAGAACTTATAAAGATGAAAATAATGATGATTTATTTGGAATTATTCAAAATAAATATAAAAACTCCTTTCAATGTGTAGAGAAAATAGCTAAATTTATTGAAGATAAATATCAGTACATTATTTCTGATGAAGAAAAATTATATTTAACAATTCATATTGAAAGAATAGTTTATAAATCAAATAAATAGTAGATACAAATTCACATAGATATATTAAATTAATTTTTATTTAAATTACTTAATTAAGATTTATATATTTTTATATATAAAAATAATTTTAAAAAGGAGGGCAGACATAATTAAAAATAATTATTTATTACTTTTATTTTTTAATTTGGATGGTGACATTAAGTTGGCCAAACCTTCATATTTCATAATTTAGAAATTGGAGGAGAGTAAAATGGGCAAGTATGAAAATTTAGCAAAGGAAATTGTAAAAAATGTTGGTGGAAAAGAAAACATCAACGGATTAACACATTGTATTACACGTTTAAGATTTAGACTTAAAGATGAATCAAAGGCAAAGGATGAAGTCCTTAAAAATATGGAAGGTGTTGTTACTGTAATGCATAGTGCAGGACAATATCAAGTAGTAATAGGTAATCATGTACCTATGGTATTTGAAGAAGTTTGCAAGGTTGCAGATATTTCTATTGATAAGGGCAGTGAAGTTGATGCACATAAGGGAGCATTTAATAAGCTTATAGATATTATAAGCGGCTGTTTCCAACCTTTCCTAGGAGCCCTTGCAGCAGCAGGTATGATTAAGGGATTTAATGCATTATTTGTATTCCTTGGCCTTTATGCACAAACAGATGGAGCTTATATTTTATTAAATTCAATTGGTGATGCAATATTCTATTTTATGCCAATAATAATTGGATATACTTCTGCAAATAAATTTAAGCTTAATCCCTTTGTAGGAATGATAATTGGAGCTGCTCTTTGTTATCCAAACATTCAAAAGTCAACATTAGCAGCTGGTGAGCCATTAATGACTTTATTTGGTGGTACTTTTGCAGAAAGTCCAGTATATATTAAGATTTTTGGAATTCCATTTTTAGCACAAGACTATACAAGCAGTGTAGTGCCAGTAATATTTATTGTTTGGTTTGCTAGTAAGTTACAAAAGCTTGGTAAGAAGTTTATACCAGAAATGTTACAAAATTTCTTTGTACCAGTATTTGTATTGCTAATTTCCCTTCCACTTGGCTTCTTAGTAATAGGACCAATAGTATCAATTGCTACAAGCTTAGTTGGAGAAGGCTTTGGAAGTTTATATGAATTATCACCAATAATATGCGGAATTTTACTTGGCTTCTTCTGGCAAGTACTTGTTATTTTTGGATTACATTGGGGATTAATTCCTTTAGCAATGATGAATTTAGGAATTCTAGGATACGATACTATTTTAACAGGAACGTTTGGAGCTTCCTTTGCACAAACAGCAGTAGTAATTGCAATGTACTTCAAATTAAAAGATAAAAAGCAAAAAGCTTTATGTCTGCCAGCAATTGTATCAGGAATTTGTGGTGTAACAGAACCTGCAATCTATGGTTTCTCATTACCTAAGAAGACCCCATTTATTTATTCTATGATAGGCGGTGCAGTAGGTGGAGCCATCATGGGAGCAATGAATGTAAAATCTTATACTATGGGTGGTCTTGGAATATTTGGTGTTGTAAACTACATTAATACAGCTAATAATGATGCCAGCGGAATGTTTGCTTCATTTATATGTATAGCAGTATCAATGGCAGTAGGTTTTGTATTGACCTATTTCTTATGGAAAGATAATTCAGTAGTTGAGCAAGATAGTAAAAAAAAACTAGAAATGTCTCTTTAGAGAAGGAAATTATTAAAGCTCCTATAGCAGGAAATATTAAGCCTTTATCAGAAATTGAAGATTCTGCTTTTGCTCTAGGCTCATTAGGTAATGGAGTAGCAATTGATCCTACAGAAGGAAAAGTAGTTGCTCCTTTTGATGCTACAGTTACTTCATTATTTCCAACAAAGCATGCAATTGGATTAATTTCTGATAAGGGCATAGAAATATTAATTCATATTGGTATTAATACAGTTAAATTAGAAGGAAAATATTTTAAAGCCCATGTAAATCAAGGTGATAAAGTAAAGGCAGGTCAAAACTTAATTACTTTTGATATAGATGGAATAAAAAAAGAAGGTTTTAATATAGAGACTCCTATTGTTATAACAAATAGTTCTGATTATCTTGATATCATAGAAACGGAAAAAGAATATGTTAATAGGAATGATGAATTATTAACAGTAATAAATAATTAATAAATGAACTAAAAAAATATAATATTGAAAGGAATGAAGGATAATGGGATTTAGAAAAGATTTTTTATGGGGAGGAGCAACTGCTGCAAACCAATGTGAAGGTGGATATAATGAAGGGGGAAGGGGCCTTGCCAATGTGGATTTAGTGCCTATAGGAAAGGATAGATTTCCTATATTAGCTGGTGAAATGAAGATGTTTGAATTTGATGATGAACATTTTTACCCAGCAAAGGAAGCTATAGATATGTACCATCATTATAAGGAAGATATTAAGCTTTTTGCTGAAATGGGTTTTAAAACTTATAGATGTTCAATAGCTTGGAGTAGAATTTTCCCAAATGGTGATGATGAAAGTCCAAATGAAGAAGGTCTAAAATTCTATGAAGACATGTTTAAGGAATGCCGTAAATATGGTATTGAACCTTTAGTTACAATTACCCATTTTGATTGTCCAATGAATCTAGTAATAAAATATGGTTCTTGGAGAAATAGAAAGATGGTAGATTTCTATGAAAAACTATGCAGGGTTATTTTTAATAGATATAAGGGACTTGTTAACTATTGGTTAACCTTTAATGAAATTAACATGATCCTTCATGCACCATTTATGGCTGCAGGTATCTGCTTTGAAGAGGGAGAAAATAAAGAGCAGGTTAAATATCAAGCAGCACATCATGAATTAGTAGCAAGTGCACTAGCTACTAAGATAGCTCATGAAGTTGATCCTAACAATAAGGTTGGCTGTATGCTAGCTGCTGGAGATACCTATCCATATACCTGTAAACCAGAAGATGTATTTGAAGCAATAAAGAGAAATAGGGAAAATTATTTCTTTATAGATGTTCAATCAAGAGGAGCTTATCCATCTTATGCCCTAAAGGATTTAGAAAGAAAGGGGATAGAGATTAAGATGGAAGAGGGAGATGAAGAATTATTAAGAAATAATACAGTAGATTTCATTTCAATTTCTTATTATTCTTCAAGATGTGCAAGTGCAGATCCAGAAGTTAATAAAAAGACAGCTGGAAACATATTTGCATCTTTAAAGAATCCACATCTAAAAGCTAGTGAATGGGGCTGGCAGATAGATCCTCTTGGATTAAGAATAACTTTAAACACCTTATATGACAGATATCAAAAACCATTATTTATTGTAGAAAACGGTCTTGGAGCTGTGGATATACCAGATGAAAATGGCTATGTTGAAGATGATTATAGAATTGCTTACTTAAGGGATCATATAAAGGCAATGAAGGATGCTGTTGAAATTGATGGGGTTGACTTACTTGGATATACAACTTGGGGCTGCATTGACTTAGTAAGTGCTGGTACAGGAGAAATGAAAAAGCGTTATGGTTTTATCTATGTAGATAGAGATAATGAAGGTAAAGGAACATTAAAGAGAACTAAGAAAAAGAGCTTTTATTGGTATAAGAAGGTTATTGCATCAAATGGAGAGGAGCTTTAATTATTAATAAAAGATTTAAAATTAGTAGGGGAAATTTATATGATTGGAATAGAGGTTTCTGGTGAATTTATAGCTTATATACAAGGAGATGACTGGGGCTGCGGAGTTAGCAAAATAGTTATTTCCTTGGATAAGGAGATAGATACAGTTTCTAAAGAAAGCTTTAAAGTAGAGGAAACTAAAGAGGCTTTTGACTGGGCAAGAGCAGAATTAGGTCTAAGGACAGTTAAAAGGGAAAGAAGAATAGAAGATGCATATACAAGTGATGAATTTGGAAGGAAGATTGAAGGAGCATCAAAGTATATTACTATTTTAATGAATTTTACACCCTATGATGGAAACTATTTATTATTTTCACCACCTTGCCCATATAATAGATATCCAAGCTTATATAAATTAGACATATCCATAGCAGATGGAGAAGTCTTAAAATCTGGGGGAAAGGAAATTTTAGAGTTTAAGATTGATCCTAATATAAAAAGCTATGCTACCAGTGCAGATAAATTTAAGACTGCTAATTATAAAGCTAAAGAGGGGATAGAGTATAAATATGCTTACTATGAGCCGGAAGAAAAAACTAAAAATCTTGTTGTATGGTTACATGGATTAGGGGAAGGTGGTCTAGAAAATACTGATCCTTATCTTACTTGTCTGGCTAATAAGGTTCCAGCATTGATAGAGGATAAATTCCAAAAATTAATGAATAAAGCAAATATATTAGTACCACAATGTCCAACCTTCTGGATGGATAACACTGGTAGGGGGATAATCGTAGATTATAAAATAGAGGCTGATGGAACTTCTTATTATACCAAGTCTCTATTTGAATTAATAAATTACTATAAAGAAAAAACAGCTTCTGAAAAAGTTATAATAGCCGGTTGTTCTAATGGAGGCTATATGGCCTTGCTACTAGCCTTAGAATATGGAAGAGTTTTTGATGGCTATGTATTAATTTGTGAGGCTATGGAAGATAAATATATTAGTGATGAAAAAATTGAGGCAATTAAGGATTTACCACTATACTTTATATATTCAAAGGATGATCCAGTAGTAGCTCCAAAAAGCTTTGAAATACCTACAATAAAAAGACTTAGGGAAGCTAAGGCTAGTAATTTACATGTAGCTTCTTTTGATAAGGTCATAGATACAAGAGGAAGATTTAATGATGATGAAGGTAATCCATATAACTATGGAGGTCATGCATCTTGGATATACTTCTTTAATAATGAAGCTAAGTGCGATGAATGTGGAATTGACGTTTGGAGCTGGATGGCAGAGCAATAATAAAAAAGTCCAAGTACTAAAGATAAAAGAGTGCTTGGATTTTTTGTTATATTATTAAAAGATTTTTATAAAAATCATCCATATTTTTATTTTCTGTAATTTACCAAAAAAATCAAACGTATATTTTAGTATGGGACATCTTTGTTTATTTTAATAAAATGGGAGGAATAAATATGGATTTTATTATTTTTGTTTTGCTTGGAGCTGTTTTAGGTTTGATTTTTGCGGCTTATCAGATAAACTCTGTTCTAAAAGAAAGGGAAGAGGATGAAAAGATAAAAAGCATTTCTAGGAAAATTAGAGAAGGGGCAGATGCTTTCTTAAAAAGACAGTATAAAGGAGTATCAATATTTTTTTTAGTAATGTTTGTTATATTTTTGGCATTATCTTTCTTAGGCTATGTTTCAATATTCTTACCTTTCTCCTTTGTTATTGGAGGATTTTTATCAGGCCTTACCGGCTTTATTGGAATGAAGGTTGCAACAAATGCTAATGGAAGAACCACAAGTGCAGCTAAAAAGAGCTTAAATGATGCCTTAAGAGTTTCCTTTAAAAGTGGTTCTGTAATTGGTATTGTTGTTGTTTCATTAGGTTTACTCTATATTGGATTATCTTATTTAGTTTTATCTTATTATTTTAAGGATTTAGCAGAAACAGAACGTATAGTTAAAATTTCAACAAATATAGTTACTTTTGGTATCGGAGCTTCTTCCATGGCTTTATTTGCCAGAGTTGGAGGAGGAATATTCACTAAGGCTGCAGATGTTGGTGCTGATTTAGTTGGTAAGGTTGAAGCTGGTATTCCTGAAGATGATCCAAGAAATCCAGCAGTTATTGCAGATAATGTAGGGGATAATGTAGGTGATGTTGCAGGAATGGGGGCAGATTTATATGAATCTTATGTAGGATCAATAATTTCTTCCTGTGCTTTAGCAGTATCTGCAGGTTTATCTATTAAAGGCTTTGCACTACCATTATTTGTTGCTGTTTTAGGAGTCTTAGCCTCAATATTTTCAACCTTTTTTGTAAAGGTGAAGGAAGATGCAAGTCAAAAGAATCTTTTAAAGGCCTTAAGGAAGGGAACTTATATATCAGGAATAATTGTAGCCCTAGGCTCATTCTTTATAGTAAAAGAAGTATTGGGAATGGAAAACATAGGTATATATTTTAGTATATTATCTGGGCTCCTTGCAGGTATATTAATAGGATATTTTACTGAATTCTATACTTCAGATAGTTATAGTCCAACTCGAAAGTTAGCAGAAACTACTAAGACAGGTACAGGAACTTTAATAATTGGTGGCTTATCCTTAGGAATGATATCTACAGCAATTCCTGTAGTTATTGTTTCAATATCAGTTTTAATTAGCTTTATTTTATCAGGAGGTCTAAAGGACTTTAGCTTAGGCTTATATGGAATTGCTATTTCTGCAGTTGGTATGCTTTCAACCTTAGGCATAACATTAGCAACAGATGCTTATGGCCCAATAGCAGACAATGCAGGCGGAATTGCAGAAATGACTAATCAAGATCCTGAAGTAAGGAAGAGAACGGATGCTTTAGATGCCTTAGGAAATACAACAGCAGCAACTGGTAAGGGCTTTGCAATAGGTTCAGCTGCTTTAACAGCTCTTGCATTTATAGCTTCCTATAAGGATTCTATTGAAAGTATAGCTAAAAACGGAGCTTTTGAATTTGCTTTTGATTTATCTATATTAAATCCTCAAGTTCTAATAGGACTTTTTATTGGTGCTATGGTTATATTCGTATTCTCCTCAAAAACAATGGATGCAGTTGGACGAGCTGCCTCTGAAATTGTTGTTGAAGTAAGAAGGCAATTTAAAGAAATTCCAGGACTTATGGAAGGAAAGGCAGAAGCAGATTACGCCTCCTGTGTTGATATCTGTACAAAGTCCTCTCAAAAGGAACTTATACCAATTGGAATAATAGCAATTTTAACTCCTGTTATCGTTGGTTTAGTATTAGGACCAAATGGAGTAGCAGGCCTTCTTGCAGGGGCTACTATAACTGGCTTTTCAGTTGCTATTCTAATGTCTAATGCTGGAGGAGCTTGGGATAATGCTAAAAAGTATATAGAATCTGGAGTTTTAGGCGGAAAGGGTTCAGACTGCCATAAGGCAGCAGTAGTTGGTGATACTGTTGGGGATCCATTTAAGGACACTACAGGACCATCAATAAATATATTAATAAAGCTAATGTCAATGGTGGCAATAGTCTTCGGAAGTTTATTCTTACATTTCAGTATTTTTTAATTAAAGGACTGTCTTATGGCAGTCCTTTTTTTACTATCCTGTGAGAAATTTCAAAAAATGTTCAATTTAATAGAAGGAGAAACCCTTTACCTAAAGCATGAAAACGTATTGAGCCTCAAAAAGAACTCTGATAACATTTACTTATCAAATTGATAGATTTGATAAAGCTATTATCTATAACTACTATTAAAAATTAAAAAAGAAGGGAAGAGGATAGTTATGATGCAGAAAATTCAAAAATTTGGAGGTGCAATGTTCACCCCGGTACTATTATTTGCTTTTGCAGGTACTGTAATTGGAGTGGGTACCTTATTTACAACTGAAACAATAATGGGATCATTAGCAGCTCCAGATAGTTTTTGGTATCAATGTTGGAATGTAGTATTACAAGGTGGGTGGACCGTATTTAATCAATTACCGCTATTATTCGTAGTTGGTTTACCTATCGGAATGGCTAAGAAGCAAAATGCAAGATGTGCTATGGAAGCTCTAGTTCTATATTTAGCTTTCCATTATTTCTTAAGCACAATGCTTGCTCAATGGGGAACTTTCTTTGGTGTTGATTTTGCTCAAGAAGTAGGTGGGACAAGCGGTCTTACTATGATAGCAAATATCAAAACCTTAGACATGGGAATGATTGGAGCCCTACTTATTTCAGGAATTGTTATTTATCTTCACAATCGTTACTTTGACACAGAATTACCTGAATGGTTAGGAACTTTTAGTGGTTCAACTTTTATCTTTATGATTGGTTTCTTTGTAATGATACCTGTTGCTGTTTTAGCTGCATTTATATGGCCTAAAGTTCAGTTAGGAATGGCAGCTTTCCAAGGCTTTATTAAGAATGCAGGAGCTTTTGGAGTTTGGGTATTTGTATTCTTAGAACGTATATTAATACCATTTGGATTACATCATATTTTATATTCTCCATTCTGGTATGATAACGTAGTAGTTCAAGGAGGCTTATATTCTTACTGGGCAAATAATTTACCAGAGATTGCAGCATCAACTGCTTCTTTAAGATCTTTAGTACCAGAAGCAGGGTTTTCATCAACAGGCTTTTCAAAAATCTTTGGTGTTCCGGGTATAGCCCTTGCATTCTATGTAACTGCAAAACCAGAAAAGAGAAAGAAGATATTAGGTCTTTTAATACCAATTACTTTAACTTCAATCTTCTGTGGTGTTACTGAACCTATTGAATTTACATTCTTATTTGTTGCTCCATGGTTATTTGGTGTACATGCTTTATTGGCAGCAACTCTTTCAACTGTTATGTATCTTGCAGGTATTGTAGGAATTCATGCTGGTGGTGTTATAGAAATGGCATCATTAAACTGGATACCATTAATGGGAAATCACTGGAAAGAATACTTATTAATGCTTGTAATTGGATTAGTATTCACAGGAATTTGGTTTGTAGTATTTAAATTTTTAATAGAAAAATTTGATGTTAAGACTCCAGGAAGGGAAGATGATGAAGATATTAAATTCCGTTCTAAGGCAGAATATAGAGAAAAGAAAAATGCTAAAAATGGAGAAAGCAAGGCAGAATTTATAAAGCTAATTTTAGAAGGATTAGGTGGAAAGGACAATATTGTTGATGTTACAAACTGTGCAACCCGACTTAGAGTAAATGTTAAGGATGAAACTTTATGTAAGGATGACACTTACTTTAAATCAATTGGGGCTCATGGCTGCTCTGTTAACGGTAAGTCCTTCCAAGTTATTATTGGACTAAAAGTACCTCAAGTAAGAGAGGATTTTGAAAACTTATTAAATAGTGAAAATGAAGCTTTAGTTTAGGAGAGGAATAAATGAGCAAGGTAAAAACAATGCAGAAAATAAATAAAAAAGAGATAGAAACATTAAATAAATACTTTGATATTTTAAAGTTAATTCTTTTAGTGTCTCCCTTTATAAGTATTATGTATTTATCCTTAAAAGCTACAACTATTGGATTAACTATATCGGAAGCAATTACAAATAATCCAGAGTTTAGTATAGTGTTTCTAGTTTCTATGATAAACCCTTTTATAGCTTATTTATTAAAAGTTATGCACAATAAAATCAATAATAATGATGTTGAATATGCAGTAGTGAATTTAGTCCTAATTTTATTAGCAGAGCTTTTATTACAAAATATATTATTCATTGCATTATTTGTCTTTATACTATATAAAACATTAAAGGTCTACAAGATAAACATTATAAACAGCTTTAAAAAGAAGCTTACAAAAGGGTTTTTAATAACTATTTCAGGCAGTGTTTTTATTATTGCTTTAGCTAGTATATGCTCCTTTGCTATGATGAGAATTAATATTTAAAATAACAAGGCTACGATAAATAGGATATGCTTATTTCATATATCCTATTTATCGTAGTATTTTTATATTTAATATTATAAATCACTCGTTTTTAATTTTATAGCCCACCTAAAACTTTATGGAAATACTTATTAAAAAAATAATAAAACATTGTTCTGATGAGAATGTCTGTTCTTGCATGTGGCAAAAATTATAAACATATAAGTATTTTAAACAATTATCAAAAAATTCAAATCCATGCCAGAAAATATTATAATTCAAAGTATATTCTATTAAGAAAAAACTCCACATCTTCCTTATGTTGCTTATATTCGCTATATTTATTTCCAAGAAAAAAAGTAATGCCTAAAAGGAAAATTATCAATATAGATTTTGAAATAGAATATTTAAATTTAATAAAAACCTTCTCCCTTCACAAATAGTTAGTTTACAATTCATTGTAATTTTTTGTAATTACTTAATATTATAATAACACTATTTACAATTTTGTTCCAATATGCCTTAGAGTCTTAGGTTTGTCTGATCGTAGCGAGTTCTGCTAAAACTCTTTACATAGTAGTTATTCCGAGCCTAGTACTTCTTTACGCAGCTTTTTAGTATGCAGAAATTGAGAATTATTAACCTATAACTGAAACCATTCTTTCATTTCACGCTCCAAACTCCACACTCCAAACTCTACACTCCAAACTCCACACTCCAAACTCCACACTAAATGAGCTGTGTGAAAAGTCACAGAAAATGTTAAAAGAAACAGTTGTATAGACCTATTCTCTAAAGGTTTCCAATCTATTGTAATCGGTTTTCAGCGAGTGTAATATGTAAGCATAGACAGAAAAAATTTAAATTTACATAAATAGGAGGAATTAAAAATGGAAAACAAAAAGTATTCAATAACAGTTGCTGGCGGAGGAAGTACATTTACACCTGGAATAGTATTAATGTTACTAGATAATCTAGATAGATTTCCAATCCGTTCAATAAAATTCTATGACAATGATGCAGAAAGACAAGAAATAGTTGCAAAGGCTTGTGAAATTTATATAAAAGAAAATGCACCAGAAATTGAATTTGCCTATACAACAGATCCTGAAACAGCTTTTACTGATATAGATTTCGTATTAGCTCATATCCGTGTCGGTAAATATGAAATGCGTGAAAAAGATGAAAAGATTCCACTAAAATATGGAGTAGTTGGACAAGAAACTTGTGGACCTGGAGGAATAGCTTACGGAATGCGTTCTATAGGCGGGGTATTAGAAATCCTTGACTACATGGAAAAATATTCACCTAACGCATGGATGTTGAACTATTCAAATCCAGCAGCAATAGTTGCAGAAGCAACAAGAAGATTAAGGCCAAACTCAAAGATATTAAATATCTGTGATATGCCAATAGACCTAGAAGAAAAAATGGCTCGTATTTGTGGCTTAAAATCAAGAAAGGAAATGCAAGTATCTTATTATGGATTAAACCACTTCGGATGGTGGACAAAGATCTATGACAAAGATGGAAATGATTTAATGCCAACAATTAAAGAACATGTAGCAAAGAATGGATTTGCAGATGCTTTATCTGATACAAATCAACATGTTGATGCAAGCTGGATGGAAACTTTCAGAAAGGTAAAAGACGTATATGCAGTTGATCCATCAACAATACCAAATACTTATTTAAAATATTACTTATTCCCGGACTATGTAGTAGAACATTCTAATCCAGAATATACAAGAGCAAACGAAGTTATGGATGGAAGAGAAAAGTTTGTATTTGGAATATGTAAAGAAATAATCGAAAAAGGTACAAGCAAAATAGAAGGAACTTTTGAAGCAGATGCTCATGCAACTTATATAGTTGATCTAGCTTGTGCAATTGCAAAAAATACACAAGAAAGATTCCTGCTTATAGTACCAAATGAAGGTGCAATTGAAAACTTTGATAGAACAGCAATGGTTGAAATTCCATGTATAGTAGGAAGAAATGGTTATGAAAAGATTTGCCAAGGAGCTATTCCTCAATTCCAAAAAGGCTTAATGGAACAACAAGTAAGTGTAGAAAAACTAGTTGTTGAAGCTTGGATAGAAGGAAGTTATCAAAAATTATGGCAGGCAATTAGCTTATCTAAGACAGTACCAAGTGCAAGAGTTGCAAAATTAATACTAGATGATTTAATAGAAGCTAATAAAGGATACTGGCCAGAATTAAAATAATAAAAGTCTTTAGAGAGTTGACCTAGAAATAGGATTAACTCTCATTTTTTATTAGACAAACCCTACAAATTAATGTAAAATTTAAATAATTATGAAATATAAAATTATATTAAGAAAGATGGGGCAAATTATGAAGTTAGATGAATTGGTGAATAAAAATTATAATCAGCTTAGTGAAAATGACTTTTATATCTGGAATTATATATCAAAGCATAGAAAAGAATGTGAAAATTTATCAATTGACCAATTAGCATCTAAATGTAATGTATCTAGATCTACAATACTTAGATTTGCAAAAAAAATATCTTTAAAAGGTTATAGTGAATTAAAATTATATTTAAAATTGGATAATGAAGTTACAAAGGAAAATACTTATAATGTTGATTTAGTTTGCAGCAATTATGAAAAGGTTATACAAAATATAAGGGAAAAAGACTGTACAGAAATATTTAAGGCTATTGATGATGCAAGAAATATATATGTATATGGCGTTGGAATGATACAATCTTCAATTAAAAAGGAATTAAGGCGCGTATTTATGATGGCAGGAAAAACCCTTTATGATGTAAGCGGCTATAAGGAGGCTGAGTATGCCTTAAATAGTGCAGCTTCAGAAGATATTTTTATAATAATTTCAGTTTCAGGAGAGAATGAATTTATTTTAGAGCTGGCAAAGAAGCTAAATGTAAAGAATATACCTATTATATCTATTACTCAGTTGAAGGAAAATTCCTTATCACAATTAAGTAACTTTAATTTATATATATCATCTGTTACATTTCCTGAAGTTTTGGATGTTATGGAATATAAATCTCTTACCTCTTATTTTATATTAATTGAGATTTTATTTTTAAAGTATGTTGAATATATAGGAGGCTGGAGAAATGAAAATTGAAGATTTAATATATAAAAACTATAAAAAACTTAATGAAAATGATTTATATATTTGGAATTATATTCTAAGTCATAAAGAAGCTTGTAGTTCTATGTCAATGCAGGAGTTAGCCAGCAATTGTAATGTTTCTCATACAACTATATTAAGATTTGCCCAAAAGTTAGGTTTAGAAGGCTATAGTGAGCTTAAGATATATTTAAAGTGGGGGAATAAGGATAATTACTCCTTCAATGAAGAGGAAATTGATAATACCTATAAGGATTATATTAAAACAATGGACCTTTTAAAGAAGGAAGATTTTACAGAACTTTTTTCAATGATGGAAAAGGCTAATAAAATCTATGCCTATGGTACAGGAGCTGTACAAACTAATGCAGCAGTTGAATTAAAAAGAAATTTCCTTACAGTAGGGAAGTTGATAAATGTATTAGAAGGAAAAGACGAGCTTTATATAATAGGAAAATATTTTAAGGAAAATGATTTGGTTTTCTTATTCTCTCTTTCAGGTGATAATAACTTGATTAATAACTTTGCTATAAAGTTAAAGGAGAGGGGAGTAAAAATTGTATCAATTACCAAGGTTGGTAATAATAAATTATCCCAATTAAGCGATATAAGCATTCAATATCATTCCCATTGTGTAGGAAAAATTGATGAAGATTTAGAGGTTTTTACAGTATCCCAATTTTTTGTGATAAATGAATTTTTATTATTGAAATATATGCAGTATAAGAATAATAAGAAATAAAAAGAGTGTATCAGTTTTTTTCTGCTACACTTTTTTATTAATTAAATATAATCTGTTATGCTTCCTTCTCCAGCTTCTAAATTAGTAATATCATAAATTAGCCATTGATTATTTTCGTAAATAAAAATAAAGTTACAATTAATAGGTATTTCTAAATTAGCGAAATTAAAAATAATATCAGCATTAGCCCTTGTTGTTCTTTTATCTATTTTTGATAATTCTTTTATTTCACTTAAACTTGTAAAATCAGCTGCTGAAGTAAAAATCTCGGCATCAACTATGGCTTCGTTAATATCATCAGATACCAAGAGACTAGAGCTTATAATATTATAGGCTTCTTCTTTTGTTAATTCAGGAATATCATAGAAAATTTTAATATATAGAGAGACAAAAAAGGATAAAGCGAAGACAATCATTAGGAAAATAGAGAAGCCAAATTTAAATTTAGGAGAGAATTTTTTGTTTTTCCCTTCTATAAAAACAACTTTATCACTATAAGTATTCATATTTCCTCCTAATATATACAGAAATAAAAATATATGTTATGATTATTATACATTAATTATTAGGGTATAAAAAGGGGAGAAAATAAATGAAATTACAGTTTAGATATATGGACAGTGATTTTCTAGAATTACTTAAAATAACTAATATTAATAACAGCAAAATTAAAAGAGGGAGAATAGGCTTAGCTGTATTATTTCCCGCTGCATTTTTATTAATTATGCTTTTATTAATTGAGTATTTAGAAGAGTATATCCTAATATCCTTTATTGTTTGGCTGGTATTTACAATTGTTTGGACCATATTTAGTAAGGATATTTATAATCATATTATGGAAAAATCCTTTAAATCTGCAGCAAAAGAAATTTTATCAAAGGGAATTGATTGCTTGAAAGATACAATATTTTCATTAGATGAAGAAGGAATTAAAAAAGAAATTGATGGGATTGTTCTTACTGCAAGCTGGGAAGCAGTTGATAAAGTTTTTGTAACTGAAACTAATATATTTATAAAACTTATTAATACTAACTACATTAATATACCAAAAAGGGTTTTTGAAAATAATGAAGAGCAGGAAGAATTTTTAAGATATATAGATAAACATATTAAATGAAAATTTTATGAAAGAGAAAAAGCATAATAGCAAAAGGCTAGGATTTATATAAATCCTAGCCTTTATTAATTTTTATAGGAAAGAACTGCTCAATAAAATTATAAAAAAACTTTCGCAAAATTCTGCATATGCTAGGTTAATATTGCAAAAAATGATATAATGAATATATACAAATAAAATATTTTTTTAATTAGAAAGGAGAAGTTATGGGAAAGTATAAAAGAATTTTTACAATAGTTATAGATTCTCTTGGTGTTGGAGCAATGGATGATTCTGAAAAGTACGGAGATATTGGAGTAGATACTCTTGGGCATATAGCTGAATCAGTAGAAAAGCTTAACATACCAAACCTTCAAAAGTTAGGTATAGCAAATTTACATCCTATTAAAAATGTTCCACCAGTAGAAAAACCTTTAGCACACTTTATGAAAATGAAAGAAGCAAGTTTAGGAAAAGATACAATGACTGGTCATTGGGAAATGATGGGACTCAAAATTGAAACCCCTTTCAAAACTTTTACTGATACAGGTTTTCCTAAAGAATTATTAGATGAATTAGAAAAAAGAACTGGTCATAAAATTGTTGGTAACAAAAGTGCAAGCGGTACCGAAATTTTAGATGAGCTTGGTGAACATCAAATTAAGACTGGAGATATGATAGTATATACTTCAGCAGATTCAGTATTACAAATTTGTGGTCATGAAGAAACTTTTGGTTTAGATGAACTTTATAGATGTTGTGAAATTGCAAGAGAATTAACTCTTAAAGATGAATGGAAAGTAGGTCGTGTTATTGCAAGACCATATGTTGGAATGAAAAAGGGTGAATTTAAACGTACAAGCAATAGACATGATTATGCTTTAAAACCATTTGGGAAAACTGCACTAAATACTTTAAAGGAAAATGGGTATGATGTAATATCTGTTGGAAAAATCAATGATATATATGATGGAGAAGGTATAACAGAAGCTCATAAGTCTAAGAGTTCAGTTCATGGTATGGAACAAACTTTAGAATTAGCAGATAAAGATTTTAATGGTTTATGCTTTGTTAACCTAGTTGACTTTGATGCCCTATGGGGACATAGAAGAAATCCAGCTGGATATGCTAAAGAACTAGAAAAGTTTGATGTAAACTTAGGTAAATTATTAGAAAAGTTAAAGGAAGATGATTTATTAATAATTACAGCAGACCATGGTAATGATCCAACTTATACAGGTACAGATCATACTCGTGAACATGTTCCATTTATAGCTTATTCCCCATCTATGAAAGAAAGCAGTTTAATGGAAACTTCAGATACCTTTGCAGTAGTAGGAGCTACAATTGTAGATAACTTTGGATTAAAGATGCCTGAAAACACAATTGGATATTCAGTATTAGATAAACTTGTATAATTTTATAATATATTTTTAGTAGAGGATGCGGCAAGCATCCTCTTTTATATTAATTTCTTAATAAATTTGTAATAATTTATTTTAAAAATGTAAAGGATTTAACAAAGATTTATAGAATAAGTAATAGAATAAGTAACAAGGTATAAAATAGGGGGAAAGGCAATGAATTTTGAACAAGAAATAATAAAATTATTAGAAAGACATAGAGAAGGTATTACTTTAGATGATTTTGAGAATGTTTACTTTAAGAATGACTTAGAATTTAGAGAGGGCAAAACAATTAAGGTTGGAGAAAACATTCACATTTATTTAGAAAAACTAGAAAAAGAAGAAAAAATAAAAATTGAAGGGAATAAAGTAATTTTAAAATAATAAAAATCACTTCACTAACTTTGCTTAGTGAAGTGATTTTTTATGGAATATATTAGAGTGGACTCCTGTAAATATATTAATATGAAAATTTGTTTTATATGGTTAATAAAGGGAGGAGATTTTATGAAGCCTAATAAGAAGGCAAGGGAAATGACTGTTAAGGAATTAGCAGCCTATATTGATCAATCTGTATTAAAGCCAGAATTTACAGAAGAAGACATAAGAAAATATATTCAAGAAGGAATAGACTTTGGATGTAAAACTGTATGTATTAACCCATCTTCTTTAGATATAGCTCGTGAAATGACAAGGGGTACAGAAACAAAAATATGTGTAGTATGTGATTTTCCTTTTGGAACTTCAACTACAAAATCTAAGGTTATGCAGGCAGAGGAAATATGTAAGAGCGGAGATGTATATGAACTAGATGTGGTTGCAAATTATGGCTGGATAAGAAGTGGAAAATGGGACAAAGTTGAGGAAGACATAAGAGCTGTTTGTGATATATGTCATAAATATGGCGTAGCAGTAAAAGTGATTTTTGAAACAGATGCTTTAAGTTTAGAAGAAGTTGCTAAGGCAACAGATGTGGCATGTAATGCTGGGTCAGATTTTGTAAAGACTTCAACAGGTTTTTATACTGGAGGAGAAAACAAGGGAGCTACTGTAGAAGTTATAAGGGTTATGATGGAGGCAGCAAAGGGACGCTGCAAGATTAAAGGTTCAGGATGCATTAGAACAAGGGAACATTTTTTAGAACTTATTGATATGGGAATTGATCGCATGGGAATAGGCTATCGCTCTACTCCTGTAGTTTTAAATATAAAAGAAAATAAATAAAAAGTTATAAGAGAAGCTGTTACTATTCAAAAAGGAAAATGATGGCAGCTTCTTTTAGTATTTATTTTTATAATCCTCCTTATTAAGTTATAATAGTATTAAGAAAGGAAAATATTAAGTATTGATGTTTTTAAATTTGATTTTGCTGAAAGAGGAAATAAAAACTAATAGGAGGAGAAGAAATGAAAAAAGGAATAATATTTGATTTAGATGGAACCCTGTGGGATTCATGCCCACAAATAACTGAAAGTTGGAATAAGGCTATAGAAGAATGTGAAGATATAGATTTTAGATTAAGCCAAGAAGATATAAGGTCTGTTATGGGGAAAACTCCAAAGGAAATCGCTGTTGCCCTATTTAATAAGGTTACAGAAGAAAGAGCATTAGAGATTATGGAAAAATGTTTTGAAGAAGAAGAAAAGGTTATAAGAAAAAAGGGTGGAGTATTATATCCTAAGCTTGTAGAAACTTTAGAGGAATTAAAAAAAGATTATGAGCTTTTTATAGTAAGCAATTGTCAGGATGGTTATATACAGGCCTTTTTAGATTTCCATAAATTACGTAACTATTTTAAAGATTATGAAAACGCAGGAAGAACAAAGTTAAATAAAGATAAAAATATAGAGTTGGTTGTAAAAAGAAATAATTTAGATAAGGCTCTCTATTTAGGGGATACAGAAGGTGATTATAAGGCTGCTAAGCTTGCAGGAGTTCCTTTTGTACATGCTAAGTATGGCTTTGGAACAATAAAGGATGAAACTTATTATATTAATTCTTTTAAAGAAATTAAGGAAGTTGCAAAGGAAATATTAAGATAATTCTAATAGGGGCATAGTTGTTTCAAGGAAAGAGACAATGGTTGTCCCTATAAATTTATAATTTATTTACTTTCTAATAGAATTTTTTTATAAATTAAGAAGATACTAATTAAAAGATAATATTTTTAATTAGTAGAGGTGAAATTTATGAAAAAATTATTGTATATCACAGTTAACTCAAAGCCAGAAGAAATGTCATCTTGTAAAACAGTTGGAAGGGCATTGGTCAATAGATTTTTAAGCATATATCCTGACTTTACTCTGGAGGAATTAGACCTTTATAAATGCCATATTCCAAGATTAGAATATCAATATTTTGAGGGAAGAAATGCTTTAATAAAAGAAGAAGCTTTTAAGGATCTGCCTCCTCATCAACAAGAAGAAATACATAAAATAGTTAAACTAACAGACCAATTTAAAGAAGCAGATATGTATGTTATAGCTGCTCCAATGTGGAGTTTATCTTTCCCATCTCCTCTTAAGGAATATTTAGACTGTGTCATTATGAATGGAAAAACAATAAGTATTACTGATGATAAGGTTAAGGGCTTATTAGATGATAAGCCAAGAGGAATGATCTATGTTCAATCTTCTGGAGGAAAAATTCCATGGATGTTAAGGCCAGTTTTAAATAGGGGCTTAAATTATGTAGAAGATTTAGTAAAAATGATGGGAATAAAGAGGTTCCAAGAACTCTTAGTAGATGGAACAGGAAATAGCGAAGAAGAAAGAAGGAAGGCTATAGAAAAGGCTGTTGAGAAAATAGATAATGTTATTGGAGAAGTGTGGAGGGAGTAGTGCAAAAAGAGGCTGATACAGCCTCTTTTTTGCAATTCACAATTCATAATTTATAATGTACAATTTAGGATGAAACTACTGCCTAGTTTCTGAAATTTAATTATTACTTTATTGAATATTGTAAACTTTAAATAATAAATGTAACGGAAGTTACGGATTTTTTGGTAAATAATGTGTAAAATGTTTATATATTTTATTGTGGGGGAGAAGTAAAATGGAGAACAAATATTTTAATATAAAAGATAGTTTATATGATATTACAGAAAAATATCCAGCTGCCATTAATTTATTAGTTGCTGCAGGTTTTGATAATATAAAGGATGAAAATGCCAGAAAGACCTTTGGAAAGGCAGTTACTTTAGAAAATGCCTTAAAGTTAAAGAAAATTAATCTAGAAAGCTTTGTTAATAATTTAGTAGAAAAAATTGAAGAAGATGAAATTAAGGAAAAGAAGGACAATAATAAAAATATAAAGATTGCTGGAGTATTGCCTTGTCCGGTTAAAGTGCCTTTAAATGAAGCTTTTGAAAAATTTATTAAGGAAAGTAATTTACCTTATAATTTAGAATATGAATTAAAGGCTGCTTCAATGGGAGTAGATTGGATAATTGAAGAGCTTAAAAATGATGCTGTAGAAAAGCTGCCAGATATGTTTATATCAGCAGGTTTTGATATATTCTTTGATAAAAATTTATTTGGTAAATATAAGGCAGAAAATCTTTTTGAAGATATAACAGGTATAGAAAATTATAATAGGGACTTTAATAATGATTATATAAATTTAAAGGATCCTAATGGACAATATTCAATTTTATCAGTTGTTCCAGCAATATTTTTAGTTAACAAAGATGAGCTAAAAGGAAGAAAGGCACCTGAAAGCTGGGAAGATATTTTACAGGATGAATTTGAAAATAGTATAAGTTTACCAATGAAGGACCTAGATTTATTTAATTCTATCTTACTAAATATCTTTAGAAGATTTGGAGAAGATGGTATTAAAAGATTAGCCAGAAATCTAAAGAGAAGCATGCATCCAGCAGAAATGGTAAAATCACATATTAAGCTTGGAGATAAGCCTGTAATAACTATTATGCCTTATTTCTTTACTTGGATGGTTAAAGAAGGCGGCCCAATGACAGCAGTATGGCCAAGGGAAGGTGCTATTATAAGCCCGGTATTTATGCTTACTAAGAAAGAAAAGAAGGAAGAATTAAAGCCTATAGTTGATTTCTTTGCAGGAAAAGAAGTGGGAGAAATTTTAGCCCATCAAGGAAAATTCCCAAGCGTTAATCCAGAAGTTGATAATATGCTTCCAAAGGAAAACAGGTATATGTGGATTGGCTGGGATTTTATCAAGGAAAATGATATTTCAAGCTTAATTAAGAAATGTGAAGATATATTCTACAATAGTGTTAAGGGGGAATAATAGATGAATTTAGTTAATGTATCAGGTCCTCCATCTTCAGGAAAAACTTCTGTAATATTAAAGACTATCGAATCAATAAAGAGTAGGGGGCTATCTGTAGGAGTAGTTAAATTTGACTGCCTTTATACAGATGATGACCTATTATATGAAAAGGCTGGTATTCCAGTGAAAAAGGGCCTATCAGGATCTTTATGTCCAGATCACTATTTTGCAAGCAATATTGAAGAAGTTGTAAACTGGGGAATAAGTGAAAAGCTAGATTTATTAATTACTGAAAGTGCTGGTCTTTGTAATAGATGTTCTCCATATATAAAGGGAATAAAGGCAGTATGTGTAATAGACAATTTAAGTGGAATAAACACTCCTAAAAAGATTGGTCCAATGCTTAAAACTGCTGATATTATAGTAATTACAAAGGGAGACATTGTTTCTCAGGCTGAAAGGGAAGTTTTTGCCTCAAGGGTAAATTCTGTAAATCCTCAAGCAATAATTATCTTTGTAAATGGTCTTACAGGTCAAGGGGCCTATGAACTTAGCACTTTGATATATGATGAGAATTTAAATATTGATACAGTTAGGGGTAAACAATTAAAGTTCCCAATGCCTTCAGCCTTATGCTCTTACTGCCTAGGAGAAACAAGAATAGGCTCAGAATATCAAATGGGAAATGTAAGAAAGATACAAATAGGTGATAATAATGATTAAGATAAAGGAATTAGAAAAGCAAAAAATAAGAGAATTGGAAAACAAATATCCTTTCATTTTATCCTTTTTTGAAAATAATAAGTTAGATGTGGAGGATTTTAAAGATTACAGCCTAGAAGAATATTTAAATCATTTTACAGCAGAAGATCTTGAGGAATGGGCAATAGATATAGATAAAATTAAGGCTGACTTAGAATTATATCTTAATCAAATGATTGAATTTTTAGGACTAGATAAAGAAAGAGTAGATTCTATTACCATACTTGCAGGAAAAGACAAGAGTGGTAATCCAGAAAACTTTACAGAACTGGTTATTAAAAAAAGTGAAATTATTTCAATTGTAGGACCAACAGGTTCAGGAAAGAGCAGGCTTCTTGCAGATATAGAATGGGCTGCTAATAAAGATACTCCTACTGGAAGAACTATTCTACTAAATGGAGAAAAGGCGGACCCAAGCCTTAGATTTTCTACAAGCAATAAGCTGGTTGCTCAGTTATCTCAAAATATGAATTTTGTAATGGATCTTACAGTAAGGGAATTTTTAGAACTTCATGCTAAGAGCAGAATGATAGAAAATGAAGAGGAAGTTATAGAAAAAATAATATCTGCTGCTAATGAATTAGCTGGAGAAAAGTTTGATTTAGATACTCCAATAACAAGATTAAGCGGAGGTCAATCAAGGGCTTTAATGATAGCTGATACAGCCATATTAAGTACTTCTCCAATAGTTTTAATAGATGAAATTGAAAATGCAGGTATAGATAGAAAAAGGGCCCTAAATCTTCTAGTAAGTGAAGAAAAAATAGTTCTTATGGCAACTCATGATCCAAGTCTTGCCCTTATAGCAGATAAAAGAATAGTAATTAAAAATGGTGGAATTCATAAAATAATCGAAACAGATAAAGAAGAAAAAGCAGTATTAGCAGAGCTTGAAAAGATGGATGAGCTAATAAATAATATGAGGGCAAAGCTGAGAAGAGGAGAAAAAATTTCCTTAGACAGTTAGGAGTGTGGAGTTAGGAGTTAGTAGTTAGGAGTGTGGAGTTAGTAGTGTGGAGTTGTATAGGGATAGATTTAACTCTCTTGTGTAAAAGCAGGAGAGTTTTTTATTTTATCATTATGTAATATTATTAAAAATTTGGGGTTTTAATACAAATTAATATATAATAAATATATTAGATTGTTTCTAAATGTTAATTTATTGGGGGAGAAGATATTGAATAAGGAATATAAGAAACTAAGAAAGCAGCTTACTAAAGAAAATAGAAAGGTATTTACTCAAATAGAATTATATCTATCTAACAATAATATAAAAGAAAAGATATATAAGGAAAAGTTAAATGAGATATTATTAAAGGCTCTCGAAGCTCAGAATCAAGGTCTATTGATAGAGGATGTCGTGGGTTATGATTATATTAACTTTTGTAAGGAGTTTATAAAAAACTCTTCTAAAAGGAGCTTGTTAGAATGGATTATAAACTTTTTATATAAAATAATTAATTATCTAGGGATTTTTCTTATTATTTCAGTGTTAATAGAGTATAATAATATTTTTATAGATAAATATGATATAAGTTTAAATATTCCATATTTTATTAATTTAATTATTTATGCAGTATGTATCGAGTTTATTAATACTTTTAAGTATAAAGTCTTTTTTATAGATAGAAAAAATATAGGAGTTTTAGTAGTATTAATTTCAATTTTAGTTAGTCTTCTTTGTGTATATTTCAATGAGATTTTTCTTGCAAAAGAATATGTTTTAAAAATAAATATTTTTATATTATTAATAATTTTTGGAATTAACTTATTATTATATAAATTAAAATCAATTTATTTTTAATTGTTCTAATACTAGTTAAATTCATTTTATATTTTATATAGCACCTTACAAAGAACTTCTCAATTTTAAATAAGAATATATTTTAAAAATTTTATAAATAATAACCATATGAAATTATTTTTTAATTTCATATGGTTAATTTTTTAAGGAGGTAATAAAATTGAAAAAATTATTTAAATGTACAGTTTGTGGATTTGTGTGGGAAGGAACTGAAGCACCTGAAAAATGCCCAAAGTGTTTAGTTCCTAAAGATAAATTCGTAGAATTAAGCAAGGAAGAAGCTGATAAAATCTATTCATCAACTCCAACAAATGATATTCATATAGAAATTATTCATTTAGCTACTAAAATTGCTCAATTATGCGATGAAGGTATAAAGATGGAGCTTGATGCAAAATGCGTAACATCCTTTGAACAAACTAAAAATGAAGCATGGACTATCAAACAGAGAGCTAAGGCTGAAATAGCAGGTCATGTTTCTAATGGAAAATGGTAATTAAAAGATAAAAGGAGATTGATTATGGAAAAGAAGACAATTACTAGCGGACCAATAACTGTAGAACTTCAAAAGGGAAAAAAATATGCCTGGTGTACATGTGGAGAATCAGAAAAAGAACCATTCTGCGATTTTAAAGGTCATAAGGGAACAGGCTTAGGACCAATGTATTTTGATGCAGAAAAAGATGGAATAACATATTTATGTGGATGTAAAAAAACTAAAAATCCACCTTATTGTGATGGAACCCATAATCAAAAGGAATAAAGAAAATATAGGGTATATACTAAAAAAGGCTGTTTTACAGCCTCTTTTTAATTTATATATCTTTATAATAAGAGAATTATGTTATAATCAAAAATTAGATTATAATATAACTAAAGTAAAATTTATAGGAAGTGTGAAAGTATGGAGTTATTTGTTTCAGATTTAGATGGGACCTTATTAAATAAAAACAAGGAAATATCAGATTATTCAAAAAAAGAATTAAATAGATTAATAGAACAGGGAGTAAACTTTACTATTGCTAGTGCAAGAACTCCAGCTACCGTTGTAGATATTTTAGAGGGAATTAATATCAAAATCCCAGTAGTTTTAATGAATGGAGTATTAATTTATGATATAGCAAAACAAGAATATATAAAAATTAATAAGTTAGAGGATACTGTAGTAAAGGGAGTTTTAGATATTTTAAAAAAATATGATAAGAATTGCTTTTTATATGGTATAAAAGATAACCATATTTTTGTTTATTATAGAGGAATAATAAATAATCCAGAAAAAGATTTTTATAATGAGAGATGTGAGAAAAAACTAAAGACCTTTGTAAAAATAGATGATTATTATAGTCTTCTAGAAGAGATGGAAGTAATTAATTTTGTATTATTTGATGATTATGAAAAAATAAAAGCTATATATAATGAACTAAAGTTAATAGAAGGTTTATATGTGGATTATTATAAGGACATATATGGGGAGGGCTATTATTTAGATGCTTATAGCAGCAAAGCCTCTAAGGCAAATGGAATAAAGGAACTAGAGAGATATGTAAATTGCGATAAACTTATTAGCTTTGGGGATAATGTTAATGATATTCCAATGTTTAAGATATCCGATGAATGTTATGCTGTGGAAAATGGAGCAGAAGAGTTAAAAAGGATAGCAACAAAAGTCATAGAGAGTAATGAAAAGGACGGAGTAGTAAAATTTATTAGTAAATACAGCTCATAATCTCCTTCCAAATATATTAAAGTTTACTTAAAAGTAGAAAGTTATGTTAATATGCTGTATAATTTTATTATATACTTTACAATCTTTGGAGGAATTATGATAAAGTTTAGAAAAAATCAAAAAAGCAAGTCTGAATTTAATACTGTTAATACTATAAATGAAAATATACTATTAATGGCTATAGATAATTTATTAAATGAAAAATTAATCTATATTGATGAAAAAGAAATAGGATCAGCAGAGCTTTCAAAAAAGTGGAATAAACTTATAGATAAGATAAAGGCAGATAAAGTAAAGAACTTACTTAGCCTAGATACTATATTATCAGAAATGACGAGAATGGATTCTTTAAGAGATATAATAAAAAGTACAAGCACTCAGACTGAGCAAGTAAATAATTTCTATAACAGCATTAAAGAAATGATAGCTTCAAGTGAAGAAATATCAAGTTTTTCACAGGATGTAGCAAATCATACACAGGATATTACTGGAATTGCAGAAGCTGGTGTGGAAAAAATAGAAAAATCCATGGATTTTATTGTTGGATACTTTGAAAAAGCGAAAAATATAAATAAAGAAATGGATGAAGTAAGAGAAAAAACAAAATCTATAAATCAAGTAATAACTTTATTAAAGGGAATAGCAAATCAAACAAATCTATTAGCCTTAAATGCTGCTATTGAAGCTGCAAGAGCAGGAGAAAATGGCAGGGGCTTTGCAATAGTTGCAGATGAGGTAAGAAAACTTGCTGAAGATACTAGAATATCCTTGGAAAATGTTATGAAGGATATTGAGGCTTTAAATTTAGCAATAGACAATTCCTCTAGTCAAATTGAGAAGTCTATAGAGGAATTAGATACAGGAAAGAGCATTATAAATGAAGCATTAATGCAAATACACGATATATCTAATTCTATTAATGAAATAGACGAAACTATAAATCAAGTTGCTTCAAATATGGAAGAACAACATGCTATTACAGAAAGCTTAACTAATGGAATAGAAGAAATAGCTAAAGAATCAGATTTTATAGAAGAAAAAAGTAAAAGTATTGGAGAATACATAAATAATTCAAGCAAGCATGTACATGGTTTTAGAAAAGAATTTTTAAATAAAAGAGAATTCTTAGATGATAAAACAATGATGGAAATTTTTAAGACAGATCATTTAGTTTGGAAGTGGAGGGTTTATAATACTTTCCTAGGCTATGAAAAATTAGAACCAGAAAAACTAGCTGATTTTAAATCTTGCCGTTTAGGAAGATGGTATTATGGAAATGAAGGTAAGAAATATAGCAGTCTAAAAGAATTTAAGGAGATGGAAGAATCTCATCAAAAGGTACATGAGACAGCTAGTAAAGCTATATCTGCCTTTTATGAAGGTGATACAGTTAAGGCTGATAAGTATCTTGACAGTATGGATACTTATTTAAGTCAAATGTTTAAATATTTAGAGGATATTAAGGGTATTATTTAAGAATATCCTAGTGGTAAGATTAATTTTATAAGTTTTATAGCAAAAACTCTGACAGATTAGTTTGTTAGAGTTTTATTTTTATGTTTTTACAATTGTTTATAATTAAATTCTGTTAATAATTATCTCATTAATGTTTATAAAATTAATATAATAATATTATTAAAAAGTTATTGGAGTGAAATAATGAGCTGCTTTTTTCTTTATTCAGCAACATTTATATTATTTTTATTATCATATAAAAAAGATAAGGATAAAACTAAAAAGGTTTTTATTAAGGGGGTGAAATCTTTAGAAAATATTTTGCCACAGTTTTTAGGAATAGTTATTTCTGTTGGCTTAATTCTTGCCATACTAACACCTGAAACTATAAGGGGCATACTAGGAATTAATTCAGCTTTCCTTGGCATAATATTATCAGCCTTAATTGGAACTATTGTTATGATGCCTACCTTTGTAGCTTTTTCTACAGCTGATATGCTTATAAATAATGGAGCAGGAATGGCGCAAGTTGCAGCCCTTGTATCAACTTTAACCTTAATTGGTTTAATAACAATTCCTTTAGAAGCAAAATATATAGGTAAAAGAGCTACAGTTTATAGAAATATAATTGCCTTTATTTTTTCAATTTTAGTAGCATTTTTTGTTGAGAAGGTGATTGTATTATTATGATTAAGAAATTGATTAAAAGATATTCCTTTTTTCTAGTGATGCTTTTAGTATTGTTAATAGTTTTTATTTGGAATAAAAATCTAGGTTTAAAGTCTCTAAACTCAATTTTCTCAAGTATAAAACAGATGATTTCAGTAGTCCCGCCAATAATGCTTTTACTAGGACTTATAGATGTGTGGCTTCCTAGGGAAACTATGATGAAATATATGGGATATGATTCGGGAATAAAGGGAATTATTCTTTCCATTCTTATGGGAACTATTGCTGCTGGCCCTATGTATGCAGCCTTTCCTTTTACAAAAGTTCTACTTAAAAAAGGGGTTAGATTTAGGAATATAATTATTTTTATGAATGCTTGGTGTGTAATCAAAATATCTACCTTAATGTTTGAAGTTGGAGCTTTAGGATATAAGTTTACCTTGGCGAGATTTTTAATAGATCTTCCAGGAGTTATAATAATGGGATTTTTAGTTGAAGCATTAATGCCAAAGAAAGAGTTAGAAAAACTTTATTCAGTTAGGAGTGTAGAGTGTGGAGTTAGTAGTTAGGAGTGTGGAGTTAGGAGTTAGTAGTTAGGAGTGTGGAGTTAGGAGTTAGGAGTGTGGAGTTTGGAGTTAGGAGTTAGAAGTGTTTTTTGAGCTTAATATTATAGTGTAATCTTTAAAATAGAGTTATGTAAAATCAGCAGATTTTCATAACTTTTTTATTAACAAAAAATGAAAAGTGTAATAGTGATAAGATTATATATAAATTTATATGGTATAATATTCTAGACAAAAAATAAGGAGGGCTATTTATGACAAAGGAATTATTAGGAAAACAGAGATTACAAGTACCCTACAGAAATGATATTGTTGGTAGTTTTCTTAGACCAGAGGAACTCAAGAAGGCTAGGAAGCAATATGAAAATGGGGAAATTTCTAGGGAAGTTCTTAGAGCTATTGAAGATAAGGCTATAAGAGAACTTGTAAAGAAAGAAAAGGCAGCTGGCTTAAAATCTGTAACAGATGGGGAGTTCAGAAGAAGCTGGTGGCATTTAGATTTTATGTGGGGTATTCATGGAGTTGAATATAAAAAGGTAGAAAGAGGTTATCAGTTTAAGGGGGAAGAAACTAGAGCCGAAACTGCTGGAATTTTAGGAAAAATAAAATTTACTGGTGAACATCCTTTTCTTGAACATTATAAATTTCTGAAGGAACTAGCAGATGAAGAGGGAGTAGAAGCAAGACAAACTATTCCTGCACCAGCACAATTATTATTAGAATTACAAAGACCAGAAAATATAGCAGATGTAAAGTTTATATATGAAAATCAAGAAGATTTAATTAATGATATTGTAAAAACTTATAATCAAATTATAAGAGCTTTTTATGATTTAGGCTGCAGAAATATTCAGTTAGATGATTGTACTTGGGGAACTTTCTGCGATAGAAACTTACTAAAGCGTCTTGGATATACAGAGGAACAAGTGAAGGATACTTTAAATTTATTTCTTAAGTTAAATAACTTAGCTATTAAAGATTTACCAGAAGATTTAATAATCACTACTCATGTTTGTAGAGGGAATTATCATTCAACATACGCTTCAGAAGGACCTTATGATCTAGTAGCAGAAATTTTATTTGCTAATGCCAATGTAGATGCTTTTTATCTGGAATTTGACGATGAGAGATCAGGCGGTTTTGAACCTTTAAAATATGTTCCAAGAGATAAACAAGTTGTACTAGGTCTAGTATCCTCTAAAACAGGAAAACTTGAAAGTAAGGAAACTATTATAAGAAGAATAGAAGAGGCGACTAAATACCTGGATTTAGATCAAATATGTTTAAGTCCTCAATGCGGCTTTGCGTCTACAGAAGAAGGTAACATTTTAACTGAGGAAGAACAATGGAATAAGATTAGGCTAATAAAAGAAATAACAGAAGAAATATGGAAATAATAAAGGGGCTCTTGATATTATGCTTTAATATCAAGAGTTTTTTATAGAAATTATGATACAATATTATAACGTGCTGTTACAAAAATAAAACAAGTTATTTAATAAATTATTTGTTTTATTAATTTATAAAAATAAGTTTTTTTTATGAAAATGTTTTAAAATTAGTATATAAAACATTTTAGGGGGATTTGAATATGAGTAAAATAGAAATAAATGCAGCTCAAATGAAATTTATAAGAGATTTTTTTGATAATTATGAAGATGATAAAGTTAAATTTAAGCTAGCTGATGCAAGTAATAGAATTAAGACTATTTATGAAGTTGAAACAGAACTTGCTGATAATGAATTAGAAAAGTATGTTAAAGCAGTCTTTAAAGAAAAATCTCAATATGGTAATGCTCTTTACTATACTATAAGAGTTATAAAATAGAAGCATTGGTAATACTGCTAAATAAATTAACTTATTTTTATAAATTGGAGGAGTAGAAATGAAATTTGCAAAGGACTTTTTATTTGGAGCAGCAACTGCAGCCTATCAAGTTGAAGGTGCATGGAATGAAGATGGAAAAGGTATTTCAAACTGGGATGTATTTTCTAAAATACCTGGAAAAACTTTTGAAGGAACAAATGGTGATGTAGCAGTAGACCATTACCATAGATATAAAGAAGATATTAAGCTTATGGCTGATATGGGATTAGAATCTTATAGATTTTCTATATCATGGCCAAGAATTATACCAAATGGAACTGGTGAAGTAAATCCAAAGGGAATAGAATTTTATAATAATGTAATTAATGAATGCTTAAAGTATGGTATTGTACCATTTGTTACACTTTATCATTGGGACATGCCTCAAGTATTAGAAGAAAAAGGTGGATGGACAAATAAAGCAACTATTGATGCCTTCGTTAATTATGCAGAAACATGTTTTAAAGCTTTTGGAGATAGAGTAAAGCATTGGATTACTTTTAATGAAACAGTAGTATTTTGTGGCTTAGGATATTTAGCAGGGGCTCATCCACCAGCAATCGTAGGAGATAAGAATAAATATTTCCAAGCTACTCATAATGTTTTCCTAGCTCATGCTAAATCTGTTGAGCTATACAAATCCTTGAAACAATATGGAGAAATAGGAATAACTCATGTATATTCACCAGCCTTCAGTGTTGATGATAAGGAAGAAAATATTAAAGCAACAGAACATGCAAGAAATTTAGATACTTATTGGTACTATGATCCAATTCTTAAGGGAGAGTATCCAAAATATGTTGTAGATCATATTGAAAAGCTTGGAGTTAAAATAGATTGGACAGCTGAAGAATTAGAAATAATAAGAAGAAATGCTGATAAAAATGATTTTATAGGATTAAACTATTATCAGCCACAAAGAGTTATGAAAAATGATGTTCAAGAAAATGTAGAAAGAACTAGAGAAAATTCAACTGGTTCACCTGGAAATCCTTCCTTCGATGGAGTATATAAAACAGTACGAATGGATGATAAAGTATATACTAAATGGGGATGGGAAATATCACCTGAAGGTTTCTTAGATGGTTTAAAGCTATTAAAAGAAAGATATGGCGATGTTAAAATATATATAACAGAAAATGGACTAGGAGACGAAGACCCAATTATAGAGGGGGAAGTAGTAGATATACCAAGAATTAAGTTTATTGAAAAACACTTAAGAGCAGTAAAAGATGCTATAAAAGAAGGTGTAAATATAAAAGGTTATTATGCATGGTCTGCTATAGATTTATTAAGCTGGTTAAATGGATATAAAAAGCAGTATGGATTTATATATGTTGACCATAATAATAATTTAGAAAGAAAGAAAAAGGCATCCTATTATTGGTATAAACATGTTATTGAAACAAGGGGAGAAGAGATATAATTTAATGGGGCTGAAGTCTTAATTGATTTCAGCCTTTTAAGACAATAAATAGGCTCTTAGGTCTATTTATAAATTGAGTAAAGGAGATTAGAAATGTTTAGCTATAATAAGATACAAAGTTTAAATGAATTAGAATTGTCACTTTATAACTATATAATGAAGAATAGTGAGAAAGTTGTTTATATGAGAATCAGGGAGTTAGCCAATGAAGCTCATGTTTCAACCACTACTATTCTTAGATTTTGCAAAAAGCTAGATTGTGAAGGATTCACAGAATTTAAATTAAAATTTAAAATGTATCTAGAAGAATCAAACAGAAGAGAATTGACTGATAATACATCTATGATAATAGATTTTTTAAAAAAGTCCCAGTCAGAAGAGTATAATTATAAGCTAAACAAAGTATGCAATGAAATTAATAAAGCTGAAAATATTATTTTTGTAGGTATTGGTTTTTCAGGTATTTTATCTAAATATGCTGCAAGGTATTTTTCAGTAATAGGCAAAAGATCAATATATATTGATGATCCTTTTTATCCCTTACCAGTAGATACTTCAGAAAATTATATATGTATTGCAATTTCAGTATCAGGTGAAACTTCAGAAGTTATAGATAATATAAATAAATTAAAGCAAAAAGGCAGCAAAATAATAAGCATTACAAATAATGAAAATTCAACTTTAGCTAAAATTTCAGATTTAAATATTAGTTATTATGTACAGCAAGAGAAAATAGGAAATTATGATATTACAACTCAAATACCTGTATTATATATTCTTGAGGCAATAGGCAGGAGATTATATAGAAATTATAAATAAGTATTGTTTTTTGATTTTTACTACATATATTTTAAGCATGAAAAATATTGATTATATAAACTAAAATAAAGCAATGAAAATCCGTGTAAATGTTTACTAAATTTATTTTTGTAATATAATTAAATTATAAAGTAATATATTATATAAGAATATTTATTAAATTATTTATAATTTATATTAGGGGGGAATAGTATGAAAAGAATATTATTAGTATGTGCAGCAGGTATGTCAACAAGTTTATTAGTAAATAAAATGAAAGCGGCAGCGAAGGAAAAGGGAATTGAAATTAATATAGATGCACTTCCAGTATCTGAATGTTCAAGAGTAATAGATGAGGTAGATATTGTTCTTTTAGGACCACAAGTAAGATTTCAAAAGCCTCAAGTTGATGCCATGGTAAATGGAAGAATTCCAGTTGAGGTTATAGATATGAGATTATATGGAACAATGAATGGAAAAGCAATATTAGAACATGTATTAGAAGTTTTAGGAGTATAAGAATTTAATAAAAGTTTTATATTTATGGAACTATATTACAAGAAATTTGTATTATAGTTCCATTTTTGTTTTTTTTAGTTTAGTGATTTTTTATATTTAATTTCTATGAAAGCCTAATTTTAGGTGATTTAGTAACAGATATAAAAAACAGATTGTAACTAATAGGTAACAAATTTTAAATCTTCAAGCCCTGTTTTTTTAAGGGGTGAAAATGGTTACAAGGATAAAACTTTAGTATATAATTAACACATAAGACAGAGAGGAGGAAAAACCTTGATACATGAAAAACTAGATAAATTTAAAGATGGTTTTTTATGGGGAAGTGCTTCTGCAGCATATCAAGTTGAAGGAGCTTATGATGAGGATGGAAAAGGTCCAAGCATCTGGGATGAATTTAGTGAAATTCCTGGTAAAACCTATAAAAATACCAATGGGAAAATTGCCGTGGATTTTTACCATAGATTTAAAGAAGATGTAGCCTTAATGAAAGAAATGGGCTTGAAAGCATATAGATTTTCAATTTCCTGGAGTAGGATTTATCCAAAAGGCAGAGGCGAGGTAAATGAAAAGGGTTTAGAATTTTATGATAAGTTAATAGATGAGTTAATTGCAAACGATATTAAGCCAATAATAACAATCTATCATTGGGATTTACCAAAAGCCCTTCAAGATCTTTATGGAGGTTGGGAATCCAGAGAGATAATAGACGACTTTAATAATTATTGCATAACTCTTTATAAAAGATATGGTGATAGAGTTAAATACTGGGTAACTATGAATGAACAAAATGTATTTATGCTTTTAGGGTATAAGCTAGGAATACATCCACCTGGTGTGATGGATGAAAAAAGGATGCTTAAGGCAAATCATATTGCCAGCTTAGCAAATGCAAAAGCTATCGAATCTTTTAGAAAATGTGTTTCAAATGGAATGATAGGACCAAGCTTTGCTTTAACTCCAAACTATGCACATACCTGCAAGCCAGAAGATATTCTAGCAAGAGAAAATGCAGAAGATATAAATTGTCATTGGTGGTTAGATGTTTATTGTTTTGGCCATTACCCATCTTATGCTTATAGTACCTATGAAAAAAGAGGAACGGCACCTGAAATTGAAGATGGTGATTTAGAATTACTTGAAAGAGGAAAGCCTGATTTTATAGGAATTAATTATTATCGTTCTGAAACAGTAGAAAAAAATCCTCTAGATGGTATAGGTAATTTTGAAAAAATAAATACATCAGGTAAAAAAGGAACATCAGAAGATTATGGAATGCCTGGTCTATTTAAAACAATAAAAAATCCTTATTTAGAAAGAACTAATTGGGATTGGGAAATAGATCCTACGGGTTTAAGAATAGGTATAAGAAGATTAAATAGCAGATATAGACTGCCAATTCTGGTTACTGAAAACGGTCTTGGAGAGTTTGACAAGGTTGAGCCAGGAGATATCATAAATGACGACTATAGAATTAACTATATAAGAGATCATATCTTAGCTTGCAAGCAGTCAATAACTGATGGGGTAGAACTTTTAGGATATTGTACATGGTCCTTTACAGATTTATTAAGCTGGTTAAATGGATATAGAAAAAGATATGGCTTTGTATATGTTGATAGGGATGAAGAAGGTCTGAGAACTTTAAGAAGAATAAAAAAGAAAAGTTTTTATTGGTATAAGAAGGTTATAGAGACAAATGGCGAGGAATTGTAATCGTTAGCTTAGGTAAGGAATGAATTTATAATAATAAATAATAATTTTAGGAGGAAATAATTATGAAAAATATATTATTAGTATGTGCAGCGGGTATGTCAACAAGTTTATTAGTAAATAAGATGAAAGCAGCAGCTCAAGAGAAAGGTATTGAAATAGAAATAAATGCTTTACCAGTATCAGAGGCAGCAAGCGTTATAGATAAAGTAGATATGGTACTTTTAGGACCACAAGTTAGATTCCAAAAACCACAAGTTGATGCTTTAGTTCAAGGAAGAGTTCCAGTTGAAGTTATTGATATGAGGCTTTATGGAACAATGAATGGAAAAGCTATTTTAGAACAAGTTATTAAAACTATTGGTGAATAACATCAATAGATTTATATAAAAAATTATATTTAAGGGGGAAAATTTATGGAAGCATTTTCAAGAGCTATTGAGAAATTCTTAGTTCCAATAGCAACCAAACTAAACGCTCAAAGGCATGTTTGTGCCATAAGAGACGCATTTATCTTAACATTTCCACTAACAATGGCTGGATCACTAATGATCCTACTAAACTTCGTTTTACTAGATCCAAATGGTTTTATTGCTAAACTTATTCATTTAGGAGATTTAATTCCCAATTTAGCAGATTATCAAGCGATATTCTCACCAGTTTTAAAGGGTTCTACAGATATTTTAGCAATCTTAGTAGTATTTTTAATTGCTAGAAACCTTTCAAGAACAATGGGTGGGGACGACCTATTAACAGGTTTAACAGCTCTTTCTGTTTTCTTTATAATCTATCCAAACAGTGAGCAAGCTGGTCACCTATCAACTCAATATTTAGGTGCACAAGGATTATTCGTTGCAATTATAGTAGGTTTAATAGTTGGTGAAGTTTTAACAAGACTTTCTAAATCTCCAAAGTTAGAAATCAAAATGCCAGAACAAGTGCCACCTGCAGTTGCAAGAACATTTAAGATCTTACTACCAATTATGATAGTAACAATCGGTTTCTCAATTGCAAACTTCATATTATTAAAAGTTACAAATGGCGGTGGTATCCATACATTAGTATATAATGTTCTACAAGCTCCATTAACTAAGCTTGGATCAAGCATTTGGTCAACAGTTGTATTAGCAATAGTTTCAAACTTATTATGGATCATGGGTATTCATGGACCTAATACAGTTGCAGCTATTAGAGATACAATGTTCGCAGAAGCAAATGCAGCAAACATAAAGTACGTACAAGAGAATTTAACTGCATGGGGAGCTCCTTATCCAAATACATGGGCATTAAATGATGCATTTGCAAACTATGGTGGATCAGGAATGACTCTTGGATTATTAATAGCAATCTTTATATTCTCTAAAGCTAGAGATCAAAGAGATATCGCAAAATTATCAATAGCACCAGGATTATTCAATATTAATGAATCTGTAGTATTCGGATTACCAATAGTTTTAAATCCAATATTCGTAATTCCATTTATATTAGTACCAGTAATTAACATATTAATTGGCTACTTTGCAATCGTTGTATTAAAAATAATACCACCAATAGCTTACGGAGTTGTTTGGACAACACCAGGACCATTAATTCCTTTCCTTGGAACAGGTGGAGAAATTATGGGACTTGTAATGGGATTTGTTTGTTTAGCAGTTAGTACACTTGTTTATGCACCTTTCGTTATTGCATCTAATAAAGCAGCAGCAAAACAAGCAGAAGCGGAAAATTCAAACGTAAGCGTATAATAAATCTGTTATAAGACAATAAATAATTTATTAATTAAGGGGATAATTTATGAACGAACTAGAATTAGTAGCATTTGAAATAATAAGTAACGTAGGAATGGCAAAATCTTTAGCTATTGAAGCTATAAGAGATGCAAGAGCCTTTAAATTTGAAGATGCAGAAAAAAAGATTGAAGAAGCAAAAGAATTTTTAGTTAACGGACATCATGCTCATGCAGGTTTAATAACTAAAGAGGCTGAAGGAGATAAATTAGAATTTTCTCTAATAATAATGCATGCAGAAGACCAATTAATGTCTGCAGAAACAATAAAGGATCTTGCAATTGAGTTAATTGAAATGAATAAGACTCTTAAATCAATTAGCAAATAAAATAAAAAATTACATTAGGATAACATAGAAAGATATAAAATCTGGATATGTTATCCTTTTATTTTTATTCTTGTAAGTTTGTACAAAAAATATTATTTCTTTTGTGTAATTTAACTATTGAATTAAAACGATTACAGATGTATAATCTAAATATAAATTAAATATGTTTTTAGATAATATATTTAATTTATATATTTTTCTCGACGTTTCGGAAACGTTTCCGAAAATAGTATTCTTTTATGGGGGAAGATTATGTATGGTCTAAGGAATTCTTTTGATAAGATACGAAATGAAATACAGATTCCTTTCAAAATAAGCGAAAAGGATGGTACAGTTATTGCAGATTTTTTGCAAGGTAAAAGCAAAGGAATAATTAGCAGTATATTAGAAATACCAACAGAAGAACTAACCTTAGAAACTTATGAAAATTACAGCCATTGTTTGAACTTATTAAAATACTGTTTAGAGCAGGAACTAAAAAATGCAGTTAAATCCAGAGAAGAAATAATAAATGATTTAATTAAGGGAAAGGAATTTTCAGAAGAGCTTATTAAAGAAGTAATAAGGTACAAGCCCTTTAAATTAATTCTTATATATTTAGAAAAAGATAATCAAAAAGCTGTAAAGTTATTACAGAAAGAATATTTTAATGATGATAGCATTTTAGTTAGTCAAGATAAATATATAATTATTGTAAGTAAAAATGATGTTAGTGATAAAGATATTTATGAAATATATGCTGCTTTAGAAAAAGAATTTGGTAGAAAATGTTATATAAGCTTCTGTAAAATTGAAGAATATAAGGAACTAAAAGAAAAGTTTGAAACATTAAAAAATAATATTGATATATGTTTAAAATACAATTTAGAATCTAAAGTTTATAAGGAAAATTCATTATTATTAGAAAGAATTATTAGAAATTCAGATAAAAGCTTTGCAAATAGAATTTTTAAGGAATATGATGAGAAGTTTTCTAAGCTAGATGAAGATTTAATAAAAACTATTGAAGTATTTTTTAATGAAGGATTAAAAATAAGCGAATCAGCAGACAAGCTATATATCCATAGAAATACCTTATTTTATAGAATTGAAAAAATAAAAAAATTAATTAATTATGATATTTCTAATTTTAATGATGCTGTTGAATTTAAAATACTATATCTTTATTGGAGAGAAATGAAGTTCAACAAAATTTTTTAGGATTTGTCGAAAACGGTACCGGAAAGGATGCCTGTAAAAAAATACAAATTAATTATGCTAATAAACCTTAATAAAGGGTTAAAAAATATATAACAAAAAATTATGGGAGGAATTTATTATGGGAAAACGTTCAAAATTATTAGCAGTCGTACTTGCAGGTGCATTAGCTGCAACATCACTAGTTGGATGTGGTGGTAAATCTGGCACAGATAGTAATGGAGGTGGAAGTGGAGAGAAAACAACACTTACAGTCTGGTCACACTTATCAGCAGAAGAAGTTGAAGAATTTGATAAGATAGCTAAAGCATGGGGAGAAGAAAATAATGTTGAAGTAACTGTTGTTGAAGATCAAGGTGATTTCCAAGCTATGATACAAGCAGCACAAAGTGACAATGGTCCAGATATTATTTTAGGAGTTCCACATGACAACCTTGGTACTTATCAAAAAGCAGGCATAACAGCAGAAGTTCCTGCAGGATTAGTTTCAGCTGATAAATATACTTCAGAAGCAATAGTTGACTCTGTAACTTTAGATGGAAAGATATATGCTATTCCATTTGCTCAAGAAACAACTGCCTTATTTGTTAATAAAGATTTAGTAAAATCAAACCCAGCTACTATGGAAGAATTAGTTGAAATGGCTAAGGAAGTTGGATTTGAATATGATATAAATAATTTCTATTTCTCATATGCCTTCTTAGCTGCTAATGGTGGATATGTATATAAAAATAATAACGGTACACTAGATCCAACTGATATAGGGCTTGGAAATGATGGATCTGTAAAGGGATTACAATTCCTAAGCGATTTAGTAAATAAACATAAATTAATGGCTGCTGATATTAATTCTGATATAGCTAAGAGCGATTTTGCAGCGGGAAAAACTGGCTTCTATATTTCTGGACCATGGGATGTTCAAACTGCTAAGGATGGCGGAATAAACTTTGAAATAATTCCACTTCCTACTTTAGAAGGTAAGGCACCTCAACCATTAATGGGAGTTCAAGTTGGTTTTGTAAATGCAAATTCTAAGAATCAAGAAAGTGCTTGGAAGTTAATGGAAGAATTTATTGCTAAGGGTCAAGATGTTATTTACAATACTGGACATAGAATACCAGTAGATAAGGATTATGTTGTAGATGATGTTTATACTAAGGCATTTATGGAACAAGCTAAAACTGCTAACCCAATGCCAAATATCCCAGAAATTCAAGCAATGTGGACACCTGCTAATAATAACTTACAATTATTATCAAGTGGCCAAGTTGATGCTAAAACAGCTGGTCAAAACATGGTGGATCAAGTAAAAGAAGGAATCAGCCAATTACAATAACAAAGGTAGGAATTATATGAGGTGCTGTCGCACAAGTTGAAATTTAAGATGTAGGATTAGGATCCTTCTTTATTCTACATTTTATATCAAAGGGGTCTGCGACAGCCCCTTTTATAAAATAAAGGAGGATTTTTAAATGGGCATGAAAAGAAAAAGTCGTAAAGCTTATTTTTACTTAGCTCCAGCACTAATTTCAATTTTAATATTCACAGTAATGCCAATAGCTGCAACTATATATTATGCGTTTACTGATTATACTCTATATTCAAAGGGAAATATCAATCTAGTTGGAATTAAAAACTTTATAGAAGTTTTGAATGGTCCTTTTAAACAAACCTTTTTACCTGTATTTGGGTGGACTATGATTTTTGCAGTAGTATCAACATTAGGTTGTTTCTTCTTAGGCCTAATAATAGCTCTTGTATTAAATAATAAAAATATGAAAGAAAGAAACTTTTATAAGGGAATATTAATACTTCCATGGGCTCTGCCAGCAGCTGTAGCAATTCTTTCTTTTCAAGGATTATTAAATGGAAGTTACGGGCAAATAAATAACTTTTTAATGAGTATTAATTTAATAAAAGAGCCAATAAAATGGCTTACTGACCCTACTTTAGCAAGAATAAGTATATTAATGGTTAATGTATGGTTAGGCTTCCCATATATGATGAATGTATGTTTGGGATCCTTAGCAGCAATTCCAGAAGTATATTATGAAGCTGCTGAAGTAGATGGTGCAAGCAAGTGGAAACAATTTACAAGCATTACTTTGCCATCCTTGGCTAAAACTGCTTATCCATTAATAATTTCAAGTTTTGCATTTAACTTTAATAATTTTGGTTCAGCTTATTTAATTACATTAGGAAACCCAGCAAGATTAGATACTCAATTTGCTGGATATACAGATATTTTAGCTTCTGTAAATTACAAGCTTTCAATTCAATTTGGTAGATATGACATAGCCTCAGCCCTAAGTATAATTATATTTGTAATTATAGCAACTATTTCATTTATACAAATGAAAGCATCTGGCCAATTTGAGGAGGTTGATTAAAATGAAGTCGCAAAAAGCTAATAAATATAAGAAAAAGTTAAGACCTGATGAAGTAAGAAATCTATGGTTTGGTAGAATTTTTATATGGGTAATGATTGCTATAACCTTATTTCCAATAGTAGCAGTTGTATCAGCTTCTATGGCAAAGGGGGATGCTTTTACTCAAACAACATTTTTTCCGGCAGAATGGACTTTAGAGAATTATAAAAAGTTAATTGAAAAAACAGACTTTTTAACCTGGGTAAAAAATTCTCTTTTAATCTGTACAACAGTTGCATTAATTCAATTAGCCTTATCAGTTCCAGCAGCCTTTGCT